>NZ_CXON01000002.1:0-502543 GCF_001269405.1 Limnohabitans sp. 2KL-3
GGCTTTTTCTTTCTTCCTTTCCCTTCGGGGGGKTAAAGGGCGAGACCAAGACGTCGATGCGCGCGTTGGCTCCGGCTTGGCTGGTCTCGATGGCCGTTTGCGCCTGCGCCCCGGCCAGGCCCAGCACCATCACCGAAACCCCGGCGGCCAGCGCCCGAGCAACACGCCCCGCGCACGCGCGCCAAGCAAGTGGCCAGGAAGTCAAAGCCAAAGCGATCTGAGACAAAGGGGCAAGGGGTTTCGAAATCATGGAAATAGGGGTGCTTTTTGGCTCAAAAAATGACGGCGAATTTGTAAAACATAGTACCCAATAAGTCCACAAAACGCCACTCGCCAATTGGAGTATTCTGTTGGTTTTGGTGTATTTATTTGTAAAATACAGCACATTTAAGAACTCACGATTTGCGATTCAAGGCAAACCGGCAGGGATTGTGATGAATTTGAGAATTTGAAACAGGCGCAGCTGGGCGCGTGATGAATCGGATTGGGTTTAATGAATTTGGTGATTTGAGGGGTGGGGGCCGTTCCCTGTCCCCTGTGGGAGCACCGCCCTCGGTGCGATGGGGGGTGGTGGTGTGCGGGGCTTGATCGCGGCGGGGGCGCCGCTCCTACAGGGGGGAGAGCAACGCGGCCTGGGCGGTGGCGGTGGTCTGAGGGGCGCTATCGCTGTCCCTTGTGGGAGCACCGCCCTCGGTGCGATGAGGGCGATGGTGGTTTGCGGGGCTTGATCGCGGCGGGGGCGCCGCTCCTACAGGGGGGAGAGCAACGCGGCCTGGGCGGTGGGGGTGGTCTGCGGGGCGCTATCGCTGTCCCCTGTGGGAGCACCGCCCTCGGTGCGATGGGTGGTGGTGTGCGGGGCTTGATCGCGG
Organism: Limnohabitans sp. 2KL-3; assembly: GCF_001269405.1. Classification (NCBI taxonomy): domain Bacteria; kingdom Pseudomonadati; phylum Pseudomonadota; class Betaproteobacteria; order Burkholderiales; family Comamonadaceae; genus Limnohabitans; species Limnohabitans sp. 2KL-3. The sequence continues at coordinate 870 of NZ_CXON01000002.1, forward strand.
CGGGGGCGCCGCTCCTACAGGGGGGAGAGCAACGCTGCCTGGGCGATGGGGGGTGGTCTGCGGGGCTTGATCGCGGCGAGGGCGACGCTCCTACAAAGAAAGCACGAGACGCCATCGGGCTGGGTCAATAATCGGATGGCAGAACAACGCCACGAACTTGCGCAAACCGATGCCGTCACCGATTCAAAAAACAGCCCAATTGGGTGCCTTGGCCATTGCCGACGTCTGGTTGGCGGTGGCGGGGGTGTTGTATTTGGTGTTTGATCGCATCGAACACAACAGACAAGCCAGCCTGAAGCCCTATGCGCTTGACTCGGGTGATCTGGTCATTCCGCGCCAGCGGGATGGGCATTTTCATGTGGAGGGCGAGGTCAATCGCCAGCCTGTGCGCTTTTTGGTGGACACCGGGGCCAGCCATGTGAGCGTGAGCCAAGCGTTGGCCACTCAGGCCGGATTGCCTGCGGGCCAGAGCATCACCCTGCACACCGCCAACGGCCCCCGCCAGGGTCAGTTGGTGCGCAGCGTGCCGGTGCGTGTGGGAAATTTGGTGCTCAACGACACCAGCGTGGCGGTGGGTCTGAGTGGTCTGGAGCCACAGCAGGCGCTATTGGGGCAGGCCTTTTTGAGGCACTTTGATGTCGAGATTCGGCGTGACGAGATGGTGCTGCGCCAAAGGCTGTGAACTTGGGCGTCAGATCAGACCGCTTAACGACGCCATGGCTCGCGTTCGCGTTCGTCACGACCATGGCCACGCTCACCCTCTCGGCGTTCTCGCCCATCCCGAGCTTCACGGTGCCCGCCCTTGCCCACTTCGACAGGGTGTTTTGAACCCCACTGTGGTGCAGGCCGATGGACAGGACTGACATGAACAGGTGGCCTGTACAGCACCTGCGGGGGCGCTGGGTGGTACACCACCCGTGGGGGAGCAGACGGATAGACCACACGCGGTGGCGGTGACGGCAAATAAACAGGCCGTGGGGGCGGCACGATGAAGTGCGGTTGGGGGGCATGCGCGTGGACATGGCTGTATACCGGGCCATAAACAGGCGGGGGGCCTGTGCGCGAAGAGACCACCACATGAGGCTCCATCAACACCGGGTGGGCGCACCCCACTTGCGCCAAGCCCACAGCCAAACTGCCCCACACCGCCAGCTTGCGGCCCCCCGTGTTGAACCAATGATTGGACATGCGAATTTCTCCAAAATTGTGGGTGCAACGGTTACACCTGCATCTTTAGCGTTTTAAAGACCCCTTCGGTGCACAGCGGCGACTTCACAATCGTGTCTATTCGTAAGTTCAGTCCAAAGGGAATGGACTTTGGCAAGCCCTAAAATCGATCGCTATGAACGCCCCCACCCCCAAAGCTCCCGACACCAACGCCACCGCCGACCACAAAGTCAGCAACTTCCTGCGCCAAATCATCGAAAACGACCTGGACAAAGGCACCTATGCCACCCGCCGCTGGGCAGGCAGCCCGGGCGACGCCACTCACCATGCGGCGGGCCAACCCGACCCGGCCAAGATCCGCACCCGCTTCCCGCCCGAGCCCAACGGCTACTTGCACGTGGGCCACGCCAAAAGCATTTGCATCAACTTCGGGCTGGCCAAGGAATACGGCGGCGTGTGCCACCTGCGCTTTGACGACACCAACCCCGAAAAAGAAGACACCGAATACGTCAACAGCATCATCGACGCCGTGAAATGGCTCGGCTTTGACTGGGCGCAATTGGGCCAGGCCGCCGGAAGCGCCGCGCCCTACCAAGCCAGCGACTACTTCGACTTCATGTACCGCGCTGCCGAGGCGCTGATCGAAGCTGGCTACGCCTATGTGGACGAACAAAGCGCAGAAGACATGCGCGCCAACCGGGGCGACTTTGGCAAACCCGGCGTGGACAGCCCTTTCCGCAGCCGCACCGTGACAGAAAACCTGACGCGATTCCGCGAAATGCGTGACGGCAAGCTCGATGACGGCGCGGCCGTGCTCCGCGCCAAGATCGACATGGCGTCGCCCAACATCAACCTGCGCGACCCGGCCATCTACCGCATCCGCCGCGCCACCCACCACCACACGGGCGACACCTGGTGCATCTACCCGATGTACACCTTTGCCCACCCCATCGAAGACGCGCTGGAGCAAATCACCCACAGCATCTGCACGCTGGAGTTTGAAGACCAGCGCCCGTTTTACGACTGGCTGATGGAGCGCCTGTGCGAGTGCAAGCTGCTGGCCGCGCCCAGCCCCAAACAATACGAATTTGCCCGCCTGAACCTGACCTATGTGATCACCAGCAAACGCAAGCTGGCGCAACTGGTCAATGAAAGCAAAGTCAGCGGCTGGGACGACCCGCGCATGCCCACCATCGTCGGCCTGCGCCGCCGGGGCTACACGCCCGAGAGCCTGCGCCTGTTTGCCGACCGCATTGGCGTGACCAAAAGCGACAGCTGGATCGACTACAGCACCCTTGAGGGCTGCCTGCGCGAAGACCTGGAAAACAAAGCCCACCGCGGCATGGCCGTGCTCGACCCCGTCAAGCTCGTGCTGACCAACTGGGCCGAAGCCTTTGGCAGCGACGGCCACACCGAGGCCTGCAGCCAACCCGCCCTGCCCCACAGTGCGATAGCCGAGGGCCAAACACCCCCAGCCGACCGCACATTCCTGATCGGCAAAGAAGTGTGGATCGAGCGCGAAGACTTTGAAGAAGTGCCGCCCAAGGGCTACAAACGATTGTTCCCCGGCAACGTGGTGCGTCTGAAAGGCGGCTACGTGATCGAATGCACAGGCTGCGCACGCGACGCGGCGGGCAACGTGACCGAAGTGCACGCCAAAGTGATCCCCGGCACCAAGAGCGGCACACCCGGTGCCGACAGCGTCAAAGCCAAAGCCGCCATCACCTGGGTGAGCGTGGCCGACGGCGTGCAAGCCGAAGTTCGCCTGTACGACCGCCTGTTTGCCGAAGCGCACCCCGATGCAGGCGGCAAAGACTTCTTGCAGTCGCTCAACCCGGACAGCTTGAAGGTGGTCACCGCCTATGTGGAGCCGTCACTGGCCGGGGCGCAGCCAGACCAGAAGTTCCAGTTTGAGCGGTTTGGATACTTTGTGGCGGACCGCCTGGATCATGTGGCGGGGGCGAAGCCGGTGTTTAACCGGGTGACGGGGTTGAAGGACAGTTGGGGCAAGTGAATTGAGCTCACGCCCTCAAACCATCCAAATCTTCCTCCCGTCCGGCGACCCACGTGGTATGCGCGTGGCCGAGATCACGACTCGCATTGTTCGCGTGATCGAGGTGCCGCGCAGCCAACTGGCCGACTTCCTGAAGATGCCAGAGGCCCAGCAAGTGGGCGTGTACTTTTTGATGGGCGAATTGTCTGAGGCGGGTTTACCTCGCACTTACATCGGACAGTCAGGCAGTGTGGGCAAGCGCTTGGAGCAACACCATCAGAACAAAGATTTTTGGAACCGCGCTTTCGTGGTCATCTCGCTGACCAACAGCTTGACGCAAACGCACGCATTGTTTTTGGAATGGCTTGCCATTGCAGAAGCCACAAAGGCAGGACGTTATGGTCTAGAGAATGGCAACACCGGTTCGCAGCCCTACACACCTGCTCCTTTGCAAGCGGATTGTCATGAGATTCACGAAACCGCAGCCACTTTGTTGGCCACGTTGGGTCAGCCCATTTTTGAACCCTTGACCAGTGCCCCAACCGCCAAAGGCATCGTCGAATTGTTCTACTGCAAGGGCTCGGGGGCCGACGGCGTGGGCGAATACACCACCGAAGGTTTTGTGGTGCACAAAGGTTCGAAGGGACGAGCAGAGATTGTTCCTTCAATTCAAGGGACTTCTCACGAGCGCATGCGCAGCCAATTGATGACGGAAGACGTTCTGACCGAAATCGCTGGCAGTTCTGGATCTCTGCTGGTTTTCACACGCGATCACCTGTTTTCAAGCCCCAGTACCGCCGCCATGGCAGTCATGGGCCGATCAGCCAATGGCTGGGTCGAATGGAAAACAGCAGCAGGCAAGACTTTAGACGAGGTCAAGAGGCAAGGCGTCATCGGCACAGATGTCAACTGAACGCGCAACAACTGCCCCTGAAACGAACCCGTACTGAATAGCCACGCTGGTGCGTAAATCCACAAAGTGATGCAGCCCCACTACATCCTCCACTTTTGATTGACCGAACTCACCCCCAAGCACCACTTCGCCAAAGACGCCGCCCTGGACGAAGCCATCCGCGCCCGCTTCGGGGCCACGCTGGTAGCGACGGCGCGGTGTGAGTTGTTTGCCTGGCGTGCCACGCCCGAGGGGCGCTTGGCCGAGGTCTTGGTGCTCGACCAGTTCTCGCGCAACGTGTACCGCGACACCCCCCAAGCCTTTGCGCAAGACGCGCTGGCCTTGGCGTTGGCGTAAGAGCTGGTGGCAAGTGGGCAAGACCGCAGCTTGCCCTTGGCGCAGCGCAGCTTTGCCTACATGCCCTATATGCACAGCGAGTCCGCCCTGGTGCACACCCAAGCCGCCCTCCTGTTTGCGCAGCCGGGCCTGGAAGACACCCTGCGCTTCGAGCAGCGCCACCAAGCCATCATCGACCGCTTTGGCCGCTACCCCCACCGCAATGCCATCCTCGGCCGCCCCTCCACGCTCGAGGAGCTGGCGTTTTTGAAGGAGCCGGGGTCAGGGTTTTAGGTCGTCCGGTCAAACGAACTTTACGAAATTTTCAAATCATCCTAAAATAACGGGGCTGACTTCTTAAAGTAAGCCTCGTTTTTTTTGGAGAAGTCATGTCGACTTTGGATGAATCCGCTTCCTCAAGACCTAGAAGCACAAGCGTTAACAAGGTAATCATCGTGCCCCCTATAGAACGGAACGCGATGGTGGTCCCCTTTGATCGGGTCAAGATGCTTGAAGTCATGAAAAGCCTGTATGAGTCGTTGGTTAGACGATGCGTTGCAGAACCTGTTTACGTGACCGTTGGATGTGCCTATGAGTGGCTCCTGAACTTGTTCATTGAACATACAAAGCCACAACAGTCGATCTCACCAGAACACAAGACCAAAAAGGCAGGGAGCCTTGAACGCCCAAGGCATTTTTTCAGCGCCCAAAAGCTGAACATGCGCAACGCGCCATGAGCGTGGAACTTTGCAGAAACACACCATGAACACCCTCACCTTCCCTCTCTCTGCCATCCCAGATTTACCCCGTGACAAAGCCAGCGGCCAAGACCCTTACGCATCAGAAGCGCAAACCAATGCGCTGCTGCGCTTTGGCGCGCAGTACCGGCTGCAACGCATTCAGGCCGCTGACATGATCACCACCGACGAAGCGGCCACCCTGTCGGGCACCACCCGCGTGACCATGAACGCCTGGATCAAAAGCGGCCGCTGCATTGGTGTGTCGCACCTGCGCCGGGGCTACAAACTGCCCCGCTGGCAGTTCGAGCCGTTCATCTTTCCGGTCATCGCGCCCATGGCTGCAGCCTTGGGTTCGACCGACGGCTGGCAATTGCTGGCTTTCTTGGAAAGCCCGCACCCGGCACTGGACGGCCAGTCACCCCGCACCGCGTTGGAGCAAGGCACACCCGCCCAGCGCGTGATCAATCTGGCGACGGCAGAGGGGCATTAACCGCCTCTTTCCATGAAACTCAAAGACCTGCATCCACCCATCCTTGAACTGGCCCCAGGCCAGACCTTTCACCGCGTGCAGCTGACGCGTGCGCGTAAAACAAATATCCGCATCAACGGCTTTCTGTTGCCGCCCGTTGGCTTACTTGCAGACCGTTTTGATTTAACTGCTGAATCGACGGCCTACCTGGCTGACAGTGCCCATACCGCGCTCTATGAATCACGTTTCCGCCGCGAGGTTAAAAGCCGCTCCTTATCGGAGTTGATTCATCTGTCAATGGTTCAATTCGTAACTCGGGGGACTTTGCGTTTGGCTGACCTTCGCAGCTTGGCTGAGGCCTACCCGGTACTACAAGCACAGCGGTTCACCATCACTCAAGCCTTTGCTCTGGATTGTCGCCAACATAAGCTGGACGGTATCCTGTATGAGTCTGCTCAACATCCACACCATACTTGTGTTGTCCTCTTTGAGGCAGGCATTGCGAAGATGAAAAAAGTTGCATCCGAGTCTTTGGTTACACCAGACACATACAAATTGCGCACATACGTGACGGATGCAGCACGGCGTTCTGCAGTCCCATTATTGGATTTTCCTGATCAGGATACGTAAATGCATCGCAACCTCCGTATAACCAACATCGACTGGCAAGCCGGTTTGCGTGCCGCAGCCCAAGCGCCACGGCAAAGCACTTACAAAGGCGAGGTGCTCAACTTTGAAAGCCCCGGCCATTTCTTTGGTCAGCTGACCGAAAAGCGCTGGACGCTGGTGCGTACCGCACAAAGCAAAGGCGAGCTGTCGGTGCGAGAGCTGGCTAGGCTGGTGGAGCGCGATGTCAAGCGCGTGCAAGAAGACGTGGTGGTGCTGGCCGACCTGGGCCTGCTGGAGCGCACCGAATCTGGCGGTGTGCTCTGCCCTTACTCGTCCATGCACATTGACATGGTCCTCAAGGCGGCTTGAATGACCTCGGTCAATCGTGTTTCGGACCCATCTAACGAACGCAACCTCTCGCTGGACGAGCAATGGGCACAAGAAGCAGATAGCCGTCTGGCCGCTTACCACCGGGGTGAGGTTCAAGCCATCCCGCTGAACGAGGTCATGGCCCAATACCTAGTCAAATTGGCATGGGTTAAAATACCCAAATAAGGTATGATCAAACCCATTATGGGTATGAATGCCGCTTCAATCACCACTTCCATCGCCGACGCGCTGTTTTCAAAGGTACGTCAGCGCGTGCTGGCCGTGCTGTTTGTTGCGCCGGACCGCAGCTTCTACACCAACGAAGTCATTGGCCTGGCTCAGTCGGGCGCAGGGGCTGTCCAGCGCGAGTTGGCCGATCTGGCTGCAGCAGGTTTGCTCACGGTGCGCAAACAGGGCAACCAAAAACACTTTCAGGCCAACGCAGCTTCGCCCGTGTTTGCCGAGTTGCGCGCTCTGGTGCTGAAAACCATGGGGCTGGCCGATGTGCTGCGTACGGCACTTTTGCCGATTGCGCCGCAAATTTCGCTGGCGTTTGTGTTTGGCTCCATGGCCAAGCAGCAAGACACCAGCGCCAGCGATATCGACGTGCTGCTGGTCAGCGACACGCTGGGCTATGGCGATGTGTTTGGCGCGCTCGAAGCCGCCAGCCAAACATTGGGCCGCACAATCAACCCGGCGCTTTACACAGTGGCCGACTTCAAAGCCCGCCAACTGGGTGACAATGCCTTCATCAACCGCGTGATGCAACAGCCAAAGATATGGCTGATCGGCCAGGAGGAGTCACCGCAACATGAGCCCACCCACCCCACTTGAAAACCTGAGCGGCCCCAGCGGCTCGCTCAAAGCTGAGCCACCCGACGCCGCCGAAATCGCGGGTTTGCTCCGAACGGGCAACACCCGCTTGACCGATGCCACCAACGCCACACTGGCATTGGAAAGCCGCTTTGATCTGGCCTACAACGCGGCTCACGCCTTGTGTTTGGCCGCATTGCGAAAGAAAGGCTTTCGCCCGAGCAACCGCTACATCGTCTTTCAGGCATTGCCACACACACTGGGGCTGGGGCCTGAGGTTTGGCGCGTGCTGGACTTGTGTCACAACAAGCGCAACCTGGGCGAGTACGAAGGCATGATGGATGTCGATACACGCCTTGTCACCGATCTGATCGCCGCCGCCCAACGCGTTTTGATGGCCCTTCAATCCCCTGACTGAACAGCCATGCCCGTGACAGCGCTGGCGTTCTCGACAGCGCCGCCTGCAGCTGGAGACATTTTTCACATGCAACCCTAATCCATCCTCCACTTCTGGTTCAACGAACTCACCCCCAAGGACCACTTTGCCAAAGACGCCGAATTGGACGAAGCCATCCGCGCCCGCTTCGGCGCCACACTGGAGGCAGCGGCGCGGTGTGAGTTGTTTGCCTGGCGTGCCACACCCGATGGGCGTTTGGCCGAGGTCTTGGTCCTCGACCAGTTCTCGCGCAACGTCTACCGCGATACCCCCCAAGCCTTTGCGCAAGACGCGCTGGCCTTGGCGCTGGCGCAAGAGCTGGTGGCCAGTGGGCAAGACCGCAGCCTGCCCTTGGCGCAGCGCAGCTTTGCCTACATGCCCTACATGCACAGCGAGTCCGCCCTGGTGCACACCCAAGCCGTCGCCCTGTTTGCGCAGCCGGGCATGGAAGACACCCTGCGCTTCGAGCAGCGCCACCAAGCCATCACCCTGCGCTTTGGCCGCTACCCCCACCCTTTCATTCCAAATCTTTGCCATCTTGGGCCGCCCGTCCACGCCCGAGGAGCTGGCGTTTTTGAAGGAGCCGGGGTCGGGGTTTTGACATCGGCCTGAATACCCTTGGCCGCAGAACCTCGCTAAACTTGCCCGATGCATCCCGCCATTGCCCAACACCCCGAGTCGATTGATGCGGCGTGCCTCCCGCGCTTAGGAGTGTGATCCATGCCAACGATTGCCATCTTCTTCGGACATCGTGCGCATGTGGCACGACGATCACCAGCCACCGCATATCCATGTGGAGTACCAAGGGTTTGAAGCTTTGGTCGCGATTTAAACCGGCTTGGTCTCGCAAGGCGAGCTTCCACGAAAAGTCGCCAGCATTGTGAAAGACTGGTGCCTACTTCACCAAACGGAACTGCTCAATAATTGGGAAAAAGCCCAACACTTCGAACCTCTAGACCGCATACAAGGAGCCGACCGTGATTAAGTTGCTTGATGTAAAGACCATTGCAGCCCATCAATTGGAACTGACCTTCAGCGACCATAGGCAGGGCGTTTTTGATGGAGCCCGTTACTTGGCCGACCGCCAAGGTCCATTATTGGAGGCGTTGCGTGACCCGGCTTATTTTTCGAGATGCTTTGTAGATGCCGGTGCACTCTGCTGGCCCAACGGGCTGGAGCTTTCAGCCGCTCGACTGTATGAGCTGTCTCATGCCGTCAAAGCCGCTGCTTGATCAGAAACGATCTCAACTAGATAACGAACTTGGCGAGTTTTCCTAAAATCACGGGGCCGGCATCTAAGGTGCTGGCCCCGTTTTTTTGGTCAAGCGGGTGCACCAGGAAGAACATCATTAACACGCTAACTTCCCCCCTTTCGGCCGCCCCGGAAATGCCCCGCGACAAAGCCAGCGGCCAAGACCCTTATGCCTCAGAAGCGCAAACCAATGCGCTGCTGCGCTTTGGCGCGCAGTTCCGGCTGCAACGCATTCAAGCCGCTGACATGATCACCACCGACGAAGCGGCCACCCTGTCGGGCACCACCCGCGTGACCATGAACGCCTGGATCAAAAGCGGCCGCTGCATTGGCGTGTCACACCTGCGCCGGGGCTACAAGCTGCCCCGCTGGCAGTTCGAGCCGTTCATCTTTCCAGTCATCGCGCCCATGGCTGCCGCCTTGGGCTCGACCGACGGCTGGCAACTGCTGGCTTTCCTGGAAAGCCCACACCCGCCACTGGACGGACAGTCACCCGGCACCGCGTTGGAGCAAGGCACACCCGCCCAGCGCGTGATCAATCTGGCGATGGCGCAGGGGCATTGACCGCCTCTTTCCATGAAATTCAAAGACCTGCATCCAACCATCCTTGAGCTGGCCCCGGGCCAGACCTTTCACCGTGTGCAGCTGACGCGTGCGCGAAAAACGAGCGTGCGTTCAACGGCTTGTTGTTGGCACCCACCGGTTTGCAATCGGGGCGTTTTTGCTTGCCGTCCGAGCCCACGGCCTATCTGACCGACAGCGAGCACACCGCGCTTTATGAGTCGATTTTTCGGCGCGATGTGCACAGCCGCTCTCTCGACGAATTGGCCCGCAAGTCGCTGGTGACGTTCGCCAGCAAAGGCCGTTTGCGTTTGGCCGATGTGTGGGCGCTGGCCGAGCCCTACCCTGTGCTTCAAGCCCAACGTATCGCCATCACCCAAGCGTTTGCCCAAGAGTTCCGTGCTTTTTCCACTCGTCGGTCAGCTCCTTGCGAATCTCAATAATCTTGAGCCGCTGAGCCGCAAGATTTGCTCGGTGTCCGCCACATCGGTCGGGTATTTTTTGTCGACGGCGGGCAATTTCAATTGGTTAGTGGCACTAACCAACTGACTGCCTTCGGCGATCAGCAAGCGCTGGTGGCCAGTGGGCAAGACCGCAGCCTGCCCTTGGCGCAGCGCAACTTTGCCTACATGCCCTACATGCCCTACATGCCCTACATGCACAGCGAGTCCGCCCTGGTGCACGCGCAAGCGGTGGTCCTGTTTGCGCAGCCGGGCATGGAAGACACCCTGCGCTTCGAGCAGCGCCACCAAGCCATCATCCTGACGTGCCACCCGTCGTCAAGGCCAGGCTGAAATCCGGCCTCTCTCAAAGCCAATTCGCCAGCCTGCTCGGCGTTTCTGTGCGCACCTTGCAAGACTGGGAGCAAGGCCGCAGACAACCCAGCGGCGCAGCGCAGACCCTGATCACGATTGCAGAGCAACAGCCCAAAGTGCTCATGCAAGTGCTCAAAGCGCAAACACTTTGAAGACCTTGACCGCATACAAGGAGCCAACCGTGATGAAGTTGCTGGTCAGCGACAGGCTGGGCTATGACGATGTGTTCGCAGCGCTGGCGCCTGCCAGCCAAACGCTGGGCCGCCCGATGCCGCCGAAATCGCAGGCTTGCTGCGAACGGGCAGCACCCATCGCCCCGAGAGCGGGGCTCCCACAAAGCCCCCATCGTTGATCACTGTACCCAAGGCAAGCCTTCCACTTCAAACTTCTCAGGGCCGGATCAATCACTTAAGCCACCCAGCAAGTGTGGCAAGCTTGACAGAAGCCCTAAGGTCCAATCTCACTCACTGAATGCAAGCGTCCCTCCGATGACAAGCCCACACATCACCACCCTCCCCGCCCTGCGCCAGCTCTATGGTCCCGCCCGTGAGCGTGCGCTCAAAAAAGAAATCCCGTCACTCGACGCGCATGCGGTGCAGTTCATTGGTTTGTCGCCGTTTGTGGTGCTGGCCAGCAGTGATGCCCATGGGCAGATGGACGCGTCGCCGCGCGGGGGCGAGCCGGGTTTTGTCAAAGTGCTGGACGCGCAGACCATCTTGCTGCCCGATGCGCCGGGCAACAACCGACTGGACACGCTGGAGAACATCATTGCCACCGGCCGTGTGGGCACTTTGTTCATGGTGCCGGGTTTTGACGAGACTTTACGCGTGAATGGCCGCGCTGTGCTGTCCACCGACCCGGCCGATCTGGCGCTGTGTGCCGATGCACGGCGCACGCCCACGCTGGTGATCCGCCTGACGGTGGAGTCGGTGTACCTGCATTGCGCCAAGGCCTTCATGCGCTCGCAGCTGTGGGACGCTTCGCGCCAGACGGACCGGGCGCAACTGCCCAGCATGGCCGAAATGCTGCGCGACCAAATTCGCACCTTCAAGGGCGAAGAGATCGAGGTCGAAACCCAGGCCCAGATGCTGGCGCGTTATCAACAGAGCTTGTGAACACCCAAGTTGTCCCGCCCTCCTGTGCATGAAGCTGTGGACAAGCGCGGGGACATCCGTGCAAACCCTTATTCCATGCGGGCTGGAACGCGGTGCTTATTCAACAGGCAGTGGGCTCATGTGCCTTTGGATGTGATGGCTCGGCAAGGATGTCCAGGCCGTTTGCCTTCCCCATGTCTCAACGGAGTTTCAATGCGCCTGTTCCCAATTCGGACCAAAGCCCACTTCGGCCAGCAGCGGCACTTTCAGGTCGGCCACCCCCGCCATGATGCGCGGCACCTCGGTGCGCACCCACTCGACTTCTGACTCGGGCACTTCAAACACCAGTTCGTCGTGCACCTGCATGATGACCTTGGTGGCCTTGCCTTGTTCGTCCAGCGCTTTTTGCACGGCGACCATGCTCAGCTTGATCAAATCGGCCGCCGTGCCCTGCATGGGCGCGTTGATGGCGGCACGCTCGGCCCCAGCGCGGCGCGGGCCGTTAGGACTCTTGATCTCGGGCAGCATCAGGCGGCGACCAAACACGGTCTCCACATAGCCCAGCGCCTTGGCCTGCTCGCGGGTGGCGTCCATGTAGTGTTTGACACCCGCAAAACGCTCGAAGTATCGCGTGATGTAGTTTTTGGCGGCGGTGTTGTCGATGCCCAAGGCCTTGGCCAGACCAAAGGCGCTCATGCCGTAAATCAGGCCAAAGTTGATGGTCTTGGCGTAGCGGCGCTGCTCACTGGTCACGGTGTCGGGCGTTCCGCCAAACACCTCGGCCGCCGTGGCCTTGTGCACGTCCAGCCCTTCGTGAAAGGCCTTGAGCAAGGCCGCGTCGTCGCTCAGGTGCGCCATGATGCGCAGCTCGATCTGGCTGTAGTCGGCGCTGGCAATCACACAGCCTGCGGGGGCCACAAAGGCCTCGCGGACCTTGCGGCCCTCGGCGGTGCGCACCGGGATGTTTTGCAAATTGGGCTCGTTGCTCGACAGGCGGCCTGTCACGGCCACGGCCTGCGCGTAATGCGTGTGCACACGGCCCGTGCGCGGCAAAGCCAGCTGCGCCAGCTTGTCGGTGTAAGTGCCCTTGAGCTTGGCCAAACTGCGGTGCTCCAAGATGCGGGCGGGCAGCGGGTAGTCCTCGGCCAGTTTTTCGAGCACCTCTTCATCGGTGCTGCGGGCCCCGGTGGCAGTTTTCTTGACAACGGGCAGGCCCAGCTTGTCAAAAAAGATCTCGCCCAGTTGCTTGGGGCTGGACAGGTTGAAGGGCTGGCCTGCGATTTCATAGGCCTCGGTTTCGAGTTGCACGATGCGCTCGCCCAGCGCCTGGCTTTGCGCGGCCAGGGTCGGCGCGTCGATCAGCACGCCGTTGCGCTCGATGCGGTAGAGCGCTTCGCTGGTGGCGATTTCCAGGTCGTACACGTACTTGAGCCCCGCATGCGCCTCGATCTGCGGCCACAGCGCCAAATGCACGTCCAAGCACTGGTCTGAGTCTTCACACGAATAGTTTGCAGCTTTGTCCACATCGACCTGCGCAAACGGAATCTGGTGCGCACCCTTGCCGCACAGGTCTTCGTAGGTCACGCCTTTGCGGCCCACATGGCGCTCGGCAAGACTTGAAAGGCCATGCGGTTTGTGCACTTCGAGCACATAGCTTTCCAGCATCGTGTCGTGGGCGTAGCCCTGCACCTCGATGCCATGGTTGGCAAACACATGGCGGTCGTATTTGATGTTTTGGCCCAGTTTCAGGCGAGCCGGGTTTTCCAGCCAGGGCTTCAATTTGGCCAGCACTTCGGCCAAAGGCAGCTGCTCGGGGGCAGCCGGGCCGTTGTGGGCCAGCGGAATGTAGGCCGCCTCGCCGGGCTTGACGCTCAGGGAAATGCCCACGATCTCGGCACGCATGGCGTCCAGCGAGGTCGTTTCGGTGTCGATGGCGGTGAGCGGCGCTTGCTCGATGCGGGTCAGCCAAGTGTCGAATGCGACCCAGTCGAGCACCGTGTCGTATTTCAACTCGCCTTGCACCGAGCTGGCGGCGGTGTCGAGCTCGGGGGCTGCTGGTGGCTCGTCGTCAGCTGCCGATCCAAACAAATCCCCAGTGCCCGTGTCTTTGGGCTTGGCGGTTTTGGCTTTGGCCACAGGCGCAGGCACGGCCCCACCCAGCGACTGCACCAGCCCTTTGAAGCCATAGGTTTGGTAGAAGTTGAGCAATTTGTCTTTGTCAGGCTCGTGCAGGTGCAAGCTGGCCAGCGAGGGCAAATCGGGCACCCAGCCGTTCAGGTCGCAATCGGTTTTCATGGATACCAGGGCGCGGCCCTTGGGCAGCCAGTCCACCGCCTGGCGCAGGTTCTCGCCTGCCACACCTTTGATCTCGTGGGCGTGCACCATCAAATTGTCGAGCGAGCCGTATTCCATCAGCCACTTGGCCGCCGTCTTGGGGCCGACCTTGGCCACACCCGGCACATTGTCCACCGTGTCGCCCACCAGGGTTTGGTAGTCGATCATGAGCGACGGCGGCACGCCAAACTCGGCGGTCACACCCGCCACATCGCGCACCTTGCCGTTCATGGTGTCGATGATGGTGATGTGCTCGTTGACCAGCTGGCTCAGGTCCTTGTCGCCGCTGGACACGGTCACGGTGATGCCTTGCTGCGCGGCCACATGCGCCAGTGTGGCGATCACGTCGTCGGCTTCCACGCCCGGCACGTCAAGCACCGTCCAGCCCATGAGGCGCACCAGTTCGTGGATGGGCTCGATTTGGCTGCGCAAGTCGTCGGGCATGGGGCTGCGGTTGGCTTTGTATTCGGGGTACAGCTCATCGCGAAAAGTCGGGCCTTTGGCGTCGAACACACAAGCGGCATAGACGGTGGGCACGTCCTTGCGCAGGCGCTCCATCATGTTGATCATGCCGCGAATGGCGCCCGTGGCGGCACTCGTCGGGTCGCCGGGCACGGCCCGCAGGTCGGGCATGGCGTGGAAGGCGCGGTACAGGTAGCTGGAGCCATCGACGAGCAGCAAGCTCGGGGGCGTGGGGGCGGTGGCTGGGGCAGTGTCAGGGGTGTTTTCGCTCATCCCCCGATTGTGCACGGACCCACCCGACTGCAGCTGGCCGCTGCGGGCCAAAGCCGCTGATCAGCCTGGAATGTCGGGCTCCACCAAATGGGCCAGCTGCGCCAGCGACTCCTGCCAGCCCAGGACACACATCTCCAGAGGAATCATGTCCGGAATGCCCGATTGCGAGAGGCTCAGCTCGGTGCCGCACAGCACAGGCTTGAAGCGCACGGTCACCTCCAGCACGCCGGGCAGGCCGGGATCATCAAACTGGTCTGTGTAGCGGATCAGTTCGTGGGGGACCAATTCGAGGTACTCGCCCCCAAACGAATGACCGTCGCCTGTCGAAAAATTGTGAAACGACATGCGAAACGTTCCGCCCACACGCGGCTCCATGTGGTGCACCTTGCAGGTGAAACCAAAGGGCGGAAGCCATTTGCTGACCGCGTCGGCTTCGACAAAGGCGCGGTAAGCCTTCTCGGGTGTGGTTTTGAGCACCCGATGAAGGTGAATCGTTCGGTCGGACGGTTGGTCAGACATGGGTCACTCCTGTTGACGTTGGGCATGAAGTTTGAGAACTTAACACGCTCACACCCCACCCTTGTGCGGACTTGCCGGGCCTGTTGCTTGAATTTTGTGCCTGCTGCAAACACCAAGGACCGCCCTGGCCTGCAAAAGCGCCTGCCTGCCCCCGCCTACAATCACCGCTTTCATCCACCTTCCGGCCAGCCTACAGGCCCACCGATTGCAACCATGGCGGTATTCACCGAAGTCACCAAAGCCCAGGCCAATGTCCTGATGAAGTCCCTGAACCTCGGTCCTTTGACCGCTTTGCGTGGCATTGAGGGGGGGATTGAAAACACCAACTATTTCGCCACCACCGCACAGGGCGAGTACGTGCTGACTTTGTTTGAGCGCCTGACGCACGAACAACTGCCTTTTTATCTGCACCTGATGAAGCATTTGGCCAGTCGGGGCATTCCGGTGCCCGACCCCGCAGCCAACCGCGACGGCGACATCCTCTTCACGCTGAAAGGCAAACCCGCTGCGGTGGTGAACAAGTTGGCGGGCAAAAGCCAGTTGCAACCCCAAGCCGTGCATTGCGCCGCCGTGGGCGACATGTTGGCACGCATGCACCTGGCGGGGGCCGATTTCAACCGCAGCCAACCCAACCTGCGTGGCCTGCCCTGGTGGAATGAGACCGTGCCCGTGGTCTTGCCTTATATGGACGAATCGCAGGCTGCTTTGCTGCGCAGCGAGTTGGCGTATCAAAACCACATTTCCGAAAGTGCAGCCTACGCCGCCCTGCCCCGTGGCCCCGTGCATGCCGACCTGTTCCGGGACAACGTCATGTTCGACGGGGAGCAGCTGACCGGTTTTTTTGATTTTTACTTCGCAGGCGTGGACACCTGGTTGTTTGACTTGTCCGTTTGCTTGAACGACTGGTGCATCGACTTGCCCAGTGGTGAGCACGATGCCCACCGCGCCCAAGCCATGCTGCAGGCCTACAACCAAGTGCGGCCCCTGAGCGCCGCTGAGAGGGACTTGCTGCCTGCCCTTTTGCGTGCAGGGGCTTTGCGCTTTTGGATTTCACGCCTGTGGGACTACCATCTCCCCCGCGAAGCGTCCATGCTCAAACCGCACGACCCCACACATTTCGAGCGGGTACTGCGGGGCCGCATTCAACAACCTGTTTTGGCCTCGGCCTTTTTTTAACACCATGAAACTGAACATCGTCCCCGCGGGTGCTGGCCTCAAATGGGCACGCCAAGGCATGCGCACCTTTTGGCGTCAACCTTTGGCCATGTCCGGGCTGTTTTTCATTTTCATGGCCACCGTGTCCCTGGTGTCGGTTGTGCCGTTCATTGGCGGTGCCTTGGCTTTGGTGGTTTTGCCGGCCTTGACCTTGGGCATGATGGCCGCCACCCAAATTGCCACCGAGGGCAAGTTCCCCATGCCCTCGGTGTTGTTTTCAGCCTTCAAGGCAGGAGCGCACCGCAAAACCATGTTCCATCTGGGGGGTTGGTATGCCTTGATTTTTCTGGCCGTCATGCTGGTGTCCACACTGGTGGACGGCGGAACCTTTGCCAAAGTGTATTTTGGCGGGGCCCCCATGACGCCTGAAGTGGTGTCCACAGACTCGTTTCAAGCGGCCTTGTGGGTCTCGATGCTGCTGTACCTGCCTTTGTCGATGATGTTCTGGCATGCCCCGGCTTTGGTGCACTGGTATGGCATGCCCGCCGGCAAAAGCCTCTTTTTCAGCCTGATGGCCTGCTGGCGCAATCTGAAAGCCTTTGTGGTCTATGTCATCGTTTGGTTTGTGGTCTTCATGGCTGCAGGCATTCTTTCATTGGTGGTCACCAGTTTGCTGGGCGACCCCCAATTGATGATGGCGGTGTTCATGCCCATGGCCTTGATGGTGGCGGCCATGTTCTTCACATCGATGCTGTTTTCGGTGCGTGATTGCTTTTCGACCGAAGCGGTTGACGAGTCGAGCCGCCCACCCGCAGCATCCGACTGATCAGTGGTGGTGGCCGTGTGCACCGTGCGCATGGCGGTGGGTGATCTCTTCGGCTGAAGCGGCCCGCACTTCCTGAACGGTCAAGGTCAAGGTCAGGTGCTGCCCCGCCCAGGGGTGGTTGCCGTCCAAAATGACTTTGTCACCCTTGATCTTCAGCACGTTAAAAACCTGTTCGTGCCCATCGGCTGTGCGGCCGCGCAATTGCCCACCCACTTTCACACCCGGTGGAAATTCGGTCTTGGGAATGGTCTGCACCAAGCTCTCGTCGCGTTCGCCAAAGGCGTCGGCCGGGGCCAACTTGAGGGTCGTGGTGAAACCCACTTCCTGGCCTTCGAGTGCTTCTTCAATTTTGGGAAAAGTGTTGTCATACCCGCCATGCAGGTAAGCCGTAGGTTCTTGTGTCTTGTCGAGCAATTGGCCCTGAGCGTTCACCACTTTGTGGTGCATGGTGACAACGGTGTCTTTGGTGATTTTCATGAAAACTCTCTGGTTTGAATGTGAATAAAGCTTGAACTGCCTGGGGCCTCAATGAGGCCAACAGGGCCTATTTTTGAATCGCTGCGAATTCCCAAAGCACATGGGCCATGCCGCCACGCAACAGACCACGGTGCCAGCGTCGCAGGGTTTTGCGCCAAGACGGTTGGTTCAAATCATAAACATTGGCAGGGGCTTCCCAACGCACTTGCAAGACCTCAAAAGCCCCCTTAAAACCGTACATGGCGCCGCTGGGCTGGGGCCCCACAAAATACTCGTGTGTTTGATCGGTGATGAAGTTCACATGGGTGGGGTCGGTGAAGGCTTCCACTCTGGGGTAGGCGGGCGTGAAGGCCATCAAACGCCCACCCGGCACCAGCACCCGGTGGATCTCGCTCATGATGTTGATGAAGGGGTTGCTCACCTCGCCATTGGGCAAGACCATTTGCCTGGGAATGTGCTCCAGAAAATCAAAGGCCGAGACCGAGTCAAAAAAATTGTCAGGGTAGGGAATGGGCTCCACCACCAAATTGACACGCTTGTAATCAAAGCCAATTTTTTCCACCGCCAAGTCGATGTCGCGCACATCGCATCCGTAAGTTGCATCGGCACCGTAGGGGTTGCGCGGTTTTAAACCACAGCCCAAATCCAAATGTTTTGTCATCGTTGTCTTTGTCCTTGAGTTTCAACAAAAAGTCGCGTCCTGGAACCCCACAGGCCCTCGGACAGCACCGGGCATCGGTTCACACCACCGTGAGTTTGGCCACGCTCAGCGCCAGCCATTTCACACCATGGCGTAGAAAGTTGACCTGGGCACGGGCATCGACACCCACCCCCTCCACAGCCAAGACCTTGCCCTCGCCGAACTTGGTGTGGAACACATTTTTACCCGCCACGATGCCATGCTCGGGTGCGGCTTTTTGCACCGGAACGGGGGGGCTTTTGTAGGTTTCGGTGCTCAAGCTGCTTTGGCCCCAGGCCGGCCGGGCGTGGCGGTTAAAAGCCGGGGTTTGTGGCCAGCCGCCGCCCGAGGTGCCAGATCCCCCGCCCCCCGCGCTGCCCAGGTTAGAGAAGCCACCATTTTTGGGGGTCACCCACTTCAGGCACTCTTCAGGCAACTCCTCCAGAAAGCGGCTTTTGAGGTTGTAGCGGGTCTGGCCATGCAGCATGCGGGTTTGCGAATGGCTCAGGTACAGGCGCTTGCGGGCACGGGTGATGGCCACATACATCAGGCGGCGCTCTTCTTCCAAGCCGTCAAAGTCGTTCATGGCGTTTTCGTGCGGGAACAGACCTTCTTCGAGTCCTGTGATGAACACCGCGTCAAACTCCAAGCCCTTGCTGGCGTGCACGGTCATGAGTTGCACCGCGTCTTCGCCCGCTTGCGCCTGGTTGTCGCCCGCTTCAAGCGACGCATGGGTGAGAAAGGCCGCCAAGGGGCTCATGATCACACCGTCTTCGATGAATTCGTCCGTCGCTGCTGGCGCATCGCCACTCAAACCCTGACTGGCGGGACTTTGCGACAAGCCTTGTGGCAAGGCCACCGCACTGCGGCCAAAGCCCTCTTGGGTCACAAAGCTCTCGGCGGCGTTGACCAGTTCTTCCAAGTTCTCCACCCGGTCCGCGCCTTCTTTTTCGGCGCGGTAGTAGTTGACCAAGCCGGTCTTGTCCAGCACCAAGTCGATGATCTCGCGCAGCGTGAGCCCTTCAGTCTGCTCGCGCAGCACATCGACCATGGCCACAAAGGCGGCCAGATTGGCCCCGGCCTTGCCGGTGGTGGCACTGACCGCATCGTGCAGCGAACAGCCTGCGGCACGGGCAACGTCTTGCAGCTGCTCGATGCTGCGAGCTCCGATGTAACGCGGCGGAAAGTTGACCACACGCAAAAAACTGGTGTCGTCGTTGGGGTTCTCCATCAGGCGCAAATAGGCCAGCGCGTGCTTGATTTCGGCGCGCTCAAAAAAGCGCAAACCGCCATACACCCTGTAAGGGAAACCGGCGTTGAACAGCGCGGTCTCCAGCACCCGGCTTTGGGCGTTGCTGCGGTACAGCAGCGCCACTTCCTTGCGCTCAAAACCGTCTTGTTTGACCAATTGGCGCAACTCTTCCACCAGCCACTGCGCCTCGGCAAAGTCAGACGGCGATTCGACCACCCGCACCGGCTCGCCCGCGCCTTGGTCTGTGCGCAGGGTTTTGCCCAAGCGGGTCTTGTTGTGGCTGATCAGCTGGTTGGCCGAGTCGAGGATATTGCTGTAGCTGCGGTAGTTCTGCTCCAGCTTGATCTGGTGCTGCACCTGAAACTCGCGCACAAAGTCGGCCATGTTGCCCACACGGGCTCCGCGAAAGGCGTAAATGCTCTGGTCGTCGTCGCCCACGGCCAAGATGGCACATTCACCACCCTCGCCCGGCAAACCCGCCAGCTGCTTGAGCCAGGCGTACTGCAGCTTGTTGGTGTCCTGAAACTCATCCACCAAAATGTGGCGAAAGCGTCGGCGGTAATGCTCGCGCACATGCACGTTGTCACGCAGCAACTCATACGAGCGCAGCATCAGCTCGCCAAAATCCACCACACCTTCGCGCTGGCACTGTTCTTCGTACAGCTGGTACAGCTCCACCTTGCGGCGGGTCTCGTCGTCGCGCACCGGGACGTCATTCGGGCGCTGGCCGTCCTCTTTGCAACCCGAAATGAAATACTGCACCTGCTTCGGGGGGAAGCGGTCTTCGTCCACATTGAATTGCTTGCACAGGCGCTTGATGGCCGACAGCTGGTCTTGTGTGTCCAAAATCTGAAACGTCTGCGGCAAGCCCGCCAACTGGTAATGCGCCCGCAAAAACCGGTTGCACAGACCGTGGAAGGTGCCAATCCACATCGCGTTCACATTGACCGGGAGCATGGACTGCAGGCGCAGCTTCATCTCTTTGGCGGCCTTGTTGGTGAAGGTCACCGCCAAAATGCCGCCGGGTGAAACCTGCGAGGTCTGCAAAAGCCAGGCAATGCGGGTGGTCAGCACCCGGGTTTTGCCCGAACCCGCCCCCGCCAAAATCAGCGCGTGCTCGGGTGGCAAGGCCACGGCACGGTATTGCTCATCGTTGAGCTGGGCGAGCAAAGGGGAAGAAGTGTTCGGGGAGGTGTCTGACAGCATAGGGGGAGATTGTAGATACCGCTCCCATCCTCACCCCATCTTGCAAAGACTGTTCAACAGATCAATCCCAGTTCACTGAATTTGCAGCTCGAAGCTGATTTGGTAACCCTTGCCGCGCACAGACTTGATGGGATTGATTTCACCAATGTGCGGCTTGAGCTTGGCACGCAAACGGCTGATCAAGACCTCCAAGCGGAACTTGAATCTGGCGCTGCCTTCCTCGCCGTCCAAGCCATCGTCGAGCAGCAAAGTTTGGATGGTTTCGCTGTGAACACTGCCTTGGTTCAGCGCCAAAATCTTCAAGATCTCGTTTTCCATGTACGTCAAGGCAATGGGGGGCAATTTGTTGAATTGAAGCGTCATCATCTTCGTGTTCAAAACCCACCGATCTTGCGCTGGCGTGGGTGCCATTCGGCCATACAAATTCCTGAGCGCTGCGGCCAGCTCGGCGGGTCTGGCCGGCTTGGTCATGTAAACGTCGGCACCGCTTTCATAGCCCATCACTTTGTCCGAACTCATGGTGCGTGCCGTCAATATCAAAATGCGTACCGCAGGCAAACTGGTGCGAATGCGCTTGACAATGCTGATGCCATCTTCTTCGGGCAAGTTCAGGTCCAGTATCAAAACATCGGCGGTGCGTTTTTTGAGCGCCTGATCCATCGCCTCGCCGCAATCTGCGCAGCGCACATCAAAGCCTTCCTCACTCAGGTAAAGCTTGAGCTCTTCGCTCAGTCGGTAATTGTCTTCAACCAGCAGTACAGCCGGTTTTGCTTGGGTGGATGACATCATGACCGCTCCAACGTGAATTCAAAATGCACCCATTCATCATCACAGGTGCAGCGCAACTCGGTACCCAGTTTGGTGGCCAGTTGGTGTGCCAGCCAGAGGCCCAAGCCTGCACCCATTTGTTTTTTGGCACCTTCGGCTCGGTAGTAGCGGGTAAACACCTGAAGTGGATCGGGTCGACCCGCGCTGCCAATGGTGTTGGAGACCCTCAAGTTCATTCCAGAAGTGCTGCCCAGATGAACGGGCTCAACCGTCAATTGCACCGAACTCTCAGGCCATGAATACTTGAGCGCATTGGTGACCAGGTTGCTCAGAATGATTCGGGCGTACTGAAAATCGGTCAAAACCATGATTCGGTCAAAACCGATCAAGGTGACGCGCTCATACCCTGGGATCTGCTTCATCTCTGAGATCAAACTGCTCAGCGACACCGGTGCCTTCTTGGCTGGAACATCGCTTTGTTCAACTTTTTCGGCTTCCATGCATTGGTCAATGATGAAGTTCAAATCGTCTGCTGCCCGAGCAATGTTGTCCAAGCGTTGTG
This sequence comes from Limnohabitans sp. 2KL-3, assembly GCF_001269405.1. Taxonomy (NCBI): domain Bacteria; kingdom Pseudomonadati; phylum Pseudomonadota; class Betaproteobacteria; order Burkholderiales; family Comamonadaceae; genus Limnohabitans; species Limnohabitans sp. 2KL-3. Next base: position 22,929 of record NZ_CXON01000002.1, read on the forward strand.
CGTCTGCGCTGCTGGGCGGTCTGTTGCGCAACATCGAAGCAACGGCAAACTGAATGATGGAAAGCGGCGTTTTGACCTCATGCATCAACATCGCCAAAAACTGCGCTTGCGTGGCCAAGCGCTTGCTTTGCTCTTGCATTTGCGCTTCTGAGACGGCCTTTTCAATCTGCTGTTGCAGCAGTTGTTGAGATTGTGAACGGTCGCGTTGCAACTGAATCCCAAGAATCGCCAGCGGGATGAATACCCCCCGCCAGTCCGGACTCCTCAACAAGAACTCACCACCTTCGATGACACCCACCACCTCCAGCATGGATCGGCAAACAAACAGAAAGAAGGAAATGACCAAAAGGCCTGTGATCAGACGGGTGCTCACTGAAAGCGTTTTATTTTTATAAATGTCCAATGTGAGTATTAAAAAAATACACATCAGCGCAATGATCACCATCGATCCAAACAAGGCATTCCATTTCAAAACCAGATGCCGATCGGCCACAAAAAACAAAACGACCACACACGCAAAACTCGCCGCAACACATCGTGTCCATTTCTGCAAGCGCATCCAGCCGAAATGGCCCTGCGCAGACTGCATGAACAGGAGAAAGCTCAATACATTGAGGATGATGGTCAGCCGGGTGGCTGTTTTCCCGTGTAACCAGTCCGCCGTGATCAAATGATCGATAAACCCGAACAGAAAAAAATACAAGACCACACAAACGAGCAGGTGAATGAATATAAACACCGTCAGACCGTCTCTGCGAATCCATACCAGCCCCAGCATCACCAAGGACATGACCGAATAAATGGACAAAACAGCGCCCAACTCCAAGGCCTCCTGAAGGTCTTGCTCGATGGCCGCGTCGTGAGTCAGCACTTCTGTCTTGATCAGCAAAACACCAATGGACTTGGCACGCAGATAAACGGTGCTCAAACCCGGTGGGAGTTCAATCCTGGTGTCTTTTTGCGCTGACCTTGCACTCACGTCGATGGCCAGTTCAGGCTCACCCCCTGCGGCGGCAGGGTAGTAAAGCGTCGCACTGTCCAGCAGTGTTGGCCGTATGCGCACCGCCAATGGGCCCGATCCTGCGGGAACATCCACCTTCAGCCGGACCCAAACAGCAGAACGGCTGTAGCCCTCGTTGATGACTTTCAAGGCCGGTGTGAATGTGACGTCTTGAATTTGAGACAGCCCCATCACGCCCGTGGTGTCTTCAAAAGTGGCGCGATCCACCACGAGGTCCTTCGCCACGGCCATCCCTGCACAAAGCCAAATGGCAAGGGCCACAAAAAACATTTTTGGCGTTTTCAACATTTTTTCATCTTAGTTGAACCAAGGTGCAAGCCTCTGCAAGAAATTGGCATCCGTGGCTCTGAAAATCGTCAAATCCAATGCGCATCGTGTCTGCAAGCTGACTCCAAAGCCACATGCCGAGGGTCTGGACGTGGCCAAGGTTCATGTGGCTAGACATCTGGTTTTGATGGTCTCCAACTTGGCCCATTGACACCGCTTGCCTGCGCAATGGCTGACGGGCCTTCTGATGAGGCGATCAGCTGCGTCAAGTTCGGGATTTGGCCTGCAAGGAAATGAAAGAAAACGCAAATTTCGAATGATTTAATTGAATTTGCTGCTTTAAAACTTCATTTGAACATCTGGAAATGGCTTTTTCAAGAATAGACCGGAGTCATGGACGTAAAAACGTGTACCCAAATAGAAAATCAATTTTCACAAATGATATAACTATTTTTTAACATCTTATCTATTAATAATCATTTCAAGCATCATTTTTAATAATTAAAATATTCATTATTAAAGCTGAAATTCATGAAATCACTCAATCAACCTCGTCACTCTTACATCTGCAAAGGTTGCGAGACGGCCAATGTATTTCAACCTTGGGCATTGGGAAAAAACCGCTTGTCCAAGTGCCCGCATTGTCGGCATCTGAACAAAGTTCCTTACATCCGCAACCCCAAGCAAGCCTGGCTCGCTTTGTTGTGGGTGGTCAGTTTGGTGCTGCTGCCTTCGCTGATGTGGACTTGGCTTTCCAAAGGCAGCATCGCCTGGATGTACTGAGTATTTGATGAAAATGCCACACACCACTGCCTTATGTCTCCCGATGCCGTCTGGTGAAACACTTCCCATTGCTTTTCATCCATCATGAATTTTTAAATTAAAGTCAATCAAAATGTTATTTACTAAATACCAAGAAATGATAAACAACGGCAATCAAAAAATTAAAAGTTACACGATTGGCACGGGAAAAGCGTCTGAAATACTGGGCTTATCGATTACCTCGGTCAAACTTTTGGTAGATAACCAAGAATTAATTGGCTGGAAAACCCAAGGTGGGCATCGCCGAATTGACATGGAATCGATTCGAAAGTATCAAAAAAAACTCAAAAAACCCATCGAATCCTCATCAAAACCCAAGCCCCTTCCGTCCATCAGTTTTATGCTTGAAGACACCTTGATGGCCAATGAACTCAAAAGCATTGGGGTGCAATGGCAAGAAATCATGGAATTCAACATTAAAAAATCCATTGCAGAAACTTATTTGTCTTTTTCTCAAAAAATACCCGACATCCTGATCATCCAAACCAGCATGCCTGTTGCCCAGCAAATTGCCATTATTTTGGATTTGAATAATTTTATTGACTCTTCTGAAAAGTACATATCGGTCATATTCTCAACCAACATCACTGATTTGGCATTGAGACTTCAAGGAAAATTGAATTCCGCCATTCAAATCTCGAACGACCCCCTGAATCACGAGTGGTTACGTGCCTTTTTCAACGGTGTCATGGCCAGCCCCGAATGGCGTACGGTCCACAAAAAAGAAATTTATCAGCATTGAGTGTGGGTGCATATTGGCAGCCACGTTCTGATATTTTGATGCGGAGCTTGCGCAGCAGAATCATGATGGCTGGATGTCGTCCGCTTTGAGACACATGGCGCGGCCCGTGCATGCCACGATGCAGGCTGCTCAAAGAACCCTCCGCCTGACCGCGCTCCCATGACATCACTCGCCCAGACCACGCCGACACCGCCCACTGGCCGTCTGGTTTGGGACGACAAAAAGGAGGCGGCATGAAGGTTTTTTATGGCTGGCGGATGGTGGGGGCAGCCTGCGGTATCCAGTTTTTGCTGGCTGCGTTTCTCACACAAGCGTTGGGTCTTTATATTGCCGTCTTGTCCGACGAAATGGGCTGGAGCAAAACCACTTTGTCGGGCGCAGCGGCCTTACAGTCGGTTGAGGCGGCCATCATCGGGCCGGTTCTGGGCTGGGTCATGGACCGCTTTGGGCCGCAAAAAATGATCCGGGTGGGCATGGTCATGTTCAGTGCGGGCCTGTTGTTGCTCAGCCAAGTCAACACCGTCACCACCTTCTACCTCAGTGCCATCCTGATGGCCATAGGTGCCAGTTTGGGGGGGTACTTTCCGCTGTCTGTGGCGCTGGTGCAGTGGTTCGAAAAATTCCGCGCCCGCGCTCTGTCCATCATGAGCCTGGGGCTGGCCATGGGCGGCTTGGTCGTGCCCTTGATGGCGTGGTCCATGCAACTGTGGGGCTGGCGGGCCACAGCGGCGGGGTCAGGCGTGCTGGTCTTGCTGACGGGGCTGCCCATGGCCAGCATCATCCGCAGACGCCCTGAAGACCATGGCGAACACATCGACGGGATTGACCCTGCCCAACGCGCCGCCGAGCGGGCCAATGGCACCCATGCCCCAGCACCCGCCATTGAATTCACTGTCGCCCAAGCCTTAAGAACCAGGGCTTTTTGGATGTTGGCCATTGGGCATGGTTTGGCGCTTTTGGTGGTTTCGGCGGTCAATGTGCACGCCATCACCCACATGAAAGAGGGTTTGGGCTATTCGGTGGCCACGGCCAGTTGGGTGATTTTGATCATGACATTTGGCCAACTGGTCGGGGTATTGATGGGGGCCAGCATGGGTGACTGGTTCGAAAAAAGGAAAGTGGCTGCGCTGTGCATGCTGGCCCATGGGGCGGGCATGCTGTGCCTGACCTACGGCTCCCACATGGCCATGTTGGTGGCGTTTGGGGTGTTCCATGGCATCGCTTGGGGGCTGCGTGGCCCGTTCATGCAGGCCATTCGGGCCGACTACTTTGGGCGCAATGCGATTGGCCTGATCCTGGGCCTGTCGGCCGCCATCATTGCCATGGGGCAAATTGCCGGTCCCATGATCGCAGGCGTGCTGGCCGACCTGACCGGCAATTACGAACTGGGCTTCTCTTTGCTGGCTCTGCTGGCGGCCCTGGGTTCACTGTCTTTCATGCTGGCCACCAAACCGGTGCTGCCGGACACCAAGGCTTAACAGCGCCACCGCCTAACCACCCGATGGGCGTCATGGCCAGCATCAGGGTGAAAGAGCATGCAAAACATGCATGTTCGAGGGTTAAAATTTCAACATTTCTAAACTTAAAGTGTTGAAAATGAAATTTTTATCTGCACTCTTGGCCTCGTCCTTTTCCTTGCTCTTGGCTGCATGCGGCGGCGGCAGTTCTGCGCCAGACACCACATCCCCCCTTGTCTCCAAGGTCAGCATCGGCCCCCTTGTCAATGGCCAAGTCACGCTCACGGCAGAGGCCAGCGATGCGGTCGGTGTGACCGCCTATTGCTTCAAAACAGAGTCTTCTGCACCGGCGGCCTCGAACAGTTGCTTCACGGCTTCCGCCTCCAAAGCCATTGCAGATCCGACAGCCAAAAACAAACAATACATCTGGGCCAAAGATGCGGCCAACAACGTCAGCGCTCTGTTCATGGTCGAAGGTCCTTTTTATACCGACACGACTGCCCCGGTCATCTCGGCCATCAATGTCTCGGCCCCCAGCAATGGGCAGCTCACCCTCACGGTATCGGCCAACGACGATTTGCGGGTCACAGGCTATTGCTTGAAAACCAATGCCACGGCACCTCTGGCCAGCGACGCTTGTTTCACCGCATCGGCCAGCCAAAGTGTGGCCACCCCTGCCACACCAACTCCTTATTTCGCATGGGCCAAAGACAGCGTCAACAACGTCAGTTCGGCCTTCAACCGCGTCGCGGGGGCCTGCTCCAATGAAGGGGTAACCGCCTCACAAACCGTCAACTTGCCCACCGTCTGCATCTCCACCAGCTTGGGAGAAATGGTCGTGGCGCTGGAGTCTTCCAAAGCGCCCATCACCAGCGCCAACTTTCTCAAATACGTCAACGACGGTTATTTCAGTCAGACCGTGTTTCACCGCGTCATCTCCAACTTCATGATCCAGGGGGGCGGTTTCACGGGCGTGCCCATCAGCTCTGCCAACGCCAAAAAAGGCACACTCTACGACCCTATTGAACTGGAAACCACCCAAAAGACCGGGCTGAGCAACACCGTGGGCACACTCGCCATGGCCAGAACCAATGTGCTCAACAGTGCCACCCACGAATTTTTCATCAACACCGTGGACAACACCTTTTTGAACGACAGCTCAGGTGGCTATGCGGTGTTTGGGCGTGTGATTTCGGGGCTGAACACCACGGTAGAAAACATCCGCAATGTGCCGGTGCAAAACAATGGCAGCGCTGAACGAAGCCAACCCCTGACGCCGCCAGTCATCAACTGGGCCTATCCGCTGAAATAAATCCATTTCTTGCCTTGCACCGGTTCAAAAAACAGCGCCACTGAGCCGGTCGCTTGGGATTCAAGTTTCTCACCCGCCATGGGCATGTTGTCAATTCAGACACCCTTGAAACGAGTAGAATCAGCCACCGGGCCCAAGATTCTTGCGCCCGGTTTTTTTTGCCCTGAACCTGCAACGGGTTCATGCCAAGGGCCAAAAAACCGGCCAGGCCAAGCGCTCACTCGTTCTTTCAACGAATCCTTTTTTGGAGCTTGGTTTTCTCATGGAAATTTTTGATTACGACAACATCCTGCTTTTGCCACGCAAGTGCCGCGTGGAAAGCCGTTCCGAGTGCGACGCCGGCGTCGAGCTGGGTGGCCGCAAGTTCCGCCTGCCGGTGGTGCCTGCCAACATGAAAACGGTGGTGGACGAGTCCATCTGCCTGTGGATGGCGCAAAACGATTACTTCTACGTCATGCACCGCTTTGACCTGGACAACGTCCAGTTCGTGCGCGACATGCACGCCAAAGGTGTTTACGCCTCGATCTCGCTGGGCGTCAAGGCCCCCGACCGTGCCACGGTGGACCAGCTGGCTGCCGAAAATTTGGTGCCCGAGTACATCACCATCGACATCGCCCACGGCCATGCCGACAGCGTGCGCGACATGATTGGCTACATCAAGGCCAAACTGCCCACGAGCTTTGTGATTGCAGGCAACGTGGCCACGCCCGAAGCCGTGATCGACCTGGAAAACTGGGGCGCTGACGCGACCAAAGTGGGCGTGGGCCCGGGCAAGGTGTGCATCACCAAGCTCAAGACGGGTTTTGGCACGGGCGGCTGGCAGTTGTCGGCGCTCAAGTGGTGCGCCCGTGTGGCGACAAAGCCCATCATTGCCGACGGTGGCATCCGCAGCCACGGCGACATCGCCAAGAGCATCCGCTTTGGCGCGAGCATGGTCATGATCGGCTCGCTGTTTGCGGGTCACGAAGAGTCGCCCGGCAAGACCGTTGAGGTCGATGGCGAGATGTTCAAGGAGTACTACGGCTCGGCATCTGACTTCAACAAGGGCGAGTACAAGCACGTGGAAGGCAAGCGCATTTTGGAGCCCATCAAGGGCAAGCTGGCCAACACGCTCATCGAGATGGAGCAGGACGTGCAAAGCTCGATCAGCTACGCCGGCGGCACCAAGCTGATGGACATCCGCAAGGTGAACTACGTGACATTGGGCGGCGACAACGCTGGCGAACATCTGTTGATGTAAACCCTCTGCGCGTTCAAAAAAAAGGGAGCCATGGGCTCCCTTTTTTGTGGATTCATCGTTAAGTCGGAGCTTCAGCTTCGACAACATGCAGCCGTGAACATGCACCGGTGAACCTGCATCGTCGGCGCTGAAGCGCCGACCTGCACAACCGTTATGACAAAGCCCGCAGCGTCAGCATCAAGCCGCTGACGACCAACAGGCCACAAATGATCTGGCGCAACCGCGCCACCGGCACCCGGTGGGCCACGCGGTGGCCCAGCCAGACGCCACACAAGGCCACACCCATCAGCACCAGCCAGCGTTGCCAGAGCACGTCACTGCTCAAACGCCCCTCCCAGCCCATGCCCACCAACACCGTGCTAGCGGCCACAGTGATGATCATGGGCGTGCTGGCACGCATTTGCTGCACATCGGCCACACGGCGGCTCAGCCAGGCCACCACGAGCGGCCCCGCGGTGCCAAACAGCATTTCCACCAAGCCAATGGCCGTGCCCACCGGATAAGCCCAGCGGGGTGCGGGCAGCCTTGTGCGCTTGGCAGCTGGGCGCAAAGCATTGACGCCCACAGCCGCCACATACAAACCCAACAGCAACAGTGGCCAACGGGCCTGCAAATGCGGCATGAGCCACAAGCCCAGCAAGGTGCCCAGCACCAGCCCGGGCACCAAACGCCCCAACTCACGCCACTGAACCTGCCGCCAGTTCAGCCCACTGTGAAACGCCGAAGCGGGCACATCCATCAGCAAAGTCAGTGCCACCACCTGTGGCAATGGCCACTGCCAAGCCAGCAGCGGCACGATGACCAGCGCAGAGCCAAATCCCGTCAGTCCCAGCACGGTGTAACCCAGTAAAACCACCCCCATGGGGTAAAGCCACTCTTGCATCCTGCTTCCTTTTTTGATGTCAATCGGTCAAATGCTGCTGCACAAAGTCGCGAAAAACGGACATGACGGGCAACTCGGTTCGCCCCATCAAGGTGATAAGGGCCAGTCGAGCCTGCCCTTGGAGGGGCGTGCACATGCCCAGTTCGACCAAACGGCCCTGGGCCATGCCCTCTCGCGCAGCCCCCACGATGCCCAGGTAAATCGCATCGGTTTGCCCCACCACATCGAGCAAGCTGGCGATGTCCTCGCACTGCAAGGTGGTCATTTGTGCCGGATTGGCCTTCGGCCCATAGTGGTCCACCAGCAATCGGGCCACTTCTTGCGACAAGGGGATGGAGGCGATGGGGTAAGCCAACAAAGCGTCGAAGGGCACACCAGTGGGATGAAGGCTGAGCAACGGGTGTCCATGGCGGCACACAAAGCCGGCTCGCATCTCCACCACATGCGTCATTTTCAGGTCTGGCGCGGCCTCCACCCGGCGCACGTCCACCACCAAGGCATCGAGCTGCCGCTCTCGCAACTGGGCCAGTTGCAACTCGGTCGACCCGCGTGAAACCGTGACCTGTACCGTTGGGTGGTTCTTGGCCATGTAGACCAGCCAGGGCGTCATCAGCATCGCCCCGGGACCCGAACCCAAGCCCACACGCAATGCACCCAAGCCACCTTGCTGAAGCAATGAAGCACCTTCTTGGAGCTCTTGGGCTTCATGCACGATGCGTCGCGCCCGCCCTAACACCGAGCGGCCCAGGGGCGTGAGCTCGTTTTTTTTGCCGATCCGGTCCACCAGCATCCCGCCCAGGTCATCCTCCAACGCCTGGATGCTGCGGCTCAAGGCCGACTGGGTGATGTGCAGTTTTTCGGCCGCGCGGCTGAAGGAGCCGGTTTCGGCCAGTGCCAGCCAATGCTCAAGGTGCCTGAGGTTCATGTATTCATTTTACGCATCAAAATCAGAAAAATAAGTCATTGGACACATTGGTTTTTCATTTTTACGATCCGTCGAATGGTCATTTCAGCCATACAGAACCCCAACCTTCAGGAGACAACATGAACGTTAAAACCCTTCTCGGCAGCCTGCTCGTGGCCGCCAGCGCTCTCAGCCCCGCCCTCGCGCAAACCTATCCCGCCAAAACGATCAACCTGATCGTGCCTTACCCGGCAGGTGGCCCCTCGGACTTTTTTGCCCGCAAGGTGCAGCCCGATGCTGCGGCCAAATTGGGCCAAACCATGATCATCGAAAACATCGGCGGCGCAGGCGGCGCGATCGGCATGGCCAAATTGGTCAACGCACCCGCCGACGGCTACACCCTGAGCTTGGGCAGCCCCATGGAGCTGGTGCTGGCCCCCATGGCCATTCAAGGTGTGAAGTACAAATCTGAAGACTTCAAACTGGTGGCGCAATTTGCCACCACCACGACCATCTTGGCCGTGCGCAACTCACTCAACGTCAAGACCGTGGACGATCTGCTGGCACTGGCCCGCAAGAACGCCAACAAGCCCCTGAGCTATGGCAGTGTGGGCCCGGGTTCGCTGTACCACCTGGTGGGCGAGAAGTTCTCGCAGTTGACCAAGGTAGAGATGCTGCATGTGCCCTACAAAGGCATTGCCCCTTTGATCACCGATTTGATGGGCGGGCAAATCGACATGGCTTTCTTGCCCATGGCCGGCTCCATTCCTCAAACCCTCATCGACGGAAAAATCCAGGGTCTGGCGGTCACGGCCAAAACCCCACACCCGCTGTTCAAGCAGTTCCCGGCCATGGCCGCCATGAAAGGGTTGGAAACCATGGACTTTGACATCTGGGCCGGTGTGCAGGTGCACAAAAACACCTCGGACGCGGTCGTCAACACCCTGAACAAGGCCTTTTATGCCGCCGCTGAAGTGCCCGAAACCCGCAAGGCCCTGGAAGCCAGCGGCAATGTGGTGCTGCCTTCGCGCACACCCGCCGAGCTGACTCGCATTTACCTTGGCGACATCGAGCGCTACCGCGCCATTGCCAAATCGATTAATCTGCAAGCTCAGTGATCCACTCCCCCAAGAGGCCTTTCATGAACGCACCCAGCGACGCTTTTCTGCACGACAAACTGCACGCCTTGCATGCCCAGGCGGATGAATTCATCGCGGTGCGCCGTGACATCCACAAGCACCCGGAGATGGGCTACAAGGAGTACCGCACCAGCGATCTGGTGGCCGAGCAGCTGACGGCCTGGGGCTACGAGGTGACACGCGGCCTGGGCGGCACGGGCGTGGTGGGTCAGATCAAAAAGGGCACGGGCAGCAAAAGCATCGGCATCCGTGCCGACATGGACGCCCTGCCGATTGACGAGGCCACGGGCCTGCCCTATGCCAGCTGCAATGTGGGCATCATGCACGCCTGTGGCCACGACGGGCACACGGCCATGCTGCTGGCAGCGGCCAAGCACATCGCGCAAAAAGGCGTCTTCTCAGGCACGGTCAATCTGATTTTCCAGCCGGCCGAAGAAGGCCTGGGCGGTGCCAAAAAGATGATGGAAGACGGCCTGTTCACCCAGTTTCCATGCGACGCCGTGTTTGGCATGCACAACATGCCCGGCCACCCTCAAGGCCAGCTGGTGTTTCGCGATGGATCGGCCATGGCGTCTTCGGACAACGTGACCATCACCATCGAAGGCACAGGCGGCCATGGCGCTGTGCCCCACCGCGCAGCGGACCCTGTGGTGGCTGGCTCGGCCATTGTCATGGGCCTGCAAAGCATCGTGGCCCGCAACATCGACCCGCAAGAAATGGCCATCATCACCGTGGGGGCCTTCAATGCGGGGGTGGCCAACAACGTGATTCCGCAACACGCCACACTCAAACTGAGTGTGCGTTCGCTCAACCGTGAAGTGCGCATCTTGCTGGAGCAACGCATCACCGAGCTGGTGCATGCCCAAGCGCAGAGCTACGGCGTGAAAGCCCACATCGATTACAAGCGGGGCTACCCGGTGCTGGTGAACCACTTGAAAGAAACCGACTTTGCCCGAGATGTCGGCGAGGAATTGGTCGGTGCAGACAAGGTCACGCGCCAAGGTCGCGCCCTGACCGGCAGCGAAGACTTCGCCTTCATGCTCGAAGAGGTGCCCGGCAGCTATTTGCTCATTGGCAACGGTGACGGGACTGGCGATGGCCACGGGGTCTGCATGGTGCACAACCCCGGCTACGACTTCAATGACCACAACGTGGCCATCGGCTCGGCTTACTGGTCCTTGCTGGTGGAACGGTTTTTGGCTGAACGCGAGCTTTGATCCTGCCCTGCGATGTTTGAAGTGCACGGCTTTTCTTGGGCACAACAATCGTTGCGGGAGCACCGCCCTCGGGGCGATGGGCGGTGGTCTGCGAGGCTCTATCGCTGCGAGGGCGCCGCTCCCACAAAAAAGCGTTCATGCCAACACCATCGGGCCGGATCCATGGGCCCGCAGCATGCCTAGACCTCTTGCGTGGCCTGGCACCATAGGGTCTGAGACAATCAGGGGGTGAACATGTACGACCTCATCCAAACTGTCCTGATTTATGCCCTGCCCGTGATCTTCGCCATCACCTTGCACGAAGCCGCGCATGGCTACGCGGCTTTGCGCTTGGGGGACAACACCGCAGCCATGCTGGGCCGTGTCACCCTCAACCCGCTGGTCCACATCGACCTGATGGGCACCATCTTGCTGCCACTGTTGCTGTATTTCAGCACCAGCGGGGCTTTTTTGTTCGGTTACGCCAAGCCGGTGCCGGTGCGGTTTGACCGACTGCACAACCCCAAACGCGACATGGTCTGGGTGGCTTTGGCCGGCCCGGGCTCCAATCTGGTGCAAGCCTTGATGTGGGGGGTGCTGCTTTACGTCTTGGCCGGCAGTGGCGTTTCAGAGCGTTTTTTCCTCGAAATGTGCAAAGCCGGCATGTTGACCAATGTGGTGATGTTTGCTTTCAACCTTTTTCCACTGCCGCCTTTGGACGGTGGCCGTATTGTGGTGGGACTGCTGCCTTGGCGTCAGGCGGTGATGTTTTCGCGGGTCGAGCCTTGGGGCTTTTTCATCGTCATGGCCTTGGTGCTCACGGGCCTCATCAGCGCCTGGTGGATGCAACCCCTGATGGGCGTGACCTTTGACTTGATCAAACTCACCCTGAGCCCCTTGGCCGCCTTGTTGCGCTGATTTTTCATTCGTTTTTGATTGTTTGCTTTTTCCATGACTTCCAAGACCCGCACCCGCGTTCTCACCGGCATCACCACCACAGGCACGCCCCACTTGGGCAACTACGTGGGCGCCATCCGCCCCACTGTGCAAGCGAGCCGCGACGCCAGCACCGATGGCTTTTACTTTTTGGCCGACTACCACGCCCTCATCAAATGCGATGAACCCGCCCGCATTCAGCGCTCTACACTGGAGATCGCTGCCAGCTGGATCGCCTCGGGGCTGGACCCCGAAAAAGTCACCTTTTACCGCCAGTCCGACATCCCCGAAATTCCTGAACTCACCTGGTTGCTGACCTGTGTCACGGGCAAAGGCCTGCTCAACCGCGCTCACGCCTACAAAGCGTCGGTGGACAAAAACCACGAAGCGGGCAAGGACACCGATGCCGATGTGACCGCAGGCCTGTTCATGTACCCGGTGCTGATGGGGGCGGATATTTTGATGTTCAAGGCGCACAAAGTGCCTGTGGGCCGCGATCAAATCCAGCACATCGAGATGGCGCGTGACATGGCCTCGAGCTTCAACCATTTGTATGGTGAACACTTCGTTTTGCCCGAAGCCGTCATCGAAGAGTCCGTGGCCCTGCTGCCCGGCCTCGACGGCCGCAAGATGAGCAAGAGCTACGACAACACCATTCCGCTGTTTGCGCCAGCTGCTCAGATGCGCAAACAGATCGCGGCCATCGTGACCGACTCCAAAGCCCCGGGCGAGCCCAAGACCACCGAAGGCTCGGCCCTGTTCCAGATTTACCAGGCCTTTGCCAGCCACGAAGAAACCGCCGCACTGGCCCAAGCCTATGCCGACGGCATCGGCTGGGGTGATGCCAAACAAATGCTGTTTGAACGGATTGACCGCGAAATCACCCCCATGCGCGAGCAATACCAGGCACTCATCAACAACCCCGCCCAAATGGACCAAATTTTGTTGGCCGGTGCCGACAAGGCCCGCCAATTGGCCACGCCCTTCATGCGCGAGTTGCGCCATGCGGTGGGCCTGCGCTCCTTGGCTTCAAGCGCCGCCACCGCCGCACCCGCCGACACCAAGGTGGCTCAGCCCAGCTTCAAACAATACCGCGACAAAGACGGACTTTTTTACTTCAAGTTCGTCGACGCCAAAGGCCAAGTCCTGCTGCAAAGCCTGGGCTTTGACTCACCCAAAGCAGCAGGGCAAACCATTGCCCAACTTCAGGCGATGGGCGCAGAAGGCCTGTCGGCTTTGAGCCACACCCTGGAACCGATTTCTTCCGAAATTCGGGCACAAATTGTCGAAAATTTACGTATTTTGTAAATCAATTAAAAAATATATTGCACTGATTTTGTTGTTTTCAACAAAATTTTACAAATAATCCCAAAAAACTGTTACCCTTATGTTTTCAGTTTAGTGTGGAGTTAACTTAATCATGACTGTCTACGTCATTGACGATCACCCTTTGATGCGGGATGCCCTGACCATGTTGGTCCACCGAGTCAAACCTGGTCTGAAAATCATCCCTGTCCAGAAGTTGAACGTGGTCGAGTCCACAGTGGAGAAGAACGGCCAAGCCGAACTCTTCTGCCTTGACCTGCAATTGCCCGACACCTTGGGCATTTCGGGCGTTCAGGTTCTGAAGGCGAAATTTCCAAACGTGCCCTTGGCCGTCATCACCAGCTCCAGCGCCAGCGAGTTCGAAGAACGCTGCATGGAAGCCGGTGCCGATGCCTTTATCGAAAAATCCAACAGCCCCACGCAAATCATTGCAGCTTTGCGCACCCTGCTGGTCAGCGATGAAGATGCCGCCATCGAAGATGCAGCTACCCCTTCAGGCCCGACCAAGCTCTCCAAGCGTCAAAAACAGTTGATTTTGATGCTGGACCAGGGCCTGTCCAACCGCGACATTGCCGACAAACTCGAAATCAGCGAGCACACCGTCAAGGTGCACTTCTGGCGTCTGTTCCGTCGTTTGGGCGTCAACAGCCGCACACAAGCCCTGCACTTCGCCCGAACCAACGGCTGGCTGGGCATTTAAAACCCTTCCACAAGGCTTTTACCCGCATGCCTGTCGTCTCCATCACGCTGCTGCCCGGCTATGACCCGGACACGCAGCACCGCATGGTCAACCGTGTGGCCAATGCGGTGCGCTCGGTCATCGCCACGCCCGAGGCCGGCACCACTGTGTTCATCAACGAGGTCAGCACCTACCGACGCGACGGCAAGGTGTTCAGTGGTGGCCGTGCCCCGCATCCGGTGGCCTCGGATCTGGTCAATGAATTTTTGCTGGCCATGCAAAATCGGGATCTGCAAGCGGCGCAATCTTTTTTGCACCCCGACTTTCAAATGTGCTTTCCCGGCGGCGTGGTCATGCACGCCTTGGCAGAGCTGGTGACCTGGGCGCAGTCACGCTACAGCCACATTGCCAAACAATACGAGCGCATCGAAGAAAGTTGGCAAGGCGATGTCACGGTGGTGTTTTGCCATGGCACCTTGCACGGCAGCTGGCTCAATGGCGAAGCTTTTGCGGGCATCCGTTTCATCGACCGGTTCGAGGTTCAAGACGGTTTGATCACACGCCAAGACGTCTGGAACGACCTGGCAGAGCACCGCCAAGCTTGACCTCTCAACCTCACGGGGTGCATTCGCCATGCCGTGATCGCCTTCTGCAGCGCTACTGTCTTAGTCTTTTTTCTTTTTGTTGACGATGTCGGGCGTGACCGCGTCCACCACATTGACCACGGTCTTCACGCCATACACCACGGTGGAGGCCGCCACGTCTGCAATGGCCAATACAGTGCAGCCCTGCAGGGTCAGGCACACAAAGAGCGCTGCGGCCAGCGTGAACAATTTCATGGAAGCAAGACCCCAAAAGTTGGCGGGAATTACCCAAAAAAAACCCGCAATTGAAATCAACTGCGGGTTTTGTTTTGGCGGAGAGGGAGGGATTCGAACCCTCGGTAGGGTCGCCCCTACGCCTGATTTCGAGTCAGGTACATTCGACCACTCTGCCACCTCTCCGGATTCGGTTTCGTTTGTCGAAGCCGATATTCTATCAGGCAATCAAGGTCTGCAGACCGCCCATGTAAGGTCGCAGCACTTCGGGCACGGTGACCGAGCCGTCGGCGTTTTGGTAGTTCTCAAGCACAGCCACCAGCGCACGACCCACAGCCAGGCCCGAGCCGTTCAGGGTGTGCACCAGCTCGTTCTTGCCTTGGGCATTTTTGAAACGCGCCTGCAAACGGCGAGCCTGGAAGGCCTCGCAGTTGGAGACCGAGCTGATCTCGCGGTAAGTGTTTTGCGCGGGCACCCAGACCTCCAGGTCATAGGTCTTGCTCGCGCCAAAGCCCATGTCGCCGGTGCACAGGCTCATCACGCGGTAGGGCAGGCCCAGCTTTTGCAAAATGGCTTCGGCGTGGCCGGTCATGGCTTCGAGCGCTTCGTAGCTGTGCTCGGGATGCACGATCTGCACCATCTCCACTTTGTCAAACTGGTGTTGGCGAATCAGGCCACGCACATCACGCCCGCCGCTGCCCGCCTCGGACCGGAAGCACGGGGTGTGCGCTGTCAGCTTGATAGGCAAATCGCTCTCGGCCAGCACCTCGTCACGCACCACGTTGGTCAACGTCACTTCAGAGGTGGGAATCAGGTACAGCGCTTGGCTTTCTTCGCCCTCTTGGCCGCCCTTGTTGGCGGCAAACAAATCGGCTTCGAACTTGGGCAGCTGGCCCGTGCCGCGCAGCGTATCGGCGTTCACGATGTAGGGCGTGTAGCACTCGGTATAGCCGTGCTCTTGGGTTTGCACATCCAACATGAACTGGGCCAGCGCCCGGTGCAAACGGGCCACCGGGCCACGCATGAAGGTGAAGCGCGAACCGGTCAGTTTGGTGCCGGTCTCAAAGTCCAGACCCAGCGGGCCGCCGATGTCCACATGGTCCTTGAGCTCAAAGTCAAAGCTGCGCACGGTGCCCCAGCGGCGCACCTCGACGTTGCCTTCTTCGCCCGCGCCCACAGGCACCGACTCGTGCGGCAAATTGGGCACCGCCAACAGCAGGGTCTGCAATTCGGTCTGGATCACCTCCAGGCGCTGGGCCGAAGCGTCCAGCTCGTCTTTGATCGCCCCCACCTGGGCCATGACCGCATCGGCCTCGGCGTGCTGGCCTTTGCCCTTGAGCATGCCAATTTGCTTGGACAGGCTGTTACGCTGGCTTTGCAGCTCTTCGGTGCGGGTTTGCAGGGTTTTGCGCTCGCCCTCCAAAGCACGAAAGGCGTCCACATTCAGGAAGAGTTGAGGATTTTTACGGGTCTGCAAACGCGCGACAACGGCGTCCAGATCTTTGCGGAGTAGAACAATATCAAGCATGGGGGGATTGTAGTGAGCCGGGTTCCGAGTTTTCTGTGGCGTCCAGCTTGAGGCCCTTGGGCAGCGGGAACTTGATGGTTTCCTGAATGCCGTCCAGGGTGCGCACCGACACCGCGCCCATCGCCCGCAAGCGTGCAATCACCTCTTGCACCAGCACATCCGGCGCCGAGGCACCCGCAGTCAGGCCTACCTTTTGCGATCCTTCAAACCAGGCTTCCTGCAAATCGGCCGCGCTGTCCACCATGTAGGCGGGCGTGCCCAAGCGGTCGGCCAGCTCGCGCAAGCGGTTGCTGTTGGAGCTGGTGGGGCTGCCCACCACAATCACCACATCCACCAGCGGGCTCATCAACTTGACGGCGTCTTGCCGGTTCTGGGTGGCATAACAAATGTCTTGCTGCTTGGGCTCGCGCACCTGTGGAAAGCGGGCTTTGACAGCGGCCACGATCTCGGCGGCGTCGTCCACGCTCAGCGTGGTCTGCGTGACCACCGCCAGCAACTCGGTCTGGGCGGGTTGCACTTTGGCCACGTCTTCCACGTCTTCCACCAAATGGATGCCGCTGTCGAGCTGGCCCATGGTGCCTTCGACCTCGGGGTGGCCCTTGTGGCCGATCATGATGAATTCGTAGCCTTCTTTGTGCAGCTTGGCCAGCTCCACATGCACCTTGCTCACCAGCGGGCAGGTGGCGTCAAAAATACGGAAACCGCGTCGCTCGGCCTCATCCTGAATGGCCCGGCTCACGCCATGTGCGCTGAAAATCAGCGTGGCCCCGGGCGGCACATCGGCCAGCTCTTCGATGAAGATCGCGCCTTTTTCCTTCAGGTCGTTGACCACATAGGTGTTATGCACAATCTCGTGGCGTACATAAATGGGGCGGCCAAACTTGGTGAGCGCGTGCTCGACGATGTCGATCGCCCGGTCCACCCCGGCGCAAAAGCCACGGGGTTCTGCCAACAGCACTTCAGACGTCATCACAGCACCCCAATCAGTTCGACTTCAAAGGTCACAGGCTGACCAGCCAAAGGGTGGTTGAAGTCAAACAAGACCGCACCCTCTTCGTTCACTTGCAGCACCGTTCCGGCGTACGAACCCAAGCCGTCCGGCGTGGGGAACTGCACCACATCGCCTGACGCGTATTTTTCAGTGGGGTCGCCCAGTTCGTTCAATAGCTTGCGGGCCACCCATTGCTGCATCTCGGCGATGTGGTCGCCAAAAGCTTCACCCGCCGGGATGTCCATGACCGCCCGGGTCCCTTCGGACAGGCCCAACAAGCGCTGCTCCAACGCGGGCGACAAGGTGCCCGAGCCTAGGGACAAAGTCGCCGGTTTTTCGTTGAAAGTGTTGATGATGTCCCCCTGCGGCCCGGCCAGGCGGTAGTGAAGGGTCAAAAAGGAACCGGGTTCGACAATGGACATAAGGGTTTTCTGGAATGCCGCCAAAGCGGTGAAACAGGCATAAAGAAGGCACTATTGTAAAAAGCTTGACCAACCTGCCTGACCTCAGGGACAAAAAGGGGCAAGCAGGACTCCAGGCAGCTCCGGGGAGGGGCGTTCAAATGAGCATCAAAGACTTGCCACTCGATGCGCGTCCGCGCGAAAAACTGCTGGCCAGAGGCCCTCAGGCGCTGAGCGATGTGGAGCTGTTGGCCATCTTGCTGCGCACCGGCATGGCGGGTAAAAACGTGTTTCAGCTGTCCGAAGAGCTGTTGGGCTCAGATGGCATTGCGGGCTTGCTCAATGCCACCGTGCCATCGCTACAACAGGTCAAGGGTCTTGGGCCTGCCAAGCAGGCCGAGCTGCTGGCTGTGTTCGAGATGGCCCGCCGTGCACTGAGCCAGCGCCTCAAGGAACGCGAGGCTTTTCACACGCCCGGCGCTGTCAAACAGTACCTGCAGCTGCAGCTGGCACACAAAAACCACGAGGTTTTTGCAGTGTTGTTTTTGGACAGCCAAAACCGCATGCTGGCCATGGAAGAGCTTTTTCGCGGCACGCTCAGCCAGACCTCGGTCTATCCCCGCGAAGTGGTCATGCGCGCCCTGCACCATCAGGCTGCGGCGGTGGTGCTCAGTCACAACCACCCCAGTGGCTCAGTGCAGCCCAGTCGCGCCGATGAACACCTGACCCAAACCCTCAAGGCCTCGCTGGCCTTGGTGGATGTGCGCGTGCTGGACCACATCATCGTGGGGCAAGGGCAGGCCTTGTCCATGGCCGAGCAGGGTTTGATGTGAGTCCCCGCTAAACTCGATGGTTTTGAATCTTCATACTGGCCATGTCCCACTACCACCTCTACGCCATCGGCAACGCCCTGGTCGATACCGAATACGAAGTCTCTGACGCCTTGCTGCAGACCATGGGCGTGAGCAAGCGCCACATGACCCTGATCGACACCGCCCAACGCGCCGAACTGCTCACCCATGTGCAAGGCCTGCACGCCCGCCGCACGGGTGGCGGCTCGGCGGGCAACACCGTGGTGGCGCTGGCCCAACTGGGGGGCAAAGCGTTTTATTCGTGCCGCGTGGCAGACGATGAACTTGGCGCCTTCTACAGCCAGGACCTGCAAGCCAACGGTGTGGCCACCAACCTGAGCCACACCGCTGCGCAAGCAGGCCAGACCGGCAGCTGCATGGTGCTGGTCACGCCCGATGCCGAGCGCAGCATGTGCACCTTCCTCGGTGCCACCTCGCAACTGGACGCCAGCGCCCTGCACCCCCAAGACATCGCCAAGTCCAAGATTTATTACATGGAGGGCTACCTGGCCGCTTCGCCCACAGGCCTCGAAGCCGCCGTCAAAGGCCGCCAAATCGCCACCGAGCACCAAGTGCAAACCGCGCTGACCCTGAGCGATGTGAGCATGATCAACTTCTGCCGCCAAGGCCTGGAAGCCATGATCGGCGACGGTCTGGATTATTTGTTTGCCAACGAAGAAGAAGCACAAACCTGGTGCGGCGCGACCGATCTGGACGCCATCATCACCCAGCTGTCGGCTTTGGCCAGCACGGTCTGCCTGACACGCGGCCCCAATGGCTGCATCGTGGTGCAAGGCGCTCAGCGCATCGAAGTGCCCGCCGTGCCCACCCAAGCGGTGGACACCAATGGCGCAGGCGACATGTTTGCCGGGGCCTTTTTGTACGGCATCACCCACGGCCAAAGCCCGGCGCAAGCTGCAGCACTGGCCAACCGCGCCGCGGCGGCCGTGGTCAGCCAACACGGCAACCGCCTGACGGCCGCCCAACTGCAAGGCATTGCCGCCCAAGCTGCAACCGCCTGTTAACCTGCGTCTGCCTGTAGGCGCGACGCCTCCGTCGCGAAAACCCTCGCAGACCACACACCATCGCCCGGAGGGCGGGGCTCCTACACAGTGCAGGGCATGCCCTTTGTGGGCTCGACGCCCCCGTCGCGATCAAGTTGCAGGGCATACCCCCTGTAGGAGCGACGCCCCCGTCGCGAAAACCCTCGCAGACCACGCACCATCGCCCCGAGGGCGGGGCTCCCACACAATGCAGGGCATACCCTTTGTGGGCTCGACGCCCCCATCGCGATCAAGTTGCAAGGCATACCCCCTGTAGGAGCGACGCCCCCGTCGCGAAAACCCTCGCAGACCACACACCATCGCCCCGAGGGCGGGGCTCCTACACAATGCAGGGCATGCCCTTTGTGGGCTCGACGCCCCCTTCGCGATCAAGTTGCACGGCATGCCCCCTGTAGGAGCGACGCCCCCGTCGCGAAAACCCTCGCAGACCACGCACCATCGCCCCGAGGGCGGGGCTCCTGCACAGTGCAGGACATGCCCGTTGCACGACACTTCATCAAACTCGACTCAATCCGTCTGGATCAGGCCATCCACCACCTGGATGGTCTTGTCGCAGCGCCTGCCCAGCTCGGGGTTGTGCGTGACCAGCAGCACGGTGGTGCCCTGCTCTTGGTTGATGCGGCGCAGCAGCGCAAACACGGCATCGGCGCTCTTGGTGTCCAGGTTGCCGGTGGGCTCATCGGCCAGCAGCAAAGCCGGGTTCATGGCCAAGGCCCGCGCCAAAGACACGCGCTGCTGCTGACCACCGCTCATGTTGTTGGCCATGTTGTTTTTCCAGGGCGTCAGACCTACGCTCTCCAGCAGGGCCTCGGCCCGCTCGCGCATCTCGCGGTTAGGGAAACCGGCCGCGCCCAGCAGGGGCATCATCACGTTCTCAAGCGCGGTAAAGGCCGAGATCAGGTGGTGGTACTGGAACACAAAGCCAATGTGGTGCCCGCGCAAGCGCGTCAGGGCCTGGTCGGCCAGCAGCGTGGTTTCTTCGCCTGCCATCTGCAGCAAGCCCGAGGTAGGCCGGTCCAGCAAACCGATGATGTTGAGCAAGGTGCTCTTGCCCGAGCCCGATGGCCCCATCACCGCACAAAAGTCGCCCCGGTGCAGCGTCAAGTCAATGCCGTGCAGCACCTCGGTCTCGATGCCGGTGCCCACATTGAAGGCCTTGCGCACGCCTTGCAAGCGCACCACCACATCCGCGCTAGCCATGGATGGCCTCCACCGGGTCCAGACGTGCCGCCCGCAAAGCTGGTGCGTAAGCGGCAGCCAAGCCCGTCAGCGTGGCCAGTCCCAGCGCCAGCACAAACAAGGTCGGGTCGAGCACCAGCGCAAACAGCGGCGTGCCATCGGCGTTCAAGGCCAGGTGCTGCCACAGCACCAGCCCCAAAGCACCCACCACGCAGCCCAGCACCGCGCCGCCCCAGCCCAGCAAACCGCCTTGCAACAAAAACACGCGCAATACCTGCCCGCGTGAAATGCCCATGGCACGTAGGATCCCGATCTCGCGCGACTTTTGCACCACCGACACCACCAGCACACTGGCAATACCAAAGGCCACCGACAAGCCCACAAAAAACCGGATGGCCGTGTTGGCGGTGCTTTGCGCACTCACGGCAGCGAAAAACTGTGCCCCGGTCTTGATCCAGCTGTCGGCCTGCACCCCGGTGGCCGCCTGAATGCGCTGGGCGATGACTTCGGCCGCGTACACATCGCGCACGGTGACTTCGATGCTCGTCACCCCACCCAGCAAACCCAGCAGGCTTTGGGCCGTACGCAGCGCCACAAAGGTGCTGCGCTGGTTGGCTCCTTTGTTGCCCAGGTCAAACACGCCGCTGATGGTCAAGGTGGTGGCCACGCCTGCGGCATTGGTCACGCGCAGTTTGTCGCCCACATCCACGCCCAAGTCGCTGGCCAGATCGGTGCCGATCAGCATGTCTTGCCCCGTCAGGCGCGGGGTGCCACGCACGATTTTCTCGGGCAGCTTGACGATCTGGAAATAGCCCTCAGGCTCCACCCCGGTCAGGCCGATCGCCCGGCTGGCACTGCCGCGCACCGCCAGCGCCGAGCCACCGACCACGGGCGAGACCACCGTCACATCGGGCATGTCGCGCACCGTGGTGATCAAGGATTGCCATTGGTCAATCGATTTGAGCCTTTGCAAAGGCGGCTGCACGATGGCGGCATTCACCTCGCTGGGCGTGGCCGTGTGCAAAGTGCGGGTGAATTCTTGGGGCGGCAAAAGCTGAATGTGCGCCTGCGCCGACAGCACCCGCGCAATGAAGTTGCCCTGCAAGCCCGCCATCAGCGCCGACATGAACACGATCACACCCACCCCAATGGCCACGCCCACCAAAATGAAAACCGTCTGCATGCGGCCTTCACGCAAAAAGCGGATGGCCACAATCCATTCAAAGGGCACCCAAGGCTTGAACATGCTGCGGCCCGATCAAGGTTGCGCACGCAGGCGCTGGCCTTGACGCAGCGCATTCGTCAAACCCTCAGGCACCAGGATCACAGCGTCGCCCTCGCTTAAACCGTCCAGCACCTCCACCCACGCGCCACCGCGCAAGCCCAGCCGCACCGGGCGGCGCACCGCTCGGCCCGCATCGTGCAGCCACACCCAAGGCGCGGGCCCGTTGATGTCGTTGATGTGCCCCACTTGCAAGGCCAACACCTGCGCTTTGCGTGCCACCACCAAGTCCACCGACACGGTCATGTCCTGCCGCAAGTTGGGCTGCGGTTCAGTCACATCGAGCTTGACCTCCACCGCGCCCGTCTGGGCATTGATGCCGGGGTTGATGTAGGCCACCTGGGCCTTGAATTTTTGTTGCGGATAGGCATCGGCCGAGGCCAGCGCCTGCTGCCCCAATGCGATCAAACGCAGGTTTTTTTCATCGATCTGCACCACCAGCTGCGTGGCCCCTTCGGGCGACAAAGTCATCAACACCTTGCCCGCTTGCACCACATCGCCCACCTCCACACTGCGGCCAATCAGCTGCCCGCTCACGGGGGCTTGGATCACCGCATAGCGGGCCTTGGCGCTGACGGCTTCGGCGTTGGCCTGCGCCTCGGCCACAGCACCCACGGCCAAGCTGTGCTCTGCGCCGCCAGCCTGGGTCGAGGCCACTTGCTTTTGAGCGGCCAACACCTGGGCGTCGGCCAAGGCCAAGGCCTTGCGCGACTCGTCCAGCGCCGCCTGGCCGATGAAGCCCTGCTCAAACAAAGCCAAACTGCGCTGCCCGCTGGCCCGCGCCGCGTCCAGACTGGCCTGGGCCTGGCGCAGCGTTTGCTGCACCACCGGCCCCTGCAAGTCGTTCAACTGCCGCAGTCGGCCCTTGGCCTGCATCACAGTCTGCTCGGCCTGCCGCTGGGCAGAAGCCAACTCGGTGCTGACCAATTCAATCAGCACATCGCCCGCCTTGACCACCTGCCCTTCGGCCACAGGCACACGCGCCACCGTCCCTGTGATTTGCGCACCGATGTCCACCCGGTGCGGTGTCTCTACGCGGCCACTGGCCACCACGGTTTGCAGCAAATCACGGGGTTGCACCGCCTCGGTCTGCACCTGAGGCCCCACCCACCAACGCAGTGCGGCAGCGCCCAAAAAAAGGAACAGCACGCCCCACAACAATTGGCCGCCATGTTGGCGAATCCGGGTCCAAACAGCATTCATGCGGCCCATTGTGGGGACCGGTGCGGTTTGCCCCCATGATCCAGGTCAAGATCGGTACATCTGCAGGCTGTGTGTCAGGCAACTGAGCAACAATGAGGGACTTTGTGCTCTCTCTACCCTTCTTATCCCCATGAAAAAAATACTGCTTTTGGGTTCTGGTGAACTTGGCAAAGAATTCGTCATCAGCGCCAAACGCCTGGGCTGCCACGTCATCGCCTGCGACAGCTATGCCGGTGCCCCCGCCATGCAAGTGGCCGACGAGTTTTGCGTGTTCAGCATGCTCGACGAAGCCCCACTGCGCGCCGCGATTGCCCAATACCAGCCCGATTTGATCGTCCCTGAAATCGAAGCCATCCGCACCGAAGTGCTGCTGGACGTGGAAAAACAAGGCTTTGAAGTCATTCCCAGCGCCCGCGCCGCCAACCTGACCATGAACCGCGACCGCATCCGCGACGTGGCCGTGGGTCTGGGCGTGCGCACCGCCAAGTTCAGCTACGCCGATTCGGCCGCCGAACTGCTGGCCCGCGCCACCGACATCGGTTTTCCGGTCGTCATCAAGCCGGTCATGAGCTCATCGGGCAAGGGCCAAAGCGTGGCCAAAACAGCGGCCGATGTGCAAACCAGCTGGGACTATGCCTGCGCGGGCATGCGCGGTGACCGCCAAAAAGTCATCGTCGAAGAATTCATTCACTTTGACTATGAAATCACCCTGCTGACCGTGCGTCAGCGCAAAGGCCCCACGCTGTTTTGCCCGCCGATTGGCCATGTGCAAGAGCGCGGCGATTACCAGTACAGCTGGCAGCCTCAGGGCATGAAACCCGAGCACCTGCTCGCGGCGCAGCAAATGGCCGAAAAAGTCACCACCGACTTGGGCGGCGCAGGCCTGTTTGGCGTGGAGTTTTTTGTCACGCCCACCGAAGTGATCTTCAGCGAGCTCAGCCCCCGACCACACGACACCGGCATGGTGACACTCATCAGCCAGAACCTGAGCGAATTCGATTTGCACGCCCGCGCCATTTTGGGCCTGCCGATTCCACAGATCGACTGCGTGGAAGGCGCCAGCGCCGTGGTGCTGGCCGACAAGGAAGGCACACACCCCCGCTTCACCGGCGTAGAAGAGGCGCTCAGCGAGCCCGGTGTCGATGTGCGTTTGTTTGGCAAGCCCACCACCCGGCCTTACAGGCGCATGGCCGTGGCCTTGGCCCAAGGCCCCAACGCGCTGCAACGGGCGCGCGACGCGGCTGGCAAAATCTCCGTGGTGGTTTGAGCGACCATGTCCAAAACCATTCTCATCACGGGGGGTGCGGGCTACATCGGCTCGCACACTGCCGTTGAACTCCTGAACGCGGGTCACCGCGTTGTCATCGTGGACAACCTGGGCAACAGCAGCATCGAGGTGCTGGGCCGCATCCAAGCGCTGGCCAGTGGGCACTTGAGCTTTGTGCAGGCCGATGTGCGCGATGGTGCGGCACTCGATCAGATTTTCAAAGACCACCCCATCGAGGGCGTGATCCATTTTGCTGGCCTCAAAGCCGTGGGTGAATCGGTGGCTCAGCCAGTGCGCTACTTTGACAACAACATTGGCAGCACCCTGTCCCTGCTGCAAGCCATGGACCGAGCAGACGTTCGCCGCATCGTGTTCAGTTCATCGGCCACGGTGTATGGCGACCCCGATCAGGTCCCCATCCACGAAGCCAGCCCTTTGCGCGTGACCAACCCCTATGGGCGCACCAAACTCATGTGCGAGGACATCTTGCGCGACCTGCAGGCCTCAGATGCCCGCTGGCAAGTGGCCATCCTGCGTTACTTCAACCCGGTGGGGGCGCACATCAGCGGCCGCATCGGTGAACACCCCAACGGCATTCCCAACAACCTGATGCCCTTCATCACCCAGGTGGCGGTGGGTCAACGCGAGTTTTTGAGCATTTTTGGCCAGGACTACCCCACGCCCGATGGCACGGGCGTGCGCGACTACATCCATGTGGTCGATCTGGCCTTGGGCCATTTGGCTGCGCTGAATTACCTGGAAAAGCAGCAAGCCAGCATCACGGTCAACCTGGGCACTGGGCGCGGTGTCAGTGTCAAGGAATTGGCCGACACCTTTGCACGCGTCACAGGTGTGCCCGTGCCCTACCGGTTTGTTGCACGCCGCCCGGGCGATGTGGCGGCCTGCTATGCCGACACCGAGCTGGCCCGCCAAGCTCTGGGCTGGCAGGCCCAGTTGGGTGTGGAGCGCATGTGCGAAGACGCATGGCGCTGGCAGTCGCAAAATCCCAAGGGGTATTGAGAGCCAGCTTCAGGCAAATTTTTCGGCTTGGTCCCACAGGTGCGCTGCTGCGTCTTTCGCCGCCAATTGAGGCAGGCCCTGCATGGGCCACTCGATGCCAAGGGTGGGATCGTCCCAGCGCAGACTGCGCTCGTGCGCGGGGTACCAATAATCGGTGGTTTTGTACAAAAATTCGGCCGTTTCACTCAGCACCACAAAGCCGTGTGCAAAGCCTGGTGGCACCCACAGTTGCTGGTGTTTGTCCGCATCCAGGTACACCCCCACCCATTGGCCCAAGGTGGCTGAGCTTTGGCGCAAATCCACCGCCACATCAAAAACCCGGCCCTGCACCACCCGCACCAGCTTGCCTTGGGGGTTTTGAATCTGGTAGTGCAAACCGCGCAGCACGCCTTGTGCCGACTTGCTGTGGTTGTCTTGCACAAAAGGCAGGTTCACACCGGTCTTCTCGGCAAAGTCACGCTGGTTAAAGGATTCGAAGAAAAAACCACGCGCATCACCAAACACCTGGGGTTCCAGGATCAGAACTTCAGGGATGGCGGTGGGGGTGACGGTGTAAGGCATGACGTGGAACCTGCGAGGTCGGAGGCCAATGCCCCGAGATGGATTTTTCAAACACGCAAGTCGGCGTTCAAACCACCGACTTGCGAGGCATTCATTTGAGCAAGTTCAGCAAATACTGACCGTAGCCGTTTTTGGCCAAGGGGGCCGCCAGTTTTTGAACGGCCGCCGCGTCGATCCACTTTTGCGTGAACGCAATTTCCTCAGGGCAAGCCACCATCAGGCCTTGGCGCTTTTGCAGCGTGGCAATAAAGCCCGCGGCTTCGAGCAAACTGTCATGTGTGCCCGTGTCCAGCCAGGCATAGCCACGACCCATGATTTCGACGTTCAATTGACCCAGTTCCAGGTAGCGTTTGTTCACGTCGGTGATTTCAAGCTCGCCGCGTGGCGAGGGCTGGATGTCAGCGGCGATGTCGCACACCTGTTGGTCGTAGAAATACAGGCCCGTGACGGCATAGTTGCTTTTGGGCGTCTTGGGCTTTTCTTCGATGGTCAGTGCCCGCTGCTGTGCGTCAAAATCCACCACACCATAGCGCTCAGGGTCGTGCACATGGTAGGCAAACACGCTGGCTCCGCTGCTGCGCTGGTTGGCATTGGCCAAGAGCTTGACCAGGTCATGGCCGTAATAAATGTTGTCGCCCAACACCAAGGCGCTCGGATCGTTGCCCACAAAATCCTTGCCAATGATGAAGGCTTGCGCCAAACCGTCGGGGCTGGGTTGCACCGCGTACTGGATGTTCATGCCCCACTGGCTGCCGTCGCCCAGCAGCTCGGCAAAACGTGGCGTGTCTTGCGGCGTGCTGATGAGCAGCACATCGCGGATGCCCGCCAGCATGAGCGTGGTCAGCGGGTAATACACCATGGGCTTGTCGTACACCGGCATGAGCTGCTTGCTCACCGCTTGGGTCACGGGGTACAGGCGGGTGCCGGAGCCGCCTGCGAGGATGATGCCTTTTCGATTGATCATGATTCATTTTATATGAATGGCCTGCTGTGACGGCCTGGCGGTCTTCACACTTGAACCGCGTTTTTGCAGTGCTCTCTCGCCCTCGGATTAAAACCATTTGAAATAAAGAAATTGACTTATAGTCAAAAGAGGAATATGATCAAGTCCTTCTGGTGGTTTTCATAGGCTTTATGGTCTGAAATGTTGCCAGATTGTTTTTTTCGATTGAACTCGAACTGCACGTCTTGCTGAGCTGCAAGACCTGTATTTTTCTCAACAGCTCTCAGCAAACCCCTGGATGGTTTGCCATTTGTTTGATTTGATTTCTCAGCTGACTCCCCGCACCGGCACCACCGTCGCTTTGCCGCCGACATCTCCGTTCAATGGGGTCCACGCCCGCAAGCCAGCGCGTTGCCTTTCTCGGCATGTGTTGGCAAGTCTGCAAGGCCTGGACTTGAAGCACAACGAGGGCCCCAAACCATGTGCCTCAACCCAACTGGCGGCACGTCGGGTTCTTGACCTGACACGCGACTGGCTACAAACAAGCCCAAGCACCCCATAAATGTGCCCATGCCGCAAGGCAAGGCACTTTTCCTGGCGGAATCTTCTCAGAAACCGCTTTTCCCCTGCAAGCCGTTTTGTCCTCAAAACTGGCTTGCCACTCTCTGAAAGGCTCAACCATGAGCAGCAAAATTTACGTAGGCAACTTGCCTTACACCATCGACGACGCCAGCTTGCGTCAAAATTTTTCCGAGTTTGGCGGCGTCTTGTCAGCCAAAGTCATGATGGACCGTGACACCGGTCGCTCCAAAGGCTTCGCTTTCGTTGAAATGTCCAGCGCTGAAGAAGCGCAAGCTGCCATCACAGGCCTGAATGGCATGTCGGTCGGTGGTCGCTCCATTGTGGTGAACATCTCCAAGCCCAAAGAGCCCAGCACAGGCTACGGCAGCGGTTACCGCGACAACCGCAACTGATCTTTTTCAGTTGCCCCAAAAAGCCGCTGCAAAGCGGCTTTTTTTCGGGCGTGCAAGCCTGACCCGCAGGCCAAGGCCCTCAGTGAACGGCGTTGAACTGCAGCGCTGCGAGGCTGGCATACAAGCCGCCTTTGGCTTGCAACTCGGCGTGTGTGCCCTGCTCCATCAGCCGGCCACGCTCGAGCACCCAGATCACATCGGCGCGTTGCACCGTGGCCAGGCGGTGGGCAATGACCAAGGTGGTGCGCCCAACCATGGCTTTGTCCAGTGCGGCTTGCACCATTTTTTCGCTTTGTGCATCCAGCGCACTGGTGGCTTCGTCCAACAGTAAAAGTGGGGGGTTTTTGAGAATGGCCCGCGCAATCGCGATGCGCTGGCGCTGCCCACCCGACAAACGCACGCCCCGGTCACCTAAATAGGTGTCAAAACCCTCGGGCAGCTCGCGGATGAACTCTTGCGCATAAGCCGCCTCGGCAGCGGCGTGCACCTCTTCCAAGCTGGCCTCGGGTCGGCCATAGCGGATGTTCTCGATGACTGTGCCCGAAAAAATCACTGGCTCCTGGGGCACGATGGCCATGCGGTGACGCAAGTCGTGCAGGTCCATTTGCTCAATCGGCACGCCATCGAGGACGATGCGGCCCGATTGCGGGTCGTGAAAGCGCATCAACAAATCAAACAAAGTGGTTTTGCCGGCACCACTGGGGCCCACCACGGCCACAGTCTGCCCGGAGTGGATCTGGCCTGAAAGCTGGTCCAGCGCCCAGGTGTCGGGGCGCGAAGGGTAATGAAATCGGACCGACTCGAGGTGCAAGGATGAGCCCCCTTGCGGCCAGAGCGCTTTTTGCGGCTGAGCAGCCATCTTGAGGTTGGACTCGGTGTGCAGCAACTCCATCAAGCGCTCGGTCGCACCGGCTGCTCGCAACAAATCACCATAAACCTCGCCCAGCACCGCAAAGGCACTGGCCAGCAAGATGACGTAAAACACCGTCTCGCCCAGCTGGCCCGCCGTGCTGGTACCTGCCCGCACGGCCAGCGTGCCCATGTACAAACCCCAAAGCAGCACGGCACTGGAGGCCATGATGATGAAGCCCACCAGCACTGCGCGTGCCCGAATGCGCCCCAGCGCCGTGCCCAAGGCCCGTGCGGTGGACGCTACAAAACGATCGGTTTCACGGCCCTCGGCGGTGTAACTTTGCACCACGCTGATGGCATTGAGCACTTCAGAGGCAATGGCGCTCGAATCGGCCACCCGGTCCTGGTTGGCTCGCGACAAACGCCGCACGCGTCGGCCCAAATACACGCTCGGAAAAATGACCGCTGCCAACACGGCCACCACCTGCAACATGAGCACCGGGTTGGTCCACACCAGCATGATCAGCGCCCCCGCTCCCATGACCAGATTGCGCAAGCCCATCGAGAACGAAGACCCCACCACGGTTTGCACCAAGGTGGTGTCATTGGTCAGCCGCGAGAGCACTTCGCCCGACTGGGTGGTTTCAAAAAAGGCAGGACTTTGCTTGAGCACATGGCCGTAGACCGCATTACGCAGGTCGCCTGTGATGCGCTCACCCAGCCAACTCACGGTGTAGTAGCGCCCCGAAGAAAAAACCGCCAAAGCCACGGCCACACCAAACAGCTGCAAAAAATTGCCGGACAACTGCTCGGCCGAAGCACCACTGGCCAAACCCTTGTCAATCAACTGCCGCAAAACCCAAGGGAACGCCAGTGTGGTCGCTGCCGCCAGCAACAAAAACAAAGCGGCAAAGCCCATGGCCATGCGGTAGGGCTTGAAAAACGGGGCCAGGCCCGAAAGCGATTTGGGAGATGTAGCCATGGACGATCAAAAACCAATGCAAAAACAAGGAACACAAGCAGCCCGTCAAGCATAACGGCAAACCCAGCCCCATTGGGGTCTACCCCCCCAAGCCGATGGCGGGAGTGCCGCGCTGTGCTGTGCGGGCGGCCAGATCCATCAGCGCCAAGCAGGGCTCACAGATCGATCACCACATTGCCCACCGTTTGCCCGGCTTCAACCGTGACGTGCGCCTGGGCCACTTGGTCCAGCGCAAACCGCGCCCCGATGCTGTGCTGCAATGACTGAGCAGCCAAGAGCCCGGACAAGCGGGTCACCGCCCTTTGGCGATCCGCAGGCGTCAGGTCATAGACCAGGAAAAATTTGACACCCATCGATTGGTACAACCAAGGCCGAAACGGCAGCGGAACAGACAGCGCGTTGGAGCCGTAGCACACCACTTGCCCGTGCGCAGCCAAAGCCCCCTCACTGGCCCAAGCCGCTGTGGTCGAAAAATCCATGTCGATGATCACATCGGCACCTCGGCCTTGGGTCAAGGCCTTGACCCGCTCAGGCACTGACTCAGTTTTGTAAAAAATCGCCTCTTGCAGGCCTGCAGCTTGGGCATGGGCCGCTTTGGCCTCAGAGCCAACGGTGCCCATCACCCGAGCTCCAAGCTGCGTCACCATTTGGGTGATGTAGTGGCCCACGGCCGATGAGGCCCCCGTGACCAGCACCGTCTGCCCACGCAAATCGCCACTCAAGCGCTCCGCCAAAATCACCGCCTGCACCGCCGTCAAACCGGGGATGCCCATGCAGGCTCCAGCGGCAAAATCGACGCTGTCAGGTAGTTGCACCGCCTGCGCGGCGGGCACAGCGATGTAGTCGGCGCAAGTGCCCCAAGGGCGCTGCCACTGACCATTCCAGATCCAGACCCGCTCACCCACTCGCGTAGCGGGCACGCCCTCACCCACGGCTTCGATCACGCCGGCCCCATCGCTGTGGGGCACGATCAAAGGGTCACTCACAGGGCGTGCGCGGCGCGACTTGACGTCCGAGGGGTTGACACCCGAAGTCGCCAAGCGCACCAGAACCTCGCCAGCTTGCACGCTGGGCTTGGGCAAATCGCCCAACACCATCACATCTTGGGCTTCGCCATTGCGGCTGTACCAGGCTGCTTTCATGAAAATCTCCTCGTTGTAATAAAAATGCTGGCTAACGCAAGCCATCCCACAAGAGCTTGCACCCCGTGAGGAACATGCCCAAGCGGATCAAGCGATAAAAAAGAGCGGGGTTGATGCGCCGAGCCAAGCGAACACCCAACCACACCCCCAAGGGGGCCAAGGGCAAAAGCACCAGCGACGTGGCGAAATTGCGCAGATCCAGCAAACCCAGCCACGCGTAAGGCAGCCACTTGGCCATGTTGATGAAGAAAAACAAAAATGCCATGGTGCCAGTGAACAAAATCGGCTTGAGCTTCAAGCGCATCACATACGCATTGACCGGTGGCCCACCCGCGTGCGAGATGAAACTGGTGAATCCCGCCGTGGTCAACAAAACAGCGCCCAACCAAGGAGGCGGCGGTGGGCTGTCAGAGCGCGGCTTGAACAGCATTTGCTGTGCCAAAAACAGCAAGGTGAAAGCCCCCACAATGGCCGCCACCAGCTTGGCGTCCAGCAGTTTGAACAACAGGGCCCCGATCACAATGCCCAGCATGGCAAAGGGCAGCATGAACCGCAGCAAAGCCTTGTCCACATCCTTGCGAAACGCCGCCATGCCCAACAAGTCCATGACCAACAAGACGGGCATCAAGATGGCAGCCGCCTGGGGCACAGTGACCGTCAGCGCCATCAGGGGCACCGCCAGCGATCCAAAACCTGCGCCAAAACCGCTTTTGCTCAAACCCAGCATCACCACCGCAGGCGCGGCAATGGCGTAAAAATAGGGATCAGTGATCAGCGGAAAGTTCATGGTGCGACAGCTTTGAAATGATCTTACTGGCCCCACACACCTGCAGCTGTCATGTGTGTATCTGCCTACTTGGCTCCAAAAACCCTGCACCGTGGGAACCTATTGCCCGCGTGTGACACAGCAACACACCCAAGCACCACACAATAGTGCGATTGCTCACTTTTTATTTGGAATCCCATGACTCGCTCCGGCTTGAATGTTCTCGGTGGCGAATTGATGCCTTGCTCTTATGACCCACTCACCGGTTATTTCAGGGACGGTTGCTGCAACACCAGCGACGAAGACGTGGGAACCCATGTGATTTGTGCCAAAGTCACCCAAGCCTTTTTGGATTACTCCAGCGCCCGTGGCAACGACTTGATGACGCCTCGCCCATCGCACCGTTTTGCGGGACTGAAAGCCGGAGACCGCTGGTGTCTTTGCGCCTTGAGATGGCTCGAAGCGTTTCAAGCCGGTGTGGCACCCCATGTGGTCCTTGAAAGCACCCACCAAAAAGCCTTGCAGTTCGTGACCCTGGCCCAACTGCGCGAGTTTGCCTGGGTCCCGAATTGATGCCTTACATCATCATGCTGAGCTGAAACACCGAGTTCGGCGCACGGGGCATGACCGGGGCAGGCAGGGGTTTGAGTCGGAACTGACCCATCATCGAGGTCACACGCGCATCCCGTGGCATGAAGGGCACGGCCACATCGGACAGACTTTGCGCCTGCAGCAAGGACTGCATGGTGCTTTGAATGTCAGATTCCAGGTTTTTCATGGGATGCCCCCCTTGCGGGTAAAGCGCATCGAAGCTGTGCACCTCTTCAAAATGCTTGACCACATCCCACAAACTGATGTCTTCAGGATTGCCCCGAATCTGGTAACCGCCCCCTGGGCCTCGGTGGGCGCGGATCAAACCAGCTTCACGCAGCTCTTTCAAAATGGATTCGGTGTACGAAGACGACAAAGACAAGCCACTGGCAATCTCTTCAGTGGTCACGGGCTTGACCACCGCACGCGACGTGATGAACACAGCAATATCAAGGGCTTTGACTGTTTTCTTGAGGATCATGACGTTCTCCGTTAACGATGAGATATTCTATGACCACACAGTCACAAAACAACTCTTAATTTTCAAATCAATTGAAATTAGCCGAAAATGACTTATTTGATATTCACAAAATGGGCTGATTTTCTTTGTTACCTGCATCAAGCCCCCCTTTGCACAGCGCATTTGAGCGGGGGTGAACTCGCATGAAACGGCATGTCGGTGCTGTGCTTGTTGTGCTCACCAGCTTGTTGGTGATCGACAGCCATGTGGACTGGGTCCAACAGGACAGCCGAGGCTTGCTGGAGGTGAATGGCTTGCGCTTCGATGTGCGTGGATGGGGGGCAGATCAGATGCTGCAATGGCGTCGTGATTGCACCGACGTTCGCGCCTTGTCAACAGAGGACCCCACCGCCCATGCGGTGCTGAAAGTGATCCGGCAACACAGCCCGCCCGACTCGCAAAGTGCACGCGCTTTGCAGTTGCAACAATGGGGGGAATGGACTGTGGCCGAGGTGGCCTTTGACACGCTCCACCCCAGTCTGGTGGTCTTGCGCCTGAAGGGCGGTCAGTGGCAGGTACAAGACCAAGCGGTGTGGAGCGGATCGACCGCCCCTTGGCACAGCGGTGACCTGGTGCGCCGCTACCTGCGCCAACAAGCGCCCGATCTGCCGTCTGAATTGCTCTCGTGTGTGACTGTCGATTCAACGCGTTACGGCACGGGGCCAAGCGGACTGGGACCGGGGCATTCCATCCAGAACAGCCAGCCATGACATACCGGGTGGTCTGGTTCAAACGCGACCTGCGCCTGCACGACCATGCGGCGCTGGCGCATGCCGCCACGCAAGGGCCGGTGCTGTGCCTGTACATCGTCGAGCCGGGTCTGTGGGCGCAGCCCGATGCGGCTTTGCAGCACTTTGAATTTGTGCGCGAATCATTGACAGAGCTGCACCAAGACTTGCAGGCGCTGGGCGGCAGCTTGCAGGTGCGCGTGGGCCCTGCAGTGCAGGTGCTGGCGACCCTGCACGCACAAGCGCCGTTTGCCGAACTGGTGGCGCACCAAGAAACCGGCAACGCCTTCACCTACGAGCGCGATCTGCAGGTGGGCGCGTGGTGCCGCAGTGAGGGCGTGGGCTGGACCGAGTTGCCTCAGTTTGGCGTGGTGCGACGCCTGAAAAGCCGCAACACCTGGCAAGCCCGCTGGGAAGCGCACATGGCCGCGCCACAAGCGGTCTTGCCCAGGTTGCACTTTTTTCACGCGCCTGGAAATTTTGGCCCCGAAGTGATGACACCGCCACCCGGCCTGCAGCACAACCCCGGCCAGCGCCAGCGCGGTGGGCGTCGCCTGGGTTTGGAGACCTTGCACAGCTTTCTGGATGTGCGGGCGCTGGGTTACCGAGGTGGCATCTCATCGCCGTTGAGTTCGCCCACCGCCTGTTCACGCATTTCGGCCTATTTGGCCTGGGGCTGCATCAGCATGCGCGAGGTCGTGCAGGCCACCCGCGCGGCGCTCGATGCCTTGCCGCCGCAAGCGAGCAGGCACCGGGCGGGTCTGGTCGGGTTCATCAGCCGTTTGTATTGGCATTGCCACTTCATCCAAAAGCTCGAAAGCGAGCCCGAAATCGAATGGCGCAACATGCATCGGGGTTACGACGGCCTGCGCGAAGACGGCTGGAACGATGCGCACTTTGCGGCCCTGACCTCGGCCCGGACCGGCTGGCCCATGGTGGACGCTTGTGTGGTCATGCTGCACCAGACCGGCTGGCTGAACTTTCGCATGCGGGCCATGCTGGTGTCGGTGGCAGCCTACCCGCTGTGGCTGGACTGGCGGCCCGTGGGCCATTGGCTGGCCACGCAGTTTCTGGACTACGAACCCGGCATCCATTGGAGCCAGTTGCAAATGCAGTCGGGCACCACCGGCATCAACACCACACGGGTGTACAACCCCATCAAACAAGCGCAAGACCACGACCCCAAAGGCATTTTTGTGCGCCGCTGGCTGCCCCACATGCGCCGCGTGCCCGACACCTGGTTGTTTGAGCCTTGGCTCATGCCCCCCGAGGTGTTGCGCCACTGCGGCCTGACGGTGGGCAGCGGGCCAGACGCCGACATTCCCCTGCCCGTGGTGGATTTGGCCGAAGCCACGCGCAGCGCCAAAGCCGCACTGCACGCCCGACGGGCCGAACCCGGTGTGAAAGCGGGCAAAAAAGCCATCGTTGAAAAACACGCTTCACGCAAACACGGCAGCGGCGCTCAACGTGATGTGTTCACCCGAGACCGTGACAGCGATAGCCCCAAGACCACCCGCCGAAAAACGCGTCCGTCATCCGATGTCAACACCCCACCCAGCAAGCAGCTGGGCTTTGATTTTTAAAACCATGCACACCACCCTTTTCTGGTTTCGAAACGACTTGCGCTTGCACGACCAACATGCACTCCAGAAAGCAGTTGAGCACGCCCAGGCCCATGGTCAAGCCCTGCTGCTGGTGTATGTGCACGAACCCGTGCAAGACGCGCCCACCGCTTGGGGCTTTCGCCGCATGGGCGTGCACCGCAGGCGCTTTGTGGCCGACACACTGCAAGACCTGCAAACTTCATTACAGGCACTGAATCAGCAACTGGTCTTGCTGCATGGCCCCGTGGCCGATGTGCTGCCCGCCTGCGCCCGCCATGTTGGCGCGGACACCGTGTTTTGCGAAGACATCGCTGCGCCCGAAGAAGAAGCCCAGGTGCAGGCCCTGCTCAACGTGGGCCTCACGGTCAAAACACTGTGGCAGTCCAGCCTGATCGAACCCGACGCCCTGCCCTTTGCGGCCGAAAACATGCCGCAAGTGTTCACCGAGTTTCGCCAACGCATCGAATCGGCGCGGCTCAAGCCCTTGACACCACTGCCCTCGCCAACGCACTTGCCCGCACCACCGAGTGACAACTTGACCACCCTGACCGGCTGGACCGATAACCCCTTCACGCTGCTGCAAGCCCACACCGGGGGCGACACGCATCCACGCTCGAATTTTCCCTACACACAAGCCACCTGCCGGGGCGGCGAGGCCAGCGCCTTGGCCCACCTTCAAAGCTACTTCACCCCGCCTTGGCCCGACCGCTACAAACAAACCCGCAACGCCCTGCAAGGCCAGCACACCAGCAGCCACTGGTCACCCTGGCTGGCCACGGGCGCGGTGTCAGCCCGCCGCATCTGGGCAGCGCTGCAGGCCTACGAAAAGCAGCACGGCAGCAACGAGGGCACCTATTGGCTGTGGTTTGAGCTGCTGTGGCGTGACAACTTCCGCATGCTGCACCGGCAACACGGCCCGCAACTTTATGCGGCACGGGGCTTGTCGAACTTGCCCCAACCCTCGCACTTCCCCAAAGACTTTGCACGCTGGTGCAACGGGCAAACCGGCGAGCCCATCGTGGACGCGGGCATGCGCGAGCTGGCGGCCACGGGCTTCACCTCCAACCGCATGCGCCAGATCGTGGCGAGCTTTCTGGTGCACGACCTGTCTTGCGACTGGCGTGCGGGCGCGGCCTGGTTCGAATCGCAATTGGTGGACTTTGACGTGTGCAGCAACCAAGGCAACTGGTTGTACGTGAGCGGCCGAGGCACCGACCCGCGTGTGGGCAGACGCTTCAATCCAGCCAAACAAACCCAGGACCACGACGCGCAAGGGCGCTATCGTCAAGTGTGGCTCTAAAATTTGTCGGGGCTGAAGCCGCCGACCTACAAAAAGCCGCGTCCCTGTAGGTCGGCAGCTTCAGCTCCGACATGGCCCGATCCGGCGCAATGACATGTCGGGGCTGAAGCCGCCGACCTACAAAAGCCGCGTCCCTGTAGGTCGGCAGCTTCAGCTCCGACATGGCCAGATCCGGCGCAATGACATGTCGGGGCTGAAGCCGCCGACCTACAAAAAGCCGCGTCTCTGTAGGTCGGCACCTTCAGGTCCGACGCTTTGGGTTTCGATGCAGCAACATCGATAATCCCCAACATGTACGGAATTCAATCTTGGGGAGACACCCTTCGCCTGCTGGTCGAGCTGTCGGCCACCGCCGCCTTTGCCCTCTCGGGCCTGATGGAAGCGGCGCGTAAACGGCTGGACGCGGTGGGCGTGTGTGTGGTCGCTTTTTTGGCGGCATTTGGCGGCGGCACACTGCGCGACTTGCTGCTGGACCAACGCCCTTTCTTCTGGGTGCAACACACCGAAATGCTTTGGGGTGTGTTGGCCCTGTGTGTACTCGCCATGGCCTTCATGCGCCAGCGCCACTTTGAAGTCACCGAAAAAGCCATCCTCTGGCCTGACGCGCTGGGCCTGGGCCTGTTCACCGCCACCGGCGTACACCAAGCACTGCAGGCCCTCATGCCAACGGTGGTGGCCGTGCTCATGGGCCTGATCACCGGCGTGTTTGGCGGCGTGCTGCGCGACATGGTGTGCAACGAAATCCCTACCGCCTTCAAAGACCACCGCCCCTACGCAGTCTGCGCCTTTGCGGGCGGCTGGACTTATGTGGGTTTGTGGTTCACCGACGCGCCCGGGTGGGTGGCTTTGCTGGGCTGCCTGGTGGTCACGGTGGGTTTGCGCGCGCTGGCGCTTTGGCGCAACTGGCAACTGCCGGCTTGGCGGGCTTAAACCGTTTTACACCCAAGGTGCTCAACACAATCCAGCGTGTGCCGCCGCCCTTTGACAACACCCACTGTGCACTCTGAAACACGGCTCAAGGCCGAAATGACAAAGCACAAGGCTTGGTAGATCAAAATTTTGTGTCCAAGGTTTCCGGACCTGCGTAGATCGAGCCCCCCACGCGCAAAGCAGAATGTTCACGCTTGGACTGCAACACCGGGTAGAGCATCTGGTGGTACCAACGCTCTTGCCCAAACAACTTGTCGTCGATCAATCCAACACGCGCAGGGTATTGGCGTGTGATGTGGGCGCTGCCAAAAATGATGTCCCACAAAAACAGCAAGTTGCCAAAGTTACCTTTGTAATGACCCACACCGTCTTCATTGGTGATGGCGTGGTGTGCCCAATGCGTGGCCGGGGTCGAAATGGTGCGCTCCAACACCCACATGAGGGGGTGCAGGGCCCGCACCCGGTACAGCGGCTCGTCCCAACGCCACGCGCAGTGCGCACCCAGGATGACCAGCAACTTCACCGCGATGTAAAGCGCATACACCATGCCGCCAAAGCCCAAGTACAACAGAGCACCGGCAGCCCACAAGCCCGGCATCATCAGGTAATAGAAAAAGTTGTTGCGGAAAGTGACACGAATGCTCATGTACTCGGCCGAGTGGTGCGCCCGGTGCAAAGGCCACAACAAAGGCGAATGCGACAAACGGTGCCACCAATACTGCGTCATGTCATCGGCCACCAACAAAATACCGACCATGCCCCACCAAGGCAAATCGGCCAAAGCGTTTTTGTAGTCTGGAAACCAAGCGTGCCCCAGCTTGGACGTGACAAAAATCGCCAAGGGCTGGGTGATCGCCAGCACGCTCAGGAACATGAACACCTCCAGCTTGGTGTCGTTGCCCGTGGCGGTCACCGTATTTTTGTAACGTCGGCTCACATATTCCATCGTTGCAAAACCCATGATGGTGCACAGCACCAAGATGTTTTGCCATTGCGTTGCGGTCATTC
This sequence comes from Limnohabitans sp. 2KL-3, assembly GCF_001269405.1. NCBI lineage: Bacteria > Pseudomonadati > Pseudomonadota > Betaproteobacteria > Burkholderiales > Comamonadaceae > Limnohabitans > Limnohabitans sp. 2KL-3. The sequence continues at coordinate 61,358 of NZ_CXON01000002.1, forward strand.
CCTGTCTCCGTTTTTCTCAAATCCCAAACACCCAGCCACTCTCACATGGCGACATCGAAGATACCCATGCCAAGCCGCCCTCACCATGGGTGTTTTCCCCTTGTTCGGGAACAACGCTGAACAGCCCCATTGAAGTACGGGTCTTCGAGGCGATAAGCTGATCAACAAACCAGCGCCCAGGCATGCCCAGACTCAGTCCGATAATCCAAGCCATGATGAAATACCAAAGACCGATTGAAGGCTCACCCACCACGAGACACCGCCCATGCTGAGTGGCATCCTGTTTTCCTTGGCCGCTGGTCTCATGTGGGGTTTGGTGTTTGTGGGGCCGCTCATGCTGCCCGACTACCCCGCCGCCCTGCACACCTTTGGCCGGTATCTGGCCTTTGGCCTGATTGCGCTGCCCTTGGCATTCATGGACCGCACCGAGATCCGGCGACTGACACGCAGCGACTGGTTGGCCGCCCTCAAACTGGCGGCCATCGGCAACGTCTTGTATTACCTGTTTTTGGCCAGCGCCATCCAGCGTGCGGGCGGTGCCTTGCCCACCATGATCATCGGCACACTGCCGGTGGTGATCGCCGTTGCGGCCAACCTGCTCAACCACCAGCGCGACGGCCGTTTTCCTTGGCTCAAGTTGGCGCCACCGCTGGCCCTCATCTTGTTGGGCATCGCCTGCGTCAACCATGTGGAATGGACCGCACTGGTGCAGAATCCGGCAGCCGACACCACGCGCTACATCACCGGGGCCGCACTGGCCGTGGGGGCGGTGGTCTGCTGGACCTGGTACCCGCTTAAAAACGCCGATTGGCTGCGTGGCCACCCCGATCGCAATCCACGCGTCTGGGCCACAGCACAAGGCATGGCCACCTTGCCACTGGCTTTGCTGGGCTATGCCGCGTTTTGGCTCTGGACCCTCGCCACAAACGACCCCATGCCCATGCCACTGGGCCCACGCCCCCTCGAATTCATTGGCCTCATGATGGCCATCGGCCTGTTCGCCTCCTGGCTGGGCACCTTGTGCTGGAACGCCGCCAGCCAACGATTGCCCACCGCACTGGCCGGGCAGCTCATTGTGTTTGAAACCCTGGCCGCGCTCAGCTACGCGTTTATGCTGCGCGGCCAATGGCCAGAACCACTCACCCTGGCGGGCATTGCATTGCTGGTAGCGGGGGTGATTGGTGGGGTGCGGGTCAAGGCGACTTGATTCGTTTTTCGAATATTTGGAATTTATTCGATTTGCGGGTATATTGTTTTTATTCGCTTCACGGATACAAATGCCATGCCGCATACCCTCGTCACCCCCATACAAATGGGGCAAATTCTCAAAACCGCCCGCAAAACCAGCCAGCTCAGCCAAACCAAACTGGCGTCCCGGGTGGGGCTAAGTCAAAGCCGCATTTCTGCTTTTGAGCAACAGCCCGAGAACATCGGTCTGGGGCAGCTGCTGTCTGTGCTAAATGTCCTGGGTCTGGAGCTCACCATTCAACCGCGTCAGAACACCGCACCGCAAGCCCAGCTTGCGCGGGACAGCGACGCGCCGGAGTGGTGACATGGGTCGACCCGCCCAGACCCAGGCACTGTCCATCTGGACGAACGACGTGCGCGTGGGCACTTGGCGCATGGGTGGCCGCGCCGGCATGTCCTTGCAATACGACACCGACTGGATGCGTGCCCCCGCTGGCAGGCCGCTTTCACTGTCGTTGCCCTTTGGCATGGACAACAGCCCGCTCAAGGGTCCAGCGGTCGCGCATTTTTTCGACAACCTGCTGCCCGACAACGAGGCCATCCGCCGTCGGCTGGCGACACGGTTCAAAACCGCCTCGACCGATGCGTTTGATTTGCTGCGCGCCATCGGCCGCGACTGCGTGGGTGCTGTGCAATTGCTGGGAGAGGACGAAACGCCACACAACGTGACCCAAATCGAAGGCACCCGCATGAGCGAGTCCGACGTTGAACAACACCTGCTGCGCGTGGTCAACCCCTCCGGGGCTTTGGGCAGCCCCAACAGCGATGACGATCTGCGCATCTCCTTGGCTGGCGCACAGGAAAAAACAGCGCTGCTCTGGCATCAAGGCCAGTGGATGCGACCCCAAGGCACCACACCCACCACCCACATCCTCAAAATGCCACTGGGCTTGGTCGGCAACCAGAAAGTGGACCTAAGCAGCTCGGTCGACAACGAATGGCTGTGCCTGACGCTGCTGCGTGAATTCGGTCTGCCCGTGGCACGTTGCGCCGTTCTCAGCTTTGGCACGCAACGCGTGTTGGCCGTCGAGCGCTTTGACCGGCAACTGCATTCATCCGGTCAATGGTGGATGCGGCTGCCGCAAGAAGATTTTTGTCAGGCCCTAGGCCTGCCATCGCACCTCAAATACGAAGCCGATGGTGGCCCTGGTGTGCGAGACATTGCCCAAGTCCTGATGCGCTCAACACAAGCCCAGACCGATTTGCGCCACTTCATGAAAAGCCAGATTTTGTTCTGGCTGCTGGCCGCACCCGATGGCCACGCCAAAAACTTCAGCATCCAGATCTTGCCGCAAGGCCAATTTAAACTGGCTCCGCTGTACGACGTCATGTCCATCTGGCCCATTGAAGGACCCGGCCCCCACCAATGGTCCCTGCACAAGCTCAAATTGGCCATGGCTTTTTTGGGAAAAAACAAGCATTACCTGCACAAAGAAGTGCAGCCACGCCACTTGGTCAGCACCGCCAAAATCTGCGGCCTCCAAGCCGATGTGGACGCCATGATCGAAGAAATCGTGACCCAAGCACCGCAAGCCATCGCCAACACCCAAGCCCAACTGCCACACGGGTTCAAGGCAGCCGTACTTGATAAAACCTTGGCGGGCTTGCAAGCCACTTTGGCCAGACTTGGCTAAAGGCGGGCACCAAAAACGAGCGGTGCCCGTGGACTATGGCCTGCGTTCTACATCTGGGCCACACGCGCCCGCGCCGCATGCAGTTTTTTGTAGCTGTCAAGCAAGCGCTGGTGGCGGTCCAAGCCCTCCAGCTGCAAGCTGGTGGGCGTGAGGCCATGAAAGCGCACGCTGCCGTCCACACAGCCAGTGGCCGCATCCATGCGCTCGTTGCCAAACATGCGCCGGAAGTTGACGGCGTAATCTGCCAAATCCAACTCCTCGTCCAGCGTGACTTCCAGCACCACGTTCAGGGCTTGGTAAAACAAGCGGCGCTCTACGGTGTTGTCGTTGTATTGCAAGAAAGCGCCCACCAGCTCGTGGGCTTCTTCCAGCTGCTGCAACGCCAAGTGAATCAAGAGCTTGAGCTCCATCACCGTCAACTGGCCCCACACCGTGTTGTCGTCAAACTCGATGCCGATCAGGGTAGCGATGTCGAGGTAATCGTCGAGCTCGTTGTTCTCCAAGCGGTCGAGTAAGGCCTCCAAGGCTTCGTCATCCAAGCGGTGCAGATTCAGCACATCCGCGCGGAACAACAGCGCTTTGTTGGTGTTGTCCCAAATCAGGTCGTCGACCGGGTACACCTCGGAATAGCCCGGCACCAAGATGCGGCAGGCGGTGGCACCGAGTTGGTCGTGCACCGTGACATAGGCTTCTTTGCCCATGGCCTGCAAGATGCCGAACAGCGTGGCGGCTTCTTGGGCAGTGGCGTCCTCGCCCTGCGCAGAAAAGTCCCACTCCACAAAATCGTGATCGGCCTGTGCGCTGAAAAACCGCCACGACACGATGCCGCTGGAGTCAATGAAGTGCTCCACAAAGTTGTTGGGCTCGGTCACGGCGTTGGTGATGAAGGTGGGCGCGGGCAAGTCGTTCAGACCTTCAAAACTGCGGCCCTGCAGCAGCTCGGTCAGGCTGCGCTCCAGCGCCACCTCCAAACGCGGGTGTGCGCCAAACGACGCGAACACACCGCCCGTGCGCGGATTCATCAGGGTCACGCACATCACCGGGTACACCCCGCCCAGCGATGCGTCTTTGACCAAGACTGGAAAGCCCTGGGCTTCCAAAGCCTCGATGCCGGCCACGATGCCGGGGTACTTGGCGAGCACGTCCTGCGGCACATCGGGCAAGGCCATTTCGCCTTCCAGGATCTCGCGCTTCACGGCCCGCTCAAAAATTTCTGACAGGCACTGCACCTGCGCTTCGACCAGCGTGTTGCCCGCGCTCATGCCGTTGCTCACAAACAGGTTTTCCACCAGGTTGGACGGGAAGTACACCACCTCACCATCGGACTGGCGCACATAGGGCAGCGCACAAATGCCGCGCGAGGGGTTGCCCGAGTTGGTATCAAACAGGTGCGAGGCCTTGAGCTCGCCGTCGGGGTTGTAAATGGCCAAGCAATGCTTGTCCAACAAGCCTTTGGGCAGCGCGTCGCGCTTGCCAGGTTGGAACCAACGCTCGCGGGGGTCGTGCACGAAGTCGGCCTGCGCCAGGTCTTCGCCAAAAAACACGCCCGCGTAAAAGTGGTTGTTGTTCAGGCGCTCGATGTATTCACCCAAGGCTGAGGCCAAGGCGCTCTCTTTGCTCGAACCCTTGCCGTTGGTGAAACACATGGGCGAATGCGCGTCGCGGATGTGCAGCGACCACACATTGGGCACCAGGTTGCGCCACGACGCGATCTCGATCTTGATGCCCAAATTGGCCAACACCGCCGTCATGTTGGCGATGGTCTGCTCCAGCGGCAAGTCCTTGCCCGCAATCAAGGTCTGCGACTGCGCATCGGGGCTCAGGGAGAGCAAGGCCTGCGCGTCGGCGTCGAGGTTGTCCACCGCCTCAACGATGAACGTGGGGCCCGCTTGAATCGCCTTTTTGACCGTGCAACGGTCGATGGAACGCAAGATGCCTTGGCGGTCTTTGTCGGACATGTCAGCCGGCAACTCCACCTGGATCTTGATGGTCTGCAGGTAGCGGTTGTCGGGGTCCACGATGTTGTTTTGCGACAGGCGGATGTGCTCGGTAGAGATGCCCCGCGTCTCGCAATACAGCTTCACAAAATACGCCGCACACAAAGCCGAAGACGCCAAAAAATAATCAAACGGCCCCGGTGCCGAGCCATCGCCCTTGTAGCGAATCGGCTGATCGGCCAGCACAGTGAAGTCGTCAAACTTGGCCTCCAAGCGCAGTTTGTCGAGAAAGTTGACTTTAATTTCCATGCACAGCTTCCAAAAAAACAAACGCCCACAACGGGGCGAATGGTGTGTGATATGCCCAAGCCAAGACGACTGGCCCGGCGCAGGGGCCTCACCCCCAGAGCTTTTTAACCCGCGCGTCCCGCCCGCAACTCAAGCGATAGTAGCTGTAGCGCAGCTCGTTCTTCTTGTAGTAGTCCTGGTGGTACTCCTCGGCCAAATAAAACACTGAGCTGGGGGCCAGCTCAGTGTGAATGATGCTGAACCGGCCGCTGCGGATCAAGTCGTCACGGCTGGCTTCGGCGATGGCGCGTTCGGCCTCATTTTGCCAATAGATCCCGCTGCGGTATTGCGGGCCTACATCACAAAACTGCTGGTCTTTGACGGTCGGGTCGATGTGCCGCCAAAAATAGTCGACCAACTGCGCATAACCGACTTGGCTCGGGTCGTACAGCACCCGCACCGCCTCGGTGTGACCCGTGTGGCCGGCGCTGACTTGTTCGTAGGTGGGCTGGGGCGTTTGGCCGGCGGTGTAGCCCGACTCAACGGCCACCACACCGGCCAGTTTTTCAAAGTCGGCCTCGATGCACCAGAAACAACCACCGGCAAACAGGGCGTAAGCCATGGGCTTGCCGTTGACCACGGGCGCGGCCACCACCTCGGTGGGCGTGGTCTGGGCCACAGGGGCTTGGCCCGCGCTGGAAGACTGGCTGGGCGTGCAAGCCGTCAACAAGAACGCGGCAGCGGCACATGCCATGGCCAAGCAACGCAGGGGCCTCGAAACAGTCATGCGGTTCATGCTCATGTCCTCAATTCGGGAAGAGTTTGGCCTTCGGGCACAAACGCCAAAGCCACACCGTTGTTGCAAAAGCGCTTGCCCGTGGGTTTGGGCCCGTCATCAAACACATGCCCGTGGTGACCGCCACAGCGCGAACAGTGGTATTCGGTGCGCGGGTAGATGAGCTTGAAATCGGTGGTGGTGCCCAAAGCGCCCGGCAAGGCTTGGAAAAAACTGGGCCAACCCGTGCCGCTCTCGTATTTGTGGGCCGAGCTGAACAAGGGCAAGTTGCAGGCCACACACACAAAAGTCCCGGGCCGCTTCTCGGCATTGAGTGGGCTGCTGCCCGCGCGCTCGGTGCCGTGCTCAAACAGCACCGTATACGCAGCTGGCGCAAGCAACTTGCGCCACTCGGCTTTGGTTTTCTTCAGTGGAAAAGCGGCCGCCGCCGCGCTCAAGGGCAGCGTTGCGCTGGCCAGGCAGGCCGATAAGAATTTGATCATGTGGCGTCGTTTCATGGGAGTGACCTGGTGGGTTGCTGAAACACGGGGCTTCATGACCCAGTTCGTTGGGGAAGGCCAAAAGTTACAGGGTTGTCAGCATAGGCTGGTGGATTGTCATGTTTTTTGAAGCCGCAAGCTCAGCAGCCCGAATGCGGGGTATGGCCGCCCCCTAAAATGCAAACCTATGTTCGAACAAACCTTTAAAAATATCGATGACATCCTGCACAAAGACGCGGGGTGCACCAGCGAGCTGGACTACACCGAGCAAACCAGTTGGCTGCTGTTTTTAAAGTACCTCGACGCCCTCGAAGCCGACAAGGCCACCGAGGCGGTGCTGGAGGGGCGTGACTACCAGTTCATCTTGAGCGAGCCATACCGCTGGGCCGCATGGGCTGCGCCCAAAGCTGCCGACGGCAAGATCGACCACAACGCCGCCATGACGGGCGACGACCTCAAAGGCTTTGTCAACGGCAAACTGTTCCCGTATCTGGCAGGCTTCAAGCAACGCGCCAGCGGGCCGCAGACCATCGAATACAAAATCGGCGAAGTCTTTGGCGAGATCACCAACAAAATCCAGAGTGGCTACAACCTGCGCGACGTGATCGACCGCATCGACGAACTTCGCTTTGGCAGCCAGGCGCAAAAGCACGAACTGTCGCACCTGTACGAAGCCAAGATCAAAAACATGGGCAATGCCGGGCGCAACGGCGGCGAGTACTACACACCCCGCCCACTCATCCGCGCCATGATCGAGGTGATGCAGCCCCAAATTGGCGAACGCATTTACGACGCAGCCTGCGGGTCAGCCGGCTTCTTGTGCGAAGCCTTTGCGTACCTGAGCCCCAAAGCCACCAAGGCCGACGACCTAGAGACGCTGCAAAAACGCACCTTCTACGGTAAAGAGAAAAAGAGCCTTGCGTATGTGATCGGCATCATGAACATGATCCTGCACGGCATCGAGGCGCCCAACATCGTGCACACCAACACGCTGGGCGAAAACATCAACGACATCCAAGAGCGCGACCGCTACGACGTGATCCTGGCCAACCCGCCCTTTGGCGGCAAAGAGCGCAAAGAGGTGCAGCAAAACTTCCCCATCAAAACCGGGGAAACCGCCTTCTTGTTCATGCAGCACTTCATCAAAAGCCTACGTGCCGGGGGCCGTGCGGCGGTGGTCATCAAAAACACGTTTCTCAGCAACACCGACAACGCCAGCGTGGCCCTGCGCAAACAGCTGCTGACCGACTGCAACCTGCACACCGTGCTCGACTGCCCCGGCGGCACCTTTCAGGGTGCGGGTGTGAAGACTGTGGTGCTGTTCTTCACCAAAGGAGAACCGACAAGCAAGACTTGGTTCTACCAACTGGACCCCGGCCGCAACATGGGCAAAACCAACCCGCTGAACGACGCGGACCTGGTGGAGTTTGTGCAGCTGCAAAAGTCCATTGCCGACTCGCCCAAGAGCTGGAGCGTGGCCGCAGGCAGCGTAGACCTCGACACGTTTGACCTGTCGGTGAAAAACCCGAACGGCGGCGAAGCAGTGGTGCATCGCAGCCCAGCGGACATACTGGACGAAATCGCGGCGCTGGACGCTGAGGCGGCAGAGGTGTTGGGGAATATTCGGGGGTTGTTGGCGTGAAGGCGGGTTGGCAAATCAAGCCGCTAGGCGAACTCTGCGACATTCTTGACAACAGACGCAAGCCAGTCACAAAAAGTGATCGGATTGCTGGACCTTATCCATATTACGGCGCTACTGGAATCCAAGACTTCGTAAGTGACTTCATCTTTGATGAACCCTTGGTGCTTGTCGGCGAAGATGGCGCCAAATGGGAATCAGGTGAAAACACGGCATTTCCAATTGAGGGGAAGTGTTGGGTCAATAACCATGCTCATGTGCTGCGCCCAATCCGAGAACGGCTAATCGACAACTGGCTGATTTACTTCTTGAATCATTCAGATCTCACAGAGTACGTTTCTGGTCTGACGGTTCCAAAGTTGAATCAAGGCAGCCTGCGTGAAATCCGCATACCTCTAGCACCGATGGAAGAGCAACGCCGCATCGTCACCCTCCTCGACGAAGCCTTTGCCGACATTGCCACCGCCAAAGCCAACGCCGAAAAGAACCTCCAAAACGCCCGCGAGTTGTTCACACGAATCAGCGGCAGCGTGCTCGCGCAATACGCGAAAACCAGCCAAGAGATCACGCTTGAAGCCCTAGTCGAGCCAGATTGCAGTTTGTCTTACGGCATCGTTCAACCTGGTGACGAAGTGGCAGATGGACTTCACATCGTGCGCCCCGTGGACATGACCACCGATGTGGTCATGCTGGATGGATTGAAAAGAATCGATCCCGCCCTTGCCAATTCTTATGCCCGAACCACGCTCAAAGGTAACGACATTCTGCTGTGTGTTCGAGGCACGACCGGCACCGTAGCACTCGCACACAGCGAATTGGCCGGAGCGAACGTCACACGCGGCATAGTGCCCATCCGCTTTGACCCAGCGAAACTTTCACAGCAGTTTGGTTACTACTTGCTGCGATCTGAGCCCGCCCAATTGCAAATTCAAGCCAAGACCTATGGCACCGCATTGCAACAAATCAACATCCGCGATTTGAGGCAGTTGACCTTGCCTGTCCCTGCCCCACAAGATCAAGAAGTCATAGTTCAGCGCCTGAGTGCATTGGAAGAGGAAACAAAGCAGCTGACAGCGGCATACGAAAACAAACTCACCGCCCTCGACGACCTCAAAAAATCCCTGCTGCACCAAGCCTTCAGCGGGCAGTTGACGCAGTAGGTTCAAATTTACGCACACTGTCACCCGCAGAAAATCCACGCCTGTCCAAATAAATTAGGATGACGCCCATGGCCAAAAGCAATGTGTTAAGGACCCAAGACGTCACTTTTCTGGACTTGATCGCTAACGGCAAGAAATACCGCGCACCTTCGTTTCAACGCGACTACGCTTGGGAAGAGGAACAGTGGGAAGACCTGTGGAACGACCTACAAGAACTTTTGCATGCGCCCGACACAAAGCATTACATGGGCGCTTTAGTGGTCAAGTCGCTGAGCGAACGTGAATTTGAAATCATTGATGGTCAACAACGCATTGCCACACTCAGCGTCTTGGTGTTGTCGGTCATCCACAGCCTGCTCAACTTGCCTGGCGACGAAGCCACGCGAAATGCCAACACCGAACGCGCCATGGGTCTGCGCCAAGACTTCATTGGCAAAAAAGATACCGCTTCCCTGCTTCATAGCAGCAAGCTTTTTTTGAACGCCACCAACGACGGCTTTTATCAAGACTATCTGGTGCAACTGCGCAAACCCAGTAATCCACGCGGTTTGTCCAAATCCAACCAACTGTTGTGGCAATGTTTCAACTGGTTTGGCAAGCGCTTGACCGAGTCTGGGCTTGTTGGCGAGTCTCTGGCACGCTTGGTTTCCGACACCCTGGCTTGGCAACTGCAGTTCATTCGGATCACGGTTGAAGATGACTTCAGCGCTTACACCGTTTTTGAAACACTCAATGCACGCGGTCTTGAACTGTCCTCCACCGATTTGCTGAAAAACTATATGTTTTCGCTGGTGCCCACGCCGACCGACTTGGACGCGTTGCAACGTCGCTGGCAGCACTTGATGGGCACCATCAAGCACGAGCGATTTCCGGACTTTTTGCGTTACCACTTGCTGTGCCAGTCTCCACAGATTCGCAAACAGCGCCTGTTCAAGAAGGTGCGCGAAGAGGTCAAAACATCGGCAGATGTGTTTGCCTTGATGGATGCACTGGAGCAACGCGCCGACTTGTTCGCGGCCATGGACGACACCTCGCACGAGTATTGGGTGGAACGTCCTGGCGCTAAACCTTACGTGCGCGACTTGCAGTTGTTTGGGGTGCGCCAGCACATGCCCTTGGTGTTTGCCGCTTGGGAGCGAATGAGCGCGGACGACTTCACCCGCGTTCTCAAGCTGCTGTGCGTGCTGTCGGTGCGCTACACCGTGATTGGCAGCCTGAACACCAACGAGCTGGAACCTGTCTATCACCGGGCCGCCAAGGCCTTGCTGGATGGGGCTGTCCGCACGCCTGCAGAAGTGTTTGCGCAGCTGCGCAGCATGTACGTGGACGATGAAAAATTTGTCCGCGACTTTTCGCATAAAGAGATGGACACCACCGGTCGACGCAAGAAAGTGGTCAAGTACCTGCTGTGCGAACTGGAAAGCGACGCATCGGGCAAGCATCACGATTGGGAAAGCGACACCGGCACCATCGAGCACATCCTGCCCGAGAACCCCTCTGCTCAATGGGACGAACCCTTCAACCCAGATCGCCAGAAAGACTTCATCTACCGTTTGGGCAACCTGATGCTGCTGGAGCAAACCATCAACCGCCAATGCCAAAACGGCAGTTTTGATGACAAACGAACCGAGTACGGGCGAAGTAGTTATGCCACCGCCAACGCGTTGGGGCTAAGCGATCAGGTCGATTGGTCACCCGCCACCCTGGCACTGCGCCAAGAACGCATGGCCCAGCGGGCAGCGCATGTGTGGCGCTCGGACTTTATTTGAGTGTTTGTGACTCACCCGCGAGTCACAAACCCATTTGCGGCTCATCCCACTGGCTTTTTTGAGACACAAATTTCTTGATCGGGTTTTGATCAACTCCCATCCCATTGACTCCTGGAAAATTGATTTTTCATAAAAATCAATAACTTGGGACGCTCTTAAACACCCAAATTTTTTTAACTGGGTTTTGATTACCCCACCAAAATCACCGCCCTCGACGCCTTCAGACACCCCCTGCTGCACCAAGCCTTCAGCGGACAGCTTTGAACACGGCGTCTCTGGGGTCAAACTCTGTTGTTGAATTGACTACGATGATGTATATTCGACAACATCGTTGTCAATTCAACATCAAACCATGAACGAAGCCCAGCTCATCGAGGTTTTTGGCGGTCAAGCCCGATTCAAAGTGCTGCAAGCACTGTTTGCCGAACCGGGTCGGGGCTTTGGTCCGCGTGAGCTGGCTGCAGCCTCAAGCATCGACCCCGGCAACACGGCGCGGCTGCTCAAGCGCTGGACAGAGGCGGGCCTGGTACAGCGCCGCCAGCAAGATGGCCTGCCCCGCTATTACGCCAGTACAGACCCGCAGCTGGCACCACTGGTGACCCTCATGCAGCAAGACAGCGCGCTGGTCCGCACGCTGCGTGAAACCCTTGAGAAACTGGATGGGATCGAGGTGGCCTTGGTGTTTGGCTCAGTGGCCCGGGGCCAAGCCACCGCCAACAGCGATGTCGATGTGCTGATACTGGGTGCAGCTTCTGAACTCAAGGTCAACGCCGCACTCAGGCCTGCAGGTCGCCAATTGGGCCGAAAGGTGCACGCCACTGCGTGTACGATAGAAGAATTCAAAAAACAGGTGATAGACCGTGAAAGCTTTGCCCAAGAAGTCGTCCAAAGCCCTCGCATCCCGCTGATTGGACATTTTGATGCTGCGATCTTTTCAGCGCCTGGCCAGTGAACCAGATGCCCCCGTCAAACAGCAAGCGACCAACGCCAAGGACGCAGTGGCCTGGCTCCAGAGTGCGCAGGTCAAGTTGACGGATGCTCAACAAACCAGCGTGTCATCCGGCACCCGCATGGACGCGGACGGATGGCTTCAACCATGAACGAAGCCGAAACCTGCGCCGAATACATCGACCCCGGTCGGAGCGACTGCGAAACGCGCGCAACATGCAGCTATCGGTTGGGTGCCCCTATAGAGGATGTCCTCTATATGGTCCTAATCAGCATAAGCATTTGAGGGCTGGGTCATGAACATTTCAGCAGCGCAATTCGACGGCAAAGACATTCGTCGCGTTTATGACGAAGCCAGTGAAACGTGGTGGTTCTCGGTGGTAGACGTCGTGCAGGTTCTGACTGATAGCAGCAACGCTCGTCGCTACTGGTCGGATCTCAAGCGCAAACTGGCACAAGAAGCGGGTTCCGAGCAACTGTACGAGAAAATCGTACAGTTGAAATTGGCCTCAACAGACGGGCGTTTGCGTGAAACAGACTGTGCAGAAGCAACTACGCTGCTTCGCTTGGTGCAGTCCATCCCAAGTCCCAAAGCAGAACCCATCAAACTCTGGCTCGCTAAGGTGGGCTACGAGCGTATGCAGGAAATGGCCGACCCCGCCCTGTCGCTCAACCGCGCCCGCGAGACGTGGCAACAGCATGGCCGCAGCGACAAGTGGATTCAGCAGCGCATGACGGGACAGGAAACCCGCAACAAACTGACCGACTATTGGCGCGAACACGATGTAAAAAGCGGCGACGAATTCGCTTTTCTCACCAACATCATTCACCAAGAGTGGTCGGGCGTGAGTGTCAAAGAACACAAGAACATCAAGGGCCTGAAAACCCACAACCTGCGCGACCACATGAGTGAGGCCGAACTGATCTTCACAGCCTTGGCTGAACTCTCAACCCGACAAGTGGCGGAAACGCAGCAAGCCACGGGCTTACAAGAGAACAAAGGGGCTGCAGTGGTGGGTGGGCGCATTGCCAAACAGGCACGCCAACAGCTGGAGCAGAAAACAGGCCGGTCTGTGGTGACAGGAGACAACTATCTGACACCACCCGCCAAGCGCAAAGCCATTGCTGCCAAAAAGAATTCAAGCAAATGAACGAAGCCGAAACCCGCGCTGAACACATCGACCCGGCCCTGGCCGCCGCAGGCTGGGGCCAGGTGGATGGCAGCCGCGTTTTGCGGGAGCACAACATCACGGCGGGCAGACTTCAAGGCGCGGGCAAGCGGGCGCGGGCAGACATTGCCGACTATGTTCTGGTGTACCGCAACACCAAGTTGGCCGTGGTGGAGGCCAAGTCTTGGGCCAAGCCGCTGACCGAGGGCGTGGGCCAGGCCAAGAGCTACGCGGCCAAGCTGTCGATTCGCCACACCTACGCCACCAACGGCCAAGGCATTTACGGCATCGACATGCACACGGGGGCCGAAGGCGAAGTGGCTCGCTACCCCACGCCTGACGAGCTGTGGGACATGGCTTTTGGCGAGAGCGAAGCGCAAGCTGCCGCCTGGCGCAAACGCTTTGCCGCCGTGCCGCTCGAAGACAAAGGCGGCACCTGGATGGGCCGCTATTACCAAGAGAGCGCCATCACCCGCGTGCTGGAGGCGATGGCCAACGGCAAAGACCGTGTGCTGCTGACGCTGGCCACAGGCACGGGCAAGACCTTCATCGCGTTTCAGCTTGCATGGAAACTGTTTCACAGCCGCTGGAACCTCAAGGACTGGAAAGACGGCACAGAGCCCAGCCGCCGCCCACGCATCTTGTTTTTGGCAGACCGCAACATCTTGGCCGATCAGGCGTTCACCGCGTTCTCGCCCTTCCCCGAAGATGCGGTGGTGCGCATCGACCCCAGCGACATCAAGAAGAAAGGCCGCGTGCCCAAGAACGGCAGCGTGTTCTTCACGATCTTCCAGACCTTCATGAGCGGGCCGGGGGAGACCCCCTACTTTGGCGAATACCCACCGGACTTCTTTGACTTCATCATCATCGACGAGTGCCACCGGGGCGGCGCGAATGACGAAGGCAGCTGGCGGGCCATCCTTGAATACTTCAGCCCCGCCGTGCAGCTGGGCCTGACGGCCACACCCAAGCGCACGATCAACGCGGACACCTATGGTTATTTTGGTGACCCGGTTTACACCTACTCGCTCAAGGACGGCATCAACGATGGTTTTTTGACGCCGTTTCGCGTCAAGCAGATCGTGACCACGCTGGACGACTACGTCTACACCGCCGACGACATGGTGCTGGACGGCGAAGTGCAGCAAGGCAAGCGCTACGAAGAAAAAGACTTCAACCGCAGCATCGAGATCAAAGAGCGCGAGGCCTACCGCGTCAAGCTGTTCATGGACAGCATCGACCAGCGCGAAAAGAGCATTGTGTTTTGCGCCACCCAGCAACACGCCCTGTTGGTACGCGACCTGATCAACCAGATGAAAACCAGCACCGCGCCCGACTACTGCGTGCGCGTGACGGCCAACGACGGCAAGCTGGGTGAGCAGCACCTGAGCCAGTTTCAGGACAACGAAAAATCGCTGCCCACCATCCTGACCACGTCGCAAAAACTCTCCACAGGCGTGGACGCCCGCAACGTGCGCAACATCGTGCTGATGCGGCCTGTGAATTCGATGATCGAGTTCAAGCAAATCATCGGGCGCGGCACGCGCCTGTATGACGGCAAAGACTACTTCACGATTTATGACTTTGTGAAGGCGCACCACCTGTTCAGCGACCCGGAATGGGACGGCGAACCCGTGGAGCCCGAACCGCCGACCGAACAGCCTTTGCCCCCGAGCTGGCAACCGCAAGACCCGACCGAGCCACCCAAGGTGCGCGAGCCGGGCGAAGAGCGCCCGGCCAAACTGGTGGTCAAACTGGCCGATGGCAAAACCCGCACCATTCAGCACATCACCTCCACCAGCTACTGGGGGCCAGACGGCAAGCCGCTGTCACCCGCGCAGTTTTTGGAAAGCCTGTTTGGCGCCCTGCCTGAATTTTTCAAAAACGAAGACGAACTGCGCACCCTGTGGGCCGACCCGACCACGCGCAAAGCGCTACTGGGCGGCCTGGAGGGCATTGGCTTTGGCCGCGACCCACTGCGCGAAATGCAACGCATCATCGAAGCCGAAAAAAGCGATCTCTTCGACGTGCTGGCATATGTGGCCTTTGCCCTGCCCACCGAGACCCGAGCCACCCGTGCAGATCGCGCCAAGGCGCACAACGCAGTGACGTATGGGGAAAAGCAACAAGCCTTCTTGGCCTTTGTGCTCGACCAATATGTGACTCAAGGCGTAGACCAACTCGACGCCGACAAACTCACCCCGTTGCTCAAGCTGCGCTACAACGCGCTGAATGACGCGATGGCGGAATTGGGGGATGCGGTGCAGGTCAGGCAGGCGTTTGTGGGGATGCAGCGGTATTTATATACGTGAGGATTTGATGATCAGCTTGAAAAATTTGGAATTTGTCCTACTTCTTTTGGCCAACATCGGAACCATTCTTTCACTTTTGCCCTACGCAGCACTTGAGTTCAGTGTAGAAAAAGTTGTGGATCGCGCTGGAACGTTGCACAACGTCGACACAAAAAAGTATCGCTCATGGAGCAAAACTGGTCGATCTCGCACTGTCGTTGACTTTGTTATGCGACATCAATCAGTGTTCTATTTAATCACCGTCATCGGGCTAGCCGGTCAAGTGTTACTTGCACTTTTCAAGAGCAACTAAATTGAAGGCCTCAATGATTCAACTGCCCCCAAGCCTTCTTCAGCCGCTTGATGCTAAAGGGCTGCGGGGTGCGCAGCTCTTGCGCGAAGAAGCTCACACACAGTTCTTCCAGTAGCCAGCGGAACTCCAGCATGCGGGCGTCTTGGGCGCTCTGCGTTTGGCCGCCAATCAGGTCATGAGTCGACTTGAAATATTGCATATTGCTGGTATTTATTGACAACTACCAACTTTATGAAATAATTTAGCCATGTCACCAACCCCAGCCTCCCTCGCAGCTCTTGCCCAAGGCAAGGCACTGCTGCGGCCCAGTGATGCCGTGGCACAGGGTCGCTCGCGTCTGTATCTTGCGCAACTGGCCCGCCGGGGGCTGATTCTCAAGCTCAGTCGGGGGCTGTATGCACTGCCCCAGCGCCAAGCCTCCGAGTTCGCTGGCTTGGCCGAAGTGGCGAGCAAACGCCCGCAAGTGTTGGTGTGTTTGCTGTCTGCACTGGCTTTTCACGGACTGACGACGCAAGCACCCTTTGAGGTGTGGGTGGCTGTGGACAACAAAGCCCGCGCACCACAGCTGAATTACCCGCCCCTGCGCGTCGCGCGTTTCAGTGGCTCAGCGCTGACCGAGGGCGTGGCGCTACACGACATTGAAGGCGTTTCAGTCAAAGTGACGTGCGTGGCCAAAACCATCGCGGACTGCTTCAAGTTCCGAAACAAAATCGGCCTGGACGTGGCACTGGAAGCGCTGAAAGAAGCATGGCACGCCAAGCGGGTCACGATGGATGAGCTTTGGCACTTCGGGCAGATTTGCCGCGTGCAAAACGTGATGCGGCCTTACCTGGAAGGGCTGACTGCATGATCAACAAGCCTGCGTCGGTCAGGGCCAGACTGCTCAACAAGGCCAAAGCCGACCAGCTGGATTTCTCGCTGGTTTTGACCCGTTACGGCTTGGAGCGTCTGCTTTACCGTTTGAGTGTTTCATCCAACAAAGACCATTTTTTGCTCAAGGGCGCATTGCTGTTTGACATGTGGTTCGATGTTCCGCATCGGCCCACCCGTGACATTGACCTGCTGGGTTTTGGATTGGCAGAAGAACCCGTTGTGCATGAGGTGTTTCGCGAAATTTGCGGTATTGAATGCGATGACGCCATTGTGTTTGACTCAGGCAGCATTCAAGTCACCGAGATTCGCAAGGATGCCAACTACTCGGGGTTGCGCGTCACACTGCAAGGTCAGCTCGACGGTGCACGCTGCCCGGTGCAAATCGACATTGGCTATGGTGATGCCGTCACACCAGCGCCGGAGCTGGCCGACTATCCGGTGATGCTGGCGGACCTGCCTGCGCCCAGGATCAGGGTCTATCCGCGTTACACCGTGGTGGCCGAGAAGTTCGAAGCCATCGTTTCGTTGGGCATGGCCAACACCCGCCTCAAGGACTACTTTGATCTGTGGGTCTTACTCTCGACCCAAGCGCTCGATCCTGAAATGATGCAAACGGCCATCGCGGCCACGCTTGAACGGCGTCAAACACCCATGCCGACATCGACGCCCATTGGTTTTTCACCAGTCTTTGGTCACGATCCGCAGAAAAGCAAGCAATGGCATGCCTTCCTTCAAAAGAACCAGCTTCAGGCGCCACCGCTCAATTCGGTCATTGAACTGTTGCGCGAAAAGCTGGTTTCCAGATAGCCACAACCATGTTTTGACTGGCATCCAGCCTTCAATACACCGGCTGGTGCTGCTTCAAACTCGCGATCACTTCCGCCGTCAGCGCAAAGCCCGCCCCATACAACGCCGCCAGTTCAGCACAACGCTTGGCAAACGCATCCACCCCCTGGCCATAGATGAATTGCAGCGCCCCACCCGTCCAAGCCGGAAAGCCGATGCCGAAGATCGAGCCGATGTTGCCGTCGTGCACCGAGGTCAGCACGCCTTCTTGCAGGCAGCGGGCGGTCTCCACGGCTTGGCGGTACAGCAGGCGGTCTTTGATGTCTTGCTGGCTGTAGGCCACGTCGGCTTTTTCAAAGCGGGTTTTGAGTTCAGGCCACAGCACTTTTTTCTGGCCAGCGGGGTAGTCGTAAAAACCACCGCCTGCGGCGCGGCCGGGGCGTTGGAGTTCTTTGACCATGCGCTCAACCAACAGCTCGCCGGGCGTGGTGGTGTGGGTTTTGCCTTCTTTCGCAAAGTCTTCGCGGGTTTGGTCCAGCACATGCACCGACAGCGACAGCGCCGTTTCGTCCAGCACCGCCAACGGGCCGACGGGCATGCCCACTTGCATGGCCAGGTTCTCGATCACGGGGGCAGGAATGCCCTCGCCCAGCATGGCCGCGCCTTCCATGACAAAGGTGCCGAAGGTGCGGCTGGTGTAAAACCCGCGCGAGTCGTTCACCACAATCGGCAGCTTGCCCAGCGCCTGCACGTAGTCGTATGCGCGGGCAATCGTCTCGTCGTCGGTCTGTGCACCGCGAATGATCTCCACCAGCTGCATCTTGTCGACGGGGCTGAAGAAGTGGATGCCCACGAATTTCTCGGGCTTGGCGCTGGCGGTGGCCAGGCCGCTGATGGGCAAGGTGGAGGTGTTGCTGGCAAAGAAACCGCCTTCGGCCAACATAGGCTCGGCCTCTTGCGTGACACGGGCTTTGAGTTCGCGGTTTTCAAACACGGCTTCGATGATCAGGTCGCAACCCTTCATGTCTGCGGCGCTGGCCGTGGGCTGGATCAATGACAACAAAGCCGCTTGTTTATCCGCAGTCATGCGGCCTTTGTCCACGCGCTTTTGCGTGAGCTTGTGGCTGTAGGCCTTGCCTTTTTCTGCGGCTTCTTGGCTCACGTCTTTGAGCACCGTGGTAATGCCCCGGCTGGCTTGTGAATACGCAATGCCCGAGCCCATCATGCCCGCGCCCAAGATGCCTACTTTTTGCGGCTTGTAGCGCGGTGCAGCCTTGGGGCGGCTTTGGCCGCCCTTGATGCTGTTCATGTTGAAGAAGAAGGTGTTGATCATGTTGCGCGCCACCTGGCTGGTCATCAAACCTGCGAGGTAACGGCTTTCGATGCGCATGGCGGTGTCAAAGTCCACCATCGCGCCTTCGACCATGGCGGCCAGCGCCGCTTCGGGTGCGGGGTACAGACCGCGTGTTTTTTGTTTGAGCACTGCAGGGGCCACGCTCAGCATGCCCGCGATCTTGGGGTTGCTCGGCGTGCCGCCGGGCATTTTGTAGTCCTTGCGGTCCCACAGGTGTTGGGCCGCTTCGGGTTGGCCTTGGGCTGCCGCAATGTGCGCCAGAGCGCGGGGGCGTAGCTGGTCGTCGCTGGCCACAATCTCGTGCACCAGGCCCAGCTTTTGCGCTTCTTCAGGGCCAAAGAGCTTGCTCTCCAGCACATAGGGCTGCGCGGCCAGCAGGCCCAGCTGGCGCGTCATTTTGGTGATGCCGCCGCCACCGGGAATCAAGCCCAGCGTGACTTCGGGCAGACCAAACTGCGTTTTGGGGTTGGCGGTGGCGATACGGTGGTGGCCAATCAGCGCCACTTCCCAGCCGCCGCCCAGCGCCGTGCCGTTGAGGCAGCTGACCACGGGCACACCCAAAGTTTCGATGGTGCGAAAAGCTTTCTTGATGCCTTCGATCTCGACAAAGACACGCGGGCCGTCCGAGGCTTGCGAGCGCATGACGCCCTTGAGGTCGGCCCCTGCAAAAAAGGTGGACTTGGCCGAGGCCAGGATGATCCCTTTTAAAGATGCCTTGTCTTTGGCCACCTGCTCAGCCGCCTGAGTCAGGTCAGCCTGCCATTGCAGGCACATGGTGTTGACCGGCGAGCCCTGCTCGTCAAAGGTGATGGTGGCGATGCCGTCCGCCAGTTCATAGCGCAGTGTTTTCAAAATCATGATGGTGTCTCCCCAATCAAACGCGTTCAACGATGGTGGCGATGCCCATGCCGCCGCCCACACACAAAGTGGCCAAACCGTAGCGCAGTTGGCGGCGGTGCAGCTCGTCGATCAGGATGCCCAAAATCATCGCACCCGTGGCCCCGAGCGGATGGCCCATGGCGATCGCGCCACCGTTCACGTTCACTTTGTCGTGCGACACACCCATCTCTTGCATGAACTTCATCGGCACAGCGGCAAAGGCTTCGTTCACCTCGAACAAATCAATCTGGTCAATCGTCAGGCCCGCCTTGTCCAGCGCCTTGCGGGCCGCTGGCATGGGGCCAGTGAGCATGATGGTCGGATCGGCCCCCGACAAGGCCACCGACACGATGCGCGCACGCGGCGTGAGGCCGTGGGTTTTGCCTGCGGCTTCCGAGCCAATCAGCACCGCCGCTGCGCCGTCCACTATGCCCGACGAGTTGCCTGCGTGGTGCACATGGTGGATGCGCTCGACTTGCGGGTAACGCTGCAAGGCCACCGCATCAAAGCCCATCGCGCCCAGTTGCTCAAAAGAGGCTTTCAGGCCGCCCAGCGTTTCCACCGTGGTGCTGGGTTTGATGAATTCGTCTTGCGCCAGGATGACCTGGCCGAGCTTGTCTTTGACGGGCACCACCGAGCCATCGAAGTAACCCGCCGCACGCGCTGCCGTGGCGCGCTTTTGCGATTCGACCGCAAAGGCGTCCACATCGTGGCGGCTGAAGCCACTCATGGTGGCGATCAAGTCGGCGCCAATGCCTTGGGGCACAAACAGCGTGGCGCTGTTGGTTTCGGGGTCTTGCGCCCAAGCGCCGCCGTCGGAGCCAATTGGCACGCGGCTCATGCTTTCCAGGCCACCGGCCACGACCAGGTCTTCCCAGCCACTGCGCACTTTCATGGCGGCCATGTTGACCGCCTCCAGGCCCGAGGCGCAAAAGCGGTTGAGCTGCACGCCCGAACAGCGCCAGTCCCAGCCTGCGGCCAGGGCTGCCACTTTGGGGATGACCGAGCCTTGCTCGCCAATGGGCGAGACCACGCCCATGACCACATCGTCCACCGCAGCGGTGTCGAACTGGTTGCGGCTTTGCAGCTCGCGCAGCACGCCGCTCAAAAGACTGATGGGCTTGACCTCGTGCAGGCTGCCGTCTTTTTTGCCTTTGCCACGCGGGGTGCGTATGGCGTCGTAAACAAATGCTTCGCTCATGAATGTCTCCTGGGGGTCATCAAGGGGTTTGCCCTGAGTTGTGGGTTTCAGCAATCAGTATAGACTTTTACCAAGCAACCGCTTTGTATAAATAAAACCCCAAGTCCTGAAGGTGACACCATGATCGAACGCACTCTCTTTACCCCCGACCACGAAGCCTTTCGCGACAGCTTTCGCCGCTTCATGGACAAGGAAATCGCTCCCCACCACGAGGCCTGGGAAGAGCAGGGCTACGTAGACCGCGCCGTGTGGGACAAGGCCGGTGAAAACGGCTTTTTGTGCATGACCCTGCCCGAGGCCTATGGCGGCTCAGACGCGGACAAGCTCTATTCGGTGGTGCAAATGGAGGAACTCGCACGCGCCGGTTTCAGTGGCATTGGTTACGGCCTGCACAGCGAGATCGTGGCCCCTTACATCTTGCATTACGGCACCGAAGCGCAAAAGCAAAAGTACCTGCCCAAGCTGGCCAGCGGCGAGATGGTGGGTGCGATTGCCATGAGCGAACCCGCAGCGGGCTCGGACCTCCAGGGCGTCAAAACCACGGCCATGCTGCAGCCCGATGGCACTTACCTGATCAACGGCAGCAAGACCTTCATCACGAACGGCTGGCATGCCGACTTGGTGATTTTGGTGGCCAAAACCGACCCAGCAGCCGGGGCCA
Source organism: Limnohabitans sp. 2KL-3 (assembly GCF_001269405.1). Taxonomy (NCBI): domain Bacteria; kingdom Pseudomonadati; phylum Pseudomonadota; class Betaproteobacteria; order Burkholderiales; family Comamonadaceae; genus Limnohabitans; species Limnohabitans sp. 2KL-3. The sequence goes on from NZ_CXON01000002.1 coordinate 82,783, forward strand.
AGGGCACCAGCTTGTTCCTCATTGAGCGCGGCATGCCGGGCTTTGAAAAAGGCAAGCGCCTCAAAAAGCTGGGCCTCAAAGCGCAAGACACGTCCGAACTGTTTTTTGACAACGTGAAGGTCAGCGTCGACCAGTTGCTGGGTGGCACGGCCATGCAGGGCAAGGGCTTCATTTGCCTGATGGAACAGCTGCCTTGGGAGCGCCTGCAGATTGCGATTGGCGGCATCGCGGCGGCGCAAGCAGCCATCGACTGGACAGTGCAGTACGTGAAAGACCGCAAGGTGTTTGGCCAGGCCGTGGGCAACTACCAAAACACCCGCTACACCCTGGCCGAGTTGCAGACCGAGGTGCAGGTGGCGCGTGTGTTTGTGGACAAGTGCAGCGAATTGCTGCTGCAAGACAAACTCGACACGGCGACTGCCAGCATGGCCAAGTACTGGTGCTCGGATTTGCAGTGCAAGGTGATGGACGAGTGTGTGCAGCTGCATGGCGGCTACGGCTACATGTGGGAATACCCGATCACCCGCGCCTATGCCGATGCGCGTGTGCAACGCATTTATGGCGGCACCAACGAGATCATGAAAGAAGTGATCTCGCGCAGCATGGGTTTGGCGGGGCGCTGAATGCCCGCCATCCCTGCCAACTTTTGGGAGCAAAGTGCTCTGTGGGAACAATGCTCTCTGTGGGAACAAAGTGCTCTGTGGGAGCGACGCCCTCGTCGCGAAGGTTTTCTGCCATGACCGAACTGGCCGAGCCCAAACGCGCACGCGGCCGCCCCCGCAAGACCGAGGACGAGCGCGACGATGGCAATCGGCGCCAAGCGCTCATCTCGGCGGCGGCGAAGCTGTTTCACCGCAAGGGTTACGACGCCACCAGCACCCGCGAGATCGCGGCGCAAGTGGGCATGCAGCCGGGCTCGCCGTTTTATCACTTCGGCAACAAACAAGACCTGTTGTTGGCGGTGATGGTGGAAGGCATGAAGCAAGCCAGCCAACGGCAAACGGCAGCTTGTGCGGGTCTGGCCGATGACTTGCCCCCTCGCGCACAACTGCGAGCCCTGATCCGCAATCAGTTCGATGTGCTGCTGGGACCGGACAGCGACTTCATCCCGGTGATGCTTTACGAATGGCGCTCGCTGAGCGCCGAACAGCGCCAAACCATCACGAAAATCAAAGACGACTACGAAGCCGCCTGGACGCCCGTGTTGCAAGCGCTGCATGACAGCGGGCAACTGCAAGCCCCCGTGGGTTTGGCCCGGCTGATGATTTTTGGCGCTTTGAACTGGGCGGTGCAGTGGTACCAGCCAACCGGCCAGAACTTGACGCCAACTGGGGCCAAGCACTCGGTTAAACGCTCAAACCAAACAGCGGCGAAAGCGCCAGCACCCAGTGCCCCACGCGCCTCCCTGGACGATTTGACCGAGGCCGCCCTGGCCTTGTTTTTGAGAGACCCCGCATGAAACCCGCCACACCTTACCAATCCGTCTTTGCGCCCGGCATGCTCCAAGGGCAGGTCATCCTGGTCACCGGTGGCGGCTCAGGCATTGGCCGCTGCACCGCGCACGAACTGGCCAGCTTGGGCGCACACGTCGTTTTGGTGGGCCGCAACCCCGACAAGCTGAGCGCCACAGCGCAAGAGATCACGGGTGACGGCGGCCAGGCGAGCTGGCACAGCTGCGACATCCGGCGCGAGGACGATGTCAAAGCCCTGGTCGCGCAGGTGGTGCAGCAGCACGGGCGCATTCACGGCTTGGTCAACAACGCGGGCGGGCAATACATCTCGCCCTTGGCCAAGACCAGTGCCAAAGGCTGGCAAGCCGTCATCGACACCAACCTCACCGGTGGCTTTTTGGTGGCGCGTGAGTGCTTCAACCAGAGCATGCAAGCGCACGGCGGCGCGGTGGTCAATATCGTGGCCGACATGTGGGGCTCGATGCCGGGCATGGGCCACAGCGGCGCAGCGCGGGCGGGCATGGTCAGCTTTACAGAGACCGCCGCGCTCGAATGGGCGGCACAGGGCGTGCGTGTGAATGCCGTTGCCCCGGGCTACATCGCCAGCAGCGGCATGGACCACTACCCGCCCGAGGCTGGGCCCATGCTGCGCGAAATGCGCAACACGGTGCCACAAGGCCGCTTTGGCACCGAGGCCGAGACCTCGGCCGCGATTGTGTTTTTGCTCTCACCCGCCGCCAGCTTCATCAGCGGCACCGTGCTGCGTGTGGACGGTGCCCGCCCCCAGATGCGCATGGGCTGGCAGCAAGCTGTGGCCACACCCGATGTGCAACAACGCGATGCCGTCAAACCCTTTGACGGCTTTCACCGCGCCGTCACCCCCAAGGTATTCCAATGAATTTCGAATCCACCTGGAACCCGCACAGCCCTGTGGCGCAGCAAAGGCGTGAAGCTGCGCTGGCCCGCCTGGCGCAGTGGCAAGCCTTGCAAGAGCGGGCCGCAAAGGCCTCGGCCCAGTCCAAACCCGTGTTTGACAAACGCGGGCAGTTGCTGCCGCGTGAGCGCGTGGCCTTGCTGCTGGACCCTGGCGCACCTTTCTTGCCGCTGTGCGCGCTGGCGGGCTTCATGCAAGACACACCCGATCCGGCCAAGTCGGTGCCCGGCGGCGGCATGATCGCGGGCATTGGCTTCATCAGTGGTGTGCGCTGTATGGTGGTGGCGAGCGACTCGGGCATCGAGGCCGGGGCCATCCAGGCGCGGGGCCTGGAAAAGATTTTGCGCGTGCAAGAACTTGCGCTCGAAAACAAACTGCCTTTTGTGCACCTGGTCGAAAGCGCCGGGGCCAACCTGATGCAGTACAAGGTCGAGGGCTTTGTACTGGGCGGCAGCCTGTTCCGCAACCTGGCACGCATGTCAGCGGCGGGCTTGCCGGTGCTCACGGTGCAACACGGCTCAGGCACCGCAGGCGGGGCTTACATGCCGGGGCTGAGTGACACGGTGATCATGGTGCGCGGCAGGTCGCGGGCCTTTCTGGCCGGGCCGCCTTTGCTCAAAGCCGCCACAGGCGAAGTGGCCACCGAAGAAGAACTGGGCGGCGCCGAGATGCACACCAGCGTGTCAGGCTTGGGCGAGTACCTGTGCGAAGACGACCGCCACGCGCTGGGCACCGCCCGCGATGTGGTGGCGCGTTGGGACTGGGCTGCACACACCACACACCGGCAAGCCAAGCCCCCGCGCTTAGACGCCGAAGAACTGCTGGGCCTGATGCCCGCCCACCACCGCGAACCCATCGACATGCGCGAAGTCATCTTGCGGCTGGTGGACGACTCGGATTTTCTGGAATTCAAACCTTTGTTCGGTGCGGCCACCGTGTGCGCACAGGCGCGCATCGGCGGGCATGCGGTGGGCATCATCAGCAACAACGGACCGATTGATGTGGCCGGGGCCAATAAGGCCACGCACTTCATCCAGTGGATGTGCCAGCTGGGCCACCCCATCGTTTATTTGCAAAACACCACCGGCTACATGGTGGGCAAAGACAGCGAACAAGGCGGCATGATCAAACACGGCTCCAAGATGATCCAGGCCGTGACCAGCGCCACCGTGCCGCAGATCACCATCCAGTGCGGGGCCTCGTTTGGCGCGGGCAACTACGGCATGTGTGGGCGGGGTTATGCACCACGCTTTTTGTTCAGCTGGCCCGGGGCCAAAACAGCGGTGATGGGCGGCGAGCAAGCCGCCCGCACCATGCAGATCGTGGCCGAAGCCGGCATGGCCCGCAAAGGCATCACGCCCGACCCCGAGAAAATGCAGGCCCAGTTCGACAAAATCGTGGCCCTGTTTGAAGCGCAGGCCGACGCCTTCTACACCAGTGGCTTGGTGCTCGACGACGGTGTGATCGACCCGCGCGACACCCGCAGCGTGCTGAGCTTTTGCCTCGACACCTGTGCCGAGAGTGCAGCACGCCAACCCCGCGCCAGCACGTTTGGCGTGGCGCGCATGTGAAGGCCCTGTCATGGCCACCGATTTGAAGCAGATGCTCTCGCTGGACGCTGCCCACCAGTTGGGTGAGCAGCTGGCTGCAGCCGGGGCCACAGTGCATCGGGGCCAATGGCAAAAGGCCATGGGGGCCGACTTTGAGGCACTGGGTCTGATGGACCGTGGCCGCCGCCTGGCCCAAGTGATGGCGATATTTTTGCCGCCTGACTTTGTAGAGGCCGCCCCTTTGCTGGTGGGTGCCATGGGTCACCCCATGGGGCTGGACAAACACGGCGAGCCCACCGCCAGTGGCGATGTGCCCAGCAGCTTCTTTTATCTGCCGCACAGCATGTACATCGCCAGCCATGGCCTGCAGCATCTGCCCGAAGCCCTGCACGCTCAACACGCCCTGACCCAGCGCTTCACCGCCGAATTCAGTCTGCGTCCGTTTTTGCAGCAACACACCCAGGCCACCTTGGCCCATCTGGCGCAGTGGGTTCATGATGACAGTGCGCATGTGCGCCGCGCCGTCAGTGAAGCCACACGCCCACGCTTGCCTTGGGCCGCGCGTTTGCCCGATTTTTTGCGTGACCCCACGCCGGTGCTGCCTTTGTTGGCCCGCTTGCGCGACGACCCCTCGGCGTATGTGCGCCGCTCGGTGGCCAACCACCTGAACGACATCGGCAAAGACCACCCGGAGCTGCTCACTGGCTTGGCCCGCCAATGGCTGGACGATGCACCAGTGCCTGCCATGCGGCAAAGCTTGTTGCGCCATGCGCTGCGCACCGCCATCAAACGGGGTGATGCGCAGGCCCTGGCCTTGTTTGGCCACGGGCAAGTGAGCCCCTTGCAGGTTCAAAGCGCGAGCATCACACCGCCCACAGCCCGCATTGGCGACAGCGTGACTTTGCGCTGCCAATTGCACAACCCCACGGCACAGACGGCCAGCGCCTTGGCCGATTGGCGGGTGTTTTACGTCAAGGCCAACGGCACGCTCAGCCCCAAGGTTTTCAAAGGCAGCACCGTGCAGATTGATGCTCACGGCCATGGCGTGCTCGAAAAAACACTGTCGCTGCGCCAAATGAGCACCCGCACCCACCACCCGGGCCGCCACACCGTCGAGATCGTCCTCAATGGACACGCGCACAGCATTGGCCAATTCGATCTGCACCCCTGAACCCACCCCACGGAGACACACCATGCAATACACCCACGAACACCGCGAAATCCAGAACACGCTCAAGCGCTTCATCGAAGCCGAGATCAACCCCCATGTGGACGAGTGGGAAGCGGCCGAGATCTTTCCTGCGCATGAGGTCTTCAAGAAAATGGGCAACTTGGGCCTCTTGGGCCTGACCAAGCCCGAAGCCTTTGGCGGTGCGGGCTTGGATTATTCATACAGCATGGCCATGGCCGAGGCACTGGGGCACATCGACTGCGGCGGCATCCCCATGGCCATTGGCGTACAGACCGACATGGCCACACCCGCCTTGGCGCGTTTTGGCAGTGACGAATTGCGTGCCCAATTTTTGGCCCCGGCGATTGCGGGCGACATGGTGGGCTGCATTGGCGTGAGCGAGCCGGGTGCGGGCAGCGATGTGGCGGGCATCAAAACCGTGGCCCGCAAGGACGGCGACGACTACGTGATCAGCGGGCAAAAAATGTGGATCACCAACAGCCTTCAGGCCGACTGGATGTGCATGCTGGTCAACACGGGGGAAGGCCCGATCCATAAAAACAAGAGTCTCGTCATGGTGCCCATGCGCGAGAACGGCAAGCTGCTGCCCGGCATCGAGGTGGGCAAAAAGATCAAAAAGATCGGCATGAACAGCAGCGACACGGGCTTGATTTATTTCGACGAAGTGCGCGTACCCCAGCGCTACCGCATCGGGGCCGAGGGCCAGGGCTTCATCTACCAGATGCAGCAGTTTCAGGAAGAGCGCCTGTGGTGCGCAGCCAGCACGCTGCAGTCGCTCACCAACTGCATCCAGTGGACGGTGGAGTGGGCGCAAGAGCGCAAGCTGTTTGGCAGCACCTTGGCTGACCAGCAGTGGGTGCAGTTCAAGCTGGCCGAACTCAAAGCCGATGTGGAGTGTCTGCGCGCCCTGACCTACCAAGCCTGCGAACACTACATCGCGGGCGAAGACGTGACCGAGTGGGCCACCATGGCCAAGCTCAAAGCGGGCCGTTTGAACCGCACCGTGCCCGACACCTGCTTGCAGTTCTGGGGCGGCATGGGCTTCACCTGGGAGAATAAGGTCTCGCGCATGTACCGCGATGGGCGTCTGGCCTCGATCGGTGGCGGGGCGGACGAGGTGATGTTGGGCATCCTGGCCAAGATGATGGGCATTGCCAAGCGGCCTCAGAAATGAGCAGCACTTTGTTGATCGAACGCCAGGGCGCAGTCGAGACCTGGACGCTGAACGACCCGGCCACCCGCAACGCCTTGAGCGATGCGGTGGTGGACGGCATGCTGCAAGCCTGCACTCGGGCTGCAGCGGACCCCACACTGCGCATCGTGGTGCTGACCGGCGCAGGTGGTGCTTTTTGTGCGGGCGGCAGTTTGGGCGGGTTTGCCAGCCTGATCGGCCAACCCCTGCAAGACGGACAAACCGACCCGCTGCTGGCCATGAACCGGGGATTCGGTGACCTGCTGTATGCCCTTTGCGCCCTGCCCCAACTCTTGGTGTGCCGGGTCGATGGTGCGGCCATGGGCGGCGGTTTTGGCCTGGTGTGCTGTGCCGACCATGTGGTGGCCACAAAACGTTCGGTGCTGGGCACGCCCGAAGTCACGCTGGGCTTGCCGCCTGCGCAGATCGCACCTTTTGTGTGGCAACGTTTGGGCGAGAGTGCGGCACGCCAGTGTCTGTTGCAAGGCCTGAGTTACAACGCGGATCAAGCAATGCAAGTGGGGCTGGTCAACGAGGTGATTGAAGAGGACAGCGATGCAGCCTGGCAACAAACACTGACGCGCATGATGCGCGCTGCGCCCGGCGCGGTGGCCAGCACCAAACAACTGCTGCGCAGCTTGCGCAGCCCTGTGCCCGACTTGCGCGATGCCGCTGCACACGCTTTTGCTCAAGGCTTGCGCAGCGCCGAAGCCGCGCAAGGACTGGCCTCGTTTGCACGCAAAAAGCCTGCGCCCTGGACACTTTCTGGCAAGGAGCCTGCATGACATCGACCTTGCCCACACAAGTCACCCGCCTGCTGATCGCCAACCGGGGCGAAATCGCCCGCCGCGTGATCCGCACCGCCCGCCCGATGGGCATCCAGACGGTGGCCGTTTATTCAGATACCGACCGCGATGCCTTGCATGTGCACGAAGCCGATACCTCGTTCGCCTTGGGCGGGACGCTCTCGGCCGATTCGTATTTGCGCATCGACAAACTGCTGTCAGCAGCGCAAGCCACCGGGGCTGACGCTGTGCACCCGGGCTATGGCTTTTTGAGCGAGAACGCCGAATTTGCCCAAGCGGTCATCGATGCGGGCCTGACCTGGGTCGGGCCACCGCCCGGGGCCATCCGCGCCCTGGGCAGCAAGTCGGCCGCCAAAGCACTGGCCCTGCAGCACGGTGTACCTTGCTTGCCGGGCTACTTTGGCGCGGACCAGAGCGATGCCACCTTCACCGCACAAGCAGAGCAGCTGGGCTTGCCGCTCATGGTGAAAGCCGTGGCCGGGGGTGGCGGGCGCGGCATGCGCCTGGTCACCGACATGGCGCAACTGCTGCCCGCCTTGCACAGCGCCCGCTCCGAAGCGCTGGCCGGTTTTGGCAACGGCGACTTGCTGATGGAACGCGCCTTGCTGCGCCCCCGCCACATCGAGGTGCAGATCATGGCCGATGCCCAAGGCCACTGCATCCACTTGGGTGAGCGCGATTGCTCGGTGCAGCGTCGTCACCAAAAGATCATCGAAGAATCGCCCAGCCCGGCGGTGAGCGCTGCGCTGCGCAAGGAACTCGGGCAAGCGGCCATTGCCCTCGCACAATCGGCGGGCTACGTGGGCGCGGGCACGGTGGAGTTTTTGCTGGACGAGGCACAGGCCGACAAACCTTTCTATTTGATGGAGATGAACACCCGGCTGCAGGTAGAGCACCCGGTGACCGAGATGCTCACGGGGCTCGACTTGGTCGAGTGGCAGCTGCGCATCGCACGCGGTGAAGCGCTGCCCCTGGCGCAAGCCGATGTGCGCCTGCAAGGCCACGCCATCGAGGTGCGGCTGTGCGCCGAAGACGAGCACTTCACCCCGCAAACCGGCACGGTGCAAGCCTTTGCAGCGCCTGAGGGCTTGCGCTTTGACCATGCGCTGCACGCGGGCGCAGTCGTGACGCCCAACTACGACGCCATGCTGGGCAAGCTGATTGCCCACGCGCCCACCCGCGCTGAAGCCATCGACCGCCTGCGCACGGGCTTGGACCAGACCGCTGTGCTGGGCCTGCCCACCAACCGCGCCTTTTTGGCTGCGTGCTTGCAGCACCCGATGTTCCGTGCGGGTGAAGCCTTGATCCCTTTCCTGGCCGAACAGGCCGATGCGGTGCGCCAAAGCTTGCAAGCCACGAACGAAGCCCGCACCGTGGCAGCGCTGGCCGTGCTGTATGCCAACCAAGCCCCTGCAAACGCCATGCCCAACCCCTTCACGCGACCGGTGCGCTTGGGGCTGGGCGCAGACACCCTCACGCTGAACTTGCAGGAACTGGGCCAAGGCCGTGTGCGCATACAAACAGGCGAGGCCACACACGAAGCCAGAATTCAGCATATCGCCGAACAGCTGCACATCGACTTGAACGGCAGCCGCTGGCACGCCCGCGCCGTGGCATGCCGAGGCACCACCAACGCTGTGCAGTGGCATGTTCAGCTGCAAGGCCCCGAATGTTTTGAGCTGTGGCTCACCGACCAAAGCCACAGCGCGCCCAGCACAGGCGCCAGCGCCCAAGCCGCGCAGTCTTTGCGCGCTCCCTTCAACGGCAAGCTGATCGCGCTGCATCTGCAAGAAGGCCAATCGGTCCAACAAGGTGATGCCGTGCTGGTGATCGAGTCGATGAAGCTTGAACACATTTTGTGTGCTCCCCGCGATGCGGTGGTGCACAGCATTTCGGCCAGCGTAGGCCAACAAGTGAGCCCCGGCCAGGTGCTGGTGCAATGGAAGGACGCTGCATGAGCACCGCTGGATTCACCACCGATTTCACCACCGAAGATCTGCAAAGCCTGCAGGCCACGGTGGAGCGCTTTGCCCGTCAGGCCATCGCCCCGCAGGTGCCCGCTTGGGAAGAAGCCGGTCAGTTTGACCGATCGCTTTACACCCAGGCCGCACAACTGGGCCTGCTGGGCCTGGGCTACCCCGAGCATTTGGGCGGCACACCCGCACCCTGGCGTGCGCGCAACCTGCTGTCGCAAACCCTGGCGCGATACGGCGGTAGCGGCGGCGTGATGGCCAGCCTGTTTTCGCTCAACATTGGTTTGCCGCCGGTCATGGCGCATGGCAGCGCCGAGCTACAAGCCGAAGTCGTGCCCCCCGTGCTGCGTGGCGAGCGCATCGCGGCGCTGGCCATCACCGAGCCCGGCGGCGGCTCGGACGTGGCCGGCCTGCGCACCACCGCACGCGCAGACGGCGCGGACTACGTGATCGACGGCGAAAAAGTCTTCATCACCTCGGGCCTGCGCGCCGACTGGATCACGCTGGCCGTGCGCACCCACCCGGCCAGCAAAGGGGCCAGCGGCATCTCGATGGTGGTGGTGCCCGGCGACACACCCGGCATCTCGCGCACACGCCTGCACAAAATGGGCTGGCACAGCTCGGACACGGCGCAGCTGCGTTTTGACGGCGTGCGCGTGCCCCAGCATTACCGGCTGGGTGACGAAGGCGCGGGCTTCAAGATGATCATGGGCAACTTCAACGGCGAGCGCCTGGCCATGTCGGCCATGGCGCTGGGTTTTGCTGAGGCTTGTTTTGACGAAGCGCTGGACTGGGCACGCCAGCGCCAGACCTTTGGCGCGGCCTTGATCGAGCGGCAAGCGATCCGCCACAAACTGATGGACATGCAAATGCGCATCTCCTCCACCCAAGCCTGGGTGGATGCCGTGACGCAGCAAGCCGATGCGGGCCAGACCGGTGCCGAGTGGGTGGCCCAGGTGTGCCTGCTCAAAAACCACGCCACCCAAACCATGCAGTTTTGCGCCGATGCCGCCGTGCAACTGCTGGGCGGCATGGGCTACATGCGCGGCACGGTGAGCGAGCGGGTTTACCGCGAAGTGAAAGTGATGATGATCGGCGGCGGTGCCGAAGAGATCATGAAAGAGCTGGCGGCCAAGCAGTTGGGGATTTAAACCGCGTGTCCGAGGCCGGGGGACTCGCCTTATTGGATCCAGTGAAGGGCGCGTTCCACGCCCCATCGCCCACAGGGTGGGCTCCTACAAGAGTCTTCCCCTTGCCACCGCGCAGGACCTCATGCTGGGGATCGAGGCAACAGCGCTTTGAGTTTCAAACAAGGTTTTTCGACCGCATACCAGCTGAGCAAACCGGCCAGCACCGAACTGCAAAACACCAGCAGCACCAGTGCGGCCAGGTTCATTTCTGGAAAGTACCAGAGCCATATTTTGTTCAATGGCCAAGCGTAAAGGTACACGCCATAAGAAATGTCAGGCCAACGATGAAACCCTAAAACAGTGGGGCCGGACTTGGCAAAGTGCAAGATGGCGTAGCCGCCCAACAGGCACAAGGCTGGCTGCGCCGTCATCGGAAAAAACAACAGCACAGCCATCAGCAAAAGACCCCAGCCAGCCAAAGAAGAACGCCAAGGCAATGCGTTTTCATACAAGTAAAAACACCCGCCATACGCAAACGCCATGAGCAAGCGAATCGTCAAATCAGAGGGCAGATTGGCCCATCCAGAGCGGTTGATGACGTGCACCACTGTGCAAAAAATGGCCAAGGCCAGCCACACGTTTCTCTTTTTCAAGCCCCCCAGCAAGCCAAACACCAAGGCGATGAAATAGCACTTGAATTCATAAGAGATCGACCACATCGACCCATTGACTGCCGCGTAGTGGCTGCCCGCAAACACCTCCGGAATGGCCGGCTGCTTGAGGAACAACAAGGATTTGAGGTAGTCGCCCATTTTGAACTGGGCCCAGTAATCGCTGGCACCAAACACAGGCGCTATCAGCAAAGCACACACCAAAGAGGCCGCCACAAAACCCGGGTAAATGCGCAAAATTCGGTGAGTCAAAAACACCGCCACCTGTGGCCGCTCTTGCCAGCTTTTGACAATCAAATAGCCACTGATGAGCAAGAAGCATTGCACCGCCATCTCACCAAAAGAAATCGTGCCAAAAATTTGCGTCAAAACTTCACGGCTTCTGTCACCGTCCTGAAGCTCCGGCGCATGCGACAAGATCACCAGACTGGCAAACAAAAAGCGCAAGGCATTGAAGTTGTTGCTTCTACCGTGGGGATGGCTCATGGCGGGTATGAAAGGGATGCACCTGGGAGCCATGAATTGCCGACTTCATCGACAAGCGCTCCTATGCATCAAAATTATTTAAATGTTATTTTTTATTTTATTTTAAATAATTAAATTTTTTTAACTTTCACTTGGCCAAAAAAATGAAAGTTAGGCGCTTGCCACAGAGTGGAAGCACCCCAACATGTGCGTGAGCCTCGCCCTCAAAACCACGATGAGGGCTCGCTCTCTCAATCTCTCGCATCTCAAGCGAGCGATTCGACCTCAAGCCACTTGGATCACGCCAATCTGGGTTGCCCAGGTGGCAGTTCGGCCTTCAAAGCAAAGGCCATTTGCACCATGCCAGCCAACAAACCCACACACACGCCGACTTGCACGGCGCGGTTGTAAGAGCCCATGGCATCGAATACCAGACCACCACCCAATGCGCCCATGAAACTGCCCACTTGGTGACTCATGAAAGCGATCCCCCCCAGCATGGCTTGCCATTTCAAGCCGAAAGTTTCGCCAATGTAACCCGTGACCAAGGGAGCCACACCCAGCCACAGGAAACCCATGATGGCGGCAAAAACCAAGGTGTTTTCCGGCGTGGGCACCGCCAAAAAATACCATGCCAGTCCCATGGATCGCAGCACATAAATGCCGCCCAACAACAAGAGCTTGTTGTAACGCCCGCCAGCCCATCCAAAAAACAGACTGCCCAAAACGTTGAAGCCACCAATCATGCCCAAGGCTTGGGCGCTGAGCATGGGGTCCAGGCCACACAGGTCAAGGTAAGAAGGCAGGTGCGTGGTTAAAAAAACCAATTGCATGCCGCACACAAAATAGGCCACCGTCATGACTGCAAACGGCGGGTGCTTGAGCGCAAACACCGCCATGTCCCGGGCATTGTCTTTTTCTCCTGCGGGCGATGGCGGCACAGGCAAGGCATCAACTCGACCCGCAAACCATGCGGCCGGCAAAATGATCAAGGCCAACACCACAAACCCGGCCACCCCAACGCGCCAGCCATGGGCTTGCGCGAGCATTTGCCCCATGGGGGCCGCCATCAAAGCGCCCAGTGACCCGGCCGCCGAGACGATGCCCAACACCGTGCTGCGCAAGGCAGGCGAGACCGGACGCGAGGCCACAGCCATGGCGATGGCCGAACCATTGCACGCCATGGCAGCGCCAATGGCGAGCCCTGCCCCAAAGGTCACCCCCCAAAGACCTTGTGCCATCCAAAGCGTGCCCATGCCTGTGACGTACAAGGCCGCCCCCGCCATCATCAACGGTCGGTAACCTATGCGCACCGCCAAGGCCCCGGCAAAGGGCTGCAAAAAACCCCAAGCCAGGTTTTGCACCGCAATGGCCAAGGTGAACTGCGAGACCGAAATCCCCAAGTCTTTGGTCAAGGCCGGCATGAAGACCCCCAGACTTTGGCGCAGACCCATGCTGACAGACAGCATCAGCGCCGCGCCAAGCAAAATGGGAAGGGCCGGGCGAAGTGCGCTCAGGAGGTTCATGGAATGGCCTGTGAAAGTTCAATTGGCAATTTAACCGTTCACAGTCCACTTGCTTGGCTTTTGTGCGACAGGTGCAGTGGCCTGTGAATGTGCATGAAAAAACTGATAATCATTCGATCAAACCCCTGATTCATCGACCATGAGAACCACCTTCAACTACAAGCATCTGTACTATTTTTGGGTGGTCGCCAAGGAAGGGGGCATCACCCGAGCGGCCGACAAGCTGGACATGGCGGTGCAAACCGTCAGTGCCCAGGTGCGCGAGCTCGAGCGCTCTTTGGGTTACGCCTTGCTTAAACCCGCTGGCCGAGGATTGGTACTGACCGATGCAGGCGTGGCCGCCATGCAACAAGCCGACCAAATTTTTCAGCTGGGTGAAAATTTGCCCGCCAAAGTGCGCGATGCGGTGAGTTCCCCCACTGTACGTCTGGCCGTGGGCATTTCAGACGGTTTGCCCAAGCTGGTGGTGCGACGCCTGTTGCAACCCGTTTTGGCAGAACCCCATTTGCGCCTGCTGTGCCATGAAGGCGAGTTTGACGAACTCTTGGGCGACTTGGCGCTGCACCGACTGGATGTGGTGCTGTCAGACCGTCCAGCCCCAAGCAACGCCAACATCAAGCTCTACAACCATGCGCTGGGCTCATCGGCAGTGTCTTGGTACGGCAGTGCAGCACTCGTCAAATCGGCTAAAAAGAAGTTTCCAAGCAGCTTGGCCGATGTGCCGGTGCTGCTGCCCACGGGCCACACGGCCGTGCGAACCCGACTGGACCACTGGTTTGAGCACCACAGCGTCACGCCGCGCATTGTGGGTGAGTTTGAAGACAGCGCCTTGCTCAAGACCTTTGGTGAAAGCGGCATGGGCGTTTTTCCAGCGGCCGAATGGGTGCACGACGAATTGTTGGCCCACTACGAGGTGCAGCGCCTGGGGCCTTGTGAGGGCGTCAAAGAAAACTTTTTTGCCATCGGCACCGAAAAGAAAGTGCAACACCCGCTGGTGCAGCGTCTCTTGCAGGCCAGCGTTTCGGCCCATTAAAGCGCCTCAGCGGCAGACGTGAAAAAGCCCCCAGGGCTTGTGACCCTGGAGGCTTGTTCACAAACGCAGCGCGTCAGGTTTTGGCCGAGCGCACACTCAGCAGCATGGTCGCGGCCAGAATGCCCACCACCACACCCAGCGAGACACCCACCGGAATCTTGAACACATCGATCAAGCACATCTTGGTGCCAATGAACACCAGGATCACAGCCAAACCGTAGTTGAGCAAGTGGAACTTGTTGGCCACAGCGGCCAGCAGGAAGTACATGGCACGCAAACCCAAGATGGCGAACACGTTGCTGGTCAAGACAATGAACGGGTCTGAGGTGATCGCAAAAATCGCCGGGATGGAGTCCACCGCAAAGATCACATCGGTCAAGGCGATCAGGCAGATCACCATGAACAGCGGTGTGGCGATCTTCTTGCCGTTTTCCACGGTCCAGAATTTTTCACCATCGTAGTTTTTGCTGACCGGCAACACCTTGCGCAGCAACTTGAGTGCGGGGTTGTCTTCCAGATCAGGCTCTTTGCCTGCAGCCCACCACATCTTCACACCGGTGAGGATCAGGAAAACCCCGAACACATACAGCACCCAGTGGAACTCGGCCAACAACCAGCCCCCCACCAAAATCATCACCGTGCGCAGCACGATGGCACCAATGATGCCGATCATGAGCACACGTTTCTGGAAATTAGTGGGCACCGCAAAGTAGGTGAAGATCATCAGGAAGACAAAAATGTTGTCCACTGCGAGTGATTTTTCAATCAGGTAACCGGTGAGGAACTCCAAGGATTTGGTGTTGGCCATTTCCACCGAACCCGTGGTGTCCTTGATGGCCCACCAAAACAAGCCATTGAACAAAAAGCTCAGCGCGATCCAGATCAGGGACCAGTTCAGTGCCTCTTTGACGCCAATGTCATGGGCACCCTGCTTTTTGAGCACCACAAAATCCACAAACAGCGACACCAACACAATGGCCACAAACGTGGCCCAAAGCCACAGGGGGGCAATGGTTTCCATAAAACACCTCTTTGTTATTAAAGACAATTCATCAGCCAGAAAGTCCGGCCACATGGCGTGAGGATGATTCCTGACGCCGGGTCGCTTGCAACGACTGAAGGACTTTATTTTTACTGAATTATTGGAATTAACATTCCTTAAAAACAAGAGTGTTGCACTGGAATTCAGTGCTGTTTGCGGGCCCTGGCCACGGGCACAGAGGTAGAACATCTGTCGACGGCATGAGTAATTTTTTTCTTCGATCCATCCGGGGGTCTGTGCAAAAAACCATACCGCCTCGCGAATACCTTGTGCAGCACGCTGGGCCAACCCTTCTTTCAATGCCGGATGCAGCCGTGTTGACCATGCACACCCAGCCATTCATCTTGAGATTTTGGCTCTGAGTGACCAGGTCCTTGAGCCAATTTTCTCCAGGTACCAAGGTCACAACAGAAAACGTCCCTGTTGGGGGGTGGTCCAACAACGTGCAGAAATTCACTGGCCCCTTTTACAGGGTTTGGTTATTGTCAGAGCAGGTGGGCTTTTTGATCGAGTGTGCTGCACAAACGCCGCTGGCATCTGCGGGTGGTGTACAAACGGCGTCGCTCCAAGGCAGGCGTATCCAGGCACCGATTGTTCACAAAAAAACCGCCAGGCGCTTGCGAGCGCTGGCGGTTTTTGTCATGCAGCGATCGCTGCAGGCTTTACTTCTTGTCGCTGAAGTAGCCCGAGGTCACTTTCCAGCGGCCGTCGGTGATCTGCGACATGCGCGAGGCATTGCTGCCCAAACGCTTGGTGGCGGTGAAGGTCATCTCGCCTGTGCCGAAAATATCGGGTGGGATCACCATGGTGTCCATGGCCTTGATGATGCTTTCGGTGGTCACGTTGGCACCCGACTTTTCAATGGCGCGCATGAACGAGTCGATGGCGTTGTAGCCGTAAACCGAGAACACGGTGGGATCTTCGTTGAACTTGGTCTTGTACTTGTTGGCCCAGAAACGGATGGGCTGTGCCGCCTCGTCCAGGTAGGGGTGCTGGGTCGACATGGTGGCGTAGAAACCATTCATGGCGGGGCCACCGAGCTTGTGGATCAGGTCGGTGTAGGCTGCGCTTGAACCCAGGAAGGTCGGGTTGAAGCCCAAGCGGCGAGCCGTGGCAATGCCGCCAATGGTTTCACGGATGATGGTGCCCATGACCACGAAGTCGCACTTGGACGAGGCCAGCTTTTGCATCTGGGAGGCAAAGTCGGTCGCGCCGCGTTTGTAGGTAGTGACTTCGGCGAACTGCATGCCCATGGTCTTCAGACCTGCTTCGGCACCACGGAAAACTTCCAGACCGAATTCATCATCCTGGTGCATGGCACAGATTTGCTTGGCGTTCTTTTCCTTCACCAGAATCGGCACACCCAAACGCATCTGGTCGTAGTAGGTGGCAGCAAACGAATACTTGAGCTTGTGGAAGGGCTCGTACATTTCGCGCGCGGCCGTGACGGGGAAGAAGTTGATCACGTTCTTTTGGAACTGCACAGGCATCGCGGCCATGTTTTGCGCCGTGCCGATGTGGCCAATCATGGCAAAAATCTTGTCCTGGTTGACCAGCTTTTGCGCGGCCAGCACGGCGCGGCGGGGGTCATAGGCCGAGTCTTCGACCAGCAGCTTGAACTTGCGGCCATTGATGCCGCCTTGCTCGTTGGCCTCGTCCACGCGCAGCATCATGCCCAGGCGCACCTGCTTGCCAAAGCCGGCCAGTGGGCCCGACAAATCCTGGATGGAGCCGAGCGTGATTTCGGTTTTGGACACGCCTTGCGTCTGGGCCATGGCCGCGCCAGCGGTCAAGGCCATCGCAGCGGCGACGAGGCTGAGTTTGAGTTTCATGTTGCAGGTCTCCTGTGGGTGATGGGTAAAAATCAGCGGTACATCGCATCGATCTGGGGCGCGTATTTGTTCTCGACCAGTTTGCGCTTGAGCTTCATGGTCGGGGTCAGTTCTTCGTCTTCGGCCGTCAGTTGGGTGTCGAGCAGCCAGAATTTCTTGATCTGCTCCACGCGGGCAAACTTCTTGTTGACGCGGTCCACTTCGGCTTGGATCAAACCCTGCACTTCGGCGCTGTGCGTCAAGCTGGCGTAGTTGGAGAAGGGCACGTCATTGTCCTGCGCGTATTTCTCCACGTTTTCCTGGTCGATCATGATGATCACGGTCAAATAAGGTCGCTTGTCGCCAATCACCACCGCGTCGGTGACGTAGGGCGAGAATTTCAGTTCATTTTCCAGCTCGCTCGGGGTGATGTTCTTGCCCCCGGCTGTGATGATGATGTCTTTCATCCGGTCCGTGATGCGGAAAAACCCTTCCTCGTCCACCACGCCCACGTCGCCCGTGTGCAGCCAGCCGTCGGCATCGATGGTCTCGGCGGTTTTTTCGGGCAGGTTCAGGTAACCCATGAACACGTTGGGGCCACGCACCAAAATCTCGCTGGTGACCGGGTCCAGACGCATTTCGTTGTACTCGGCCGCTGGGCCGATCGAGCCGGGTTTGATGCGGTCAGCGGGCACGCCCGTGGCGGCACCGCAGGTCTCGGTCATGCCCCAGACTTCGAGCATGGGCAAGCCCAGCGCCAAATACCAGCGCACCAAATCGGGGGAAATCGGGGCTGCACCCGTGACCAAGAATCGCGCGCGGTGGATGCCGATCATCTTGCGCACATTGTTGAGGGCCAACAAACGCGCCACATGAAAGCGCAGCTTGAGGCTGGTGGGCACCGGCTTTTTCGCCAACACCAAATCGGCCACCTGCTGGCCCACGCCAATCGACCAGCCGTACACCGCTTGCTGCAAGCCGCCCGCTTCTTTCAGCGCGATCATCACGCCCGAATAGAACTTTTCCCACACACGGGGCACGGCGGTGAACACGGTGGGCGCGATTTCGCGCACGTTTTCGGGCACCGTCTCGGGGTTTTCGACAAAGTTGAGTTTGGCCCCGGTGTACATCGAGAAGTACTCGCCGCCCATGCGCTCGGCGATGTGGCACAGCGGCAAGAAGCACATGCATTCGTCACGCTCGTCGCGGGCGATCAAAGTGTTGTAGCCGCGCACGGTGTAGACCAGCCCGTGGTGGCTGTGCATGCCGCCCTTGGGCTTGCCGGTGGTGCCCGAGGTGTAGACCAAGATGGCCAAATCTTCCGGTTTGCAGGCAGCGCTGCGCTGCGTGAGCATGTCGGGGTGCTGCTGGGCATGTTCGCGGCCCAAGGCTTGCAGCTGTTTGAGGCTGATGACCATGGGGTCATGGAAGTCGCGCAAACCGTCCATGTCGAACACCACGATCTTTTGCAACAAAGGCAAGGTGTCGCGCACGGCCAGGGCCTTGTCGAGCTGCTCGTCGTCTTCGACAAACAGCACGCGGGTGCCCGAGTCTTCACACAGGTAGTGCACCTGCTCGGCCGCGTCGGTCGGGTAAATGCCGTTGGACACGCCACCGGCACTGAGCACGGCCAGGTCGCACAGCACCCATTCGATGTTGGTGTTGGACAAGATGGAGGCGGTGTGCCGAGCCTCAAAACCCAGCGCCATCAGGCCGTGGCCGATTTCGCGCACGGCTTGCGCGGTCTCATTCCAGGTCCAGCTGCGCCAGATGCCCAGGTCTTTTTGGCGCATCCAAACATTCGGCCCGCGTGCGGCCACCGCGTTCCAGAAAATGGCGGGGATGGTCTCGCCCACCATGACGACATTTTTTTGCGGCGCGATGCCGGAGGTGTCCCAGAGTTGGCTCATGTCTTATCTCCAGGTTTTCTTCTTTTTCCAGCGGCGGTCAGCGCGCACGCCTTCTTCCTTCATGCCCAAGTAGAACTCCTTGATGTCGTCCTTTTCACGCAAGCGGGCGCAGCTGTCTTCCATGACGATGCGACCGTTTTCCAGCACATAGCCGTAGTCCGAGGCATTGAGCGCCATGTTGGCGTTTTGCTCCACCAGCAAGATGGTGGTGCCGCGCTCGCGGTTGATGCGCACCACGATCTCAAAGATTTCCTTCGTCAACTTGGGACTCAGGCCCAAGCTGGGCTCGTCCAGCAAGATCAAATCGGGGTTGGCCATGAGGGCGCGGCTGATGGCCAGCATCTGCTGCTGTCCGCCCGAGAGCAAACCCGCGTCTTGCGCAGCCCGCTCGCGCAGAATGGGGAAGTAGTTGTAAACGGCTTCCATGTCTCGGGCCACGCCATCGCGGTCCTTGCGGGTGAAGGCCCCCATGAGCAGGTTGTCGCGAATCGACAGCAGCGGGAACACCTCGCGGCCTTCGGGCACATGCATCAGGCCGCGCTGCACGATGATGGCCGGGTCTTGCGCGGTGATGCTCTGGCCTTTGAACTCGATCGAGCCCTTGCGCGGGTCGATGATGCCGCTGATGGTTTTGAGGATGGTGGTCTTGCCCGCGCCATTGGAGCCAAGCACGGTGGCGATTTCGCCTTGGCGCACCTGCAGGCTCACGCCACGGATGGCCTTGATCGGGCCGTAGGCGCTCTCCACGTTGAGCAGCTTGAGCATCACGTTGTCAGAAACGGGCTCAGCGGCCGCGTTCAGAATGGGGTTGGCTGCGCTCATGCGGCACCTCCGGGCACATAGTTTTCGCGGCGCAGGCTGGACACATCGTCCACCGAGCCCAAATAGGCCTCGATCACACCCGGGTCGCTTTGCACCTGGCTGGGCGTGCCGGTGGCCAGTTCTTCGCCCTGGCTCATGGCCAACACGCGGTCGGACACTTTGGACACCAGGCTCATGTCGTGCTCGACCATGAGCACGGTGATGCCCAGCTCGTTTTTGATGTCCGAAATCCAGAACGCCATGTCTTCGGTTTCTTCGACATTCAGGCCTGACGACGGCTCGTCGAGCAAGAGCAATTTCGGCTCGGTGCACAAGGCCCGCGCCAACTCGACCACTTTGCGCACGCCGTACGGCAGGCCAGCCACCATCGAGTCGCGGTGGTGTTGCAGGTCCAGAAAATCAATCACTTCCTCGACTTTTTCACGCGCCTCGATCTCGGCCGCGCGGGTTTTGCTGCTGAAGAACATCTCGCTCCAGACGCCTGTCTTGCGGTGTGTGTGGCGGCCAATCAGCAGGTTTTGCAGCACGGTGGCGTGCTCGAACAATTCAATGTTCTGAAACGTGCGGGCAATGCCCAAGCCTGCAATCTGGTGCGGCTGCTGGTCGGTCAGGCGCAGCGTGCCTTGTGGCCCAGCGTAGTCGATCACGCCCGTGGTGGGCGTGTAGATGCGGCTGATCAGGTTGAAGACGGTGGTCTTGCCTGCGCCGTTGGGGCCGATCAGGGTGAAGACCTCGCCGCGCTTGACGTCGAAGCTGACCTTGTTCACGGCCAGCACACCGCCAAAGCGCACGCTCAGTTCTTGTGCGGATAAAAGAATGTCTGCGTTCATTTCAGGCGGTCCGATTTCTGGAACGATTTCTGGCGCTTGAACAGGCCACGGCGGTAAAACGGGAACAACTGGAACCAGGTGCGTACCTTGAGCCAGCGCCCATACAGGCCCATGGGCTCGAACAACACAAAGGCGATCAGAACCATGCCGTAGACCGTGCCCTGCAAACCGGCAGCACCACCAATCGCGGCTGGCAAAAAGTCCTTGCCCAAGGAAATCAGCTGCGGCATGACGATCAGGAAAATCGCACCCAAAAAGGCCCCGTGGATTGAGCCCAGGCCACCGATCACCACCATCAAGAGCAAGTCAATCGACTGGATGATGCTGAACTGCTCGGGCGAGAGGAACTGGATTTTGTGGGCGTACAAAGCGCCGCCAATGCCCGCCAGTGCAGCTGACAAGGCAAATGACAAGGTCTTGTAACGCGCCAGGTGGATGCCCATGCTTTGCGCCGAAATTTCGGAGTCACGGATGGCCACAAAAGCGCGGCCCGTGGACGAGCGCAGCAGGTTGACGATGGCCAGCGTGGCGCCCACCGTCACCACCAGGCAAAGGAAGTAAAACTCTTCGGTGCTGTCCAGTGTCCAGCCGCCCAGCTTGGGGTAGCTGACCATCAGGCCCGCATTGCCGCCCGTGACGCTTTCCCAGCGGGCCATGCCCTCTTCAACAATAAAGCCGAAAGCCAGTGTGGCCATGCCCAGGTAAATGCCTTTGACGCGCAGCGCAGGCAGGCCCACGATCACGCCCGCCATGGCCGAGAACACGCCCGCACACACCAGCGCCAGCGGAAACGGCACCCCGGCATTGACCATGACAGCCTGGGTGTAAGCTCCCACGCCCAAAAACGCGGCGTGACCCAGCGAGAACAGACCCGTGAAACCCGCCAGCAGCATCAGACCCAGGCCCACCACCGCGTAGATCAGCACAAAGGTCAGCTGCGCCAGCCAGTACTCGGGCACGGCCCAGGGTGCCACCACCAAAAAGATGGCGAGCAAGCTGTACCAGAACACATGGCCGCCGTGTTTGGCCAGGGTGATGTCCTGGTTGTATTCGGTTTTGAAGATGAAACGCATGCCGGAGCCTCAGACTTTCTTGCGCAGTTGCTCGCCGAACAAGCCATTGGGCTTGAGCACCAGCATGAGCAACACCACGATGTAGGGCGCGATGTCCTTGAAACCTTCGGGCAGATAAAAGCCCGAGAGCGACTCGACGATGCCAATCACCAGACCGCCCACGATGGCACCGGGCAAACTGCCAAAGCCCCCCACCACCGCAGCCGGAAAAGCTTTGAGGCCAATGAAGCCCATGTTGGCGTGCACAAAAGTGATGGGTGCCAAGAGCAGACCGGCCACCGCCGCCACACCGGCCGCCAAGCCCCAGACCAGACCATTGATACGTTTGACCGGGATGCCCATGTAATAAGCGGCCAACTGGTTTTGCGAGGCCGCCTGCATGGCGATGCCCAGCTTGCTGTACTTGAACATGGCAAACAGGCCCAGGCACAAGATGCCGGTGGCGCCGATCACCACCATTTGCTCGGCCGCGATCACCAAGCCACCCAGGCGCAACACCTCACCCGCATAGGGCACGGGCATGGTGTGGGTGTCGGTGCCCACGTCGGGGATCATGGTGATCAGGCCGCGCAGCACATAGCCCACACCAATGGTCAGCATGACGATGGAAAAAGCCGGTTGTCCGAGGATGGGGCGAATGACCAGGCGCTCGACCAAGACACCAAAAATGCCCATGGCCACGATGGCTGCGGGCACCGCAATCCAAAAGGGAAAGCCCAGCAGCGTCATGGCAGCCAGGCCCGAAAAAGCCCCCACCATCATCAGGTCGCCCTGGGCAAAGCTCACCGTTTCGGTGGCCTTGTAAATCAGCACGAAACCCAGGGCAATGAGTCCGTAAATACAGCCCTGGGCCACACCGCTGATCAGCAGTTGCAGCAATTGCACGCCTGTCTCCTCTTGGTTCTGTCTGGCCATGTTCACGCGCTGATTGGACACTCTTGAAGTGCCGAAAAAGCATTTGCGAACGATCGTGCGATTGTGCATGTCTTACACGAGACTTTCCCTAGGGGTTGTCCCCCATTCGAACTCACACACAAGGCTTCAATATCCCTTCATGACAAATGCCATACGCATCGGATCCGGGCTCGGGTTCTACGGGGACAACTGGGAGCCCGTGGTCGCCAGTATCGAACGCGGCCAGGTGCAATTCATCGCCAGTGACCACCTGGCCGAATTGACGCTGGCCATCTTGCAAAAAGACCGACAACGCGACCCCACACTGGGTTACGCCCGCGATGTGTTGCCCATGCTTTTGCGCCTGTGGCCCCTGATGCAGCCGCGTGGTGTGCGCTTCGTTTGCAACGCGGGCGGCCTCAACCCCATGGGCGCGGCGCAGGCGGTGCAAAAAGCCTTGGCCGCCGCAGGCTGGCACCCGCGCATTGCGGTGGTGAGCGGCGACGATGTGCTGGCCCAACTGCAAGCACCCAGCGAAGGCTTTGACCACATGATGAACGGCGCCGACGTGGCCAGCGTGCGCGAGCGGCTGGTGTTTGGCAATGCCTATTTGGGCGCACAACCCATCGTGGACGCACTGGACCAAGGGGCCGACATTGTGATCACCGGGCGCGTGGCCGATGCCGCGCTGTTTCTGGGGCCGCTGGTGCACGCGCTGGGCTGGAAGCTCGCCGATGCGGCCACCCCTGAAGACTTTCACCGACTGGCGCAGGGCCTGACGGTGGGGCATTTGCTCGAATGCTCTGGCCAAGGCAGCGGCGGCAACTTTGGCAGCCAAGGCAGCTGGCAAAACATCCCGGACTTGGCGCACATTGGCTACCCGATTGCCGAGGTCTGGCCGGACGGTACGGCTTTCATCACCAAAGCACCCGATACGGGTGGCCTGGTCAACTTTGACACCGTGCGCCAACAACTGCTGTACGAGGTGCACAACCCGCATGCGTATTTTTCGCCCGATGTGGTGCTCGACATGGGTCAGATTCAGTTGCACGACGAGGGCCAGCACCGCGTGCGCTTGACCGGGGCCCAGGGCAGCGCCCCCACCGATCAGCTCAAAGTGGTGGCCGGTTTTCAGGACGGCTTCAAGGCCGAGGTCAGCTGGGGCTTTTCATGGCCCGATGCGTGGGACAAGGTGCAGGCAGCCGAGGCCATGGTCCGCAGCCAACTCAAAGAGCGCCAAATGCCTTTTGACGAGCTGTTTGTGGAATACCCGGGGCTGAATTCGGCGCACGGCCCACTGGCACCTTTGCCGCCAGCGGCCGAGTTAAACGAGCGCGCCGAGATCTGGGTGCGCATTGTGCTTCGCACCCGCTCCAAAGCCGTGGCCGATGGCTTTGGCCGATTGTTCCCCTGGATGGCGTTGAGTGGCCCGGCTTACACCTGCGGCTTTCAAGGCATGAACAGCGCCAGCGCCTTGCTGGGCATTTGGCCCACCTTGATTGCGCGTGACCGTGTTCAAGCCCGTGTTGAGATTCTGGAGCCCGGCGCATGACCTCACCCCTTGTGAAAATTCCCTTGGCCCGCATCGCCCACGCCCGCAGCGGCGACAAAGCCGACTGGGTGGACTTTGGCCTGTTTGCCTGGAACGAGGCGGGCTATCGCCTCTTGGAACGCGAAGTCACGGCCGCCAAAGTGCAGGCCCACTTTGCGCCATGGCTACCGGGCCAAGTGGACGCCTGGCCTTTGCCCAACATTTTGGCCATGAAGTTCGTTCTGCACGGCGCTTTGCAAGGCGGCGGTGCACGCAACCTGCGCCTCGACAACCTGGGCAAAGCCATGGGCGCGGCGCTGCTGCGCCTTGAAATCGAAGTCAGTGCCGAGGAGCTTGAGCAGGCAGAAAAAAGCCCCCGAAGGGGCTGGTGGCAAAACGGCAACCCATCAACGAGCACCATGTAATTTGAGCGTGGCCGGTCAGACAGCTTTCTTGTAGGTCGGACCTTCAGGTCCAACAGCCACTCTCTCGCGAGGCGACATTTTCAAACGGCAACTGCCCACCACGCTTCATGTCGGACCTGAAGGTGCCGACCTACGAACTGCGAGCTAAACGAGGATCACACCCGCTCGATGATCAACGCAATGCCTTGGCCCACGCCGATGCACATGGTGCACAGTGCGTAGCGGCCAGCGGTTTGCTGCAGGCGGTTGATGGCGGTGGTGGCCAAGCGGGCACCCGAAGCACCCAGCGGGTGACCCAAGGCAATCGCGCCGCCCCAGGCGTTCACGCGGGCGTCGTCGTCTTTGAGGCCCAGCATGCGCATCACGGCCAGACCTTGCGCTGCAAAGGCTTCGTTCAGCTCGATCACGTCCATGTGGTCGATGGTCAAACCCGTTTGGGCCAGCACTTTGAGCGTGGCGGGCGCAGGGCCAATGCCCATCACGCGTGGGGCCACACCGGCCGTGGCCATGCCCACGATGCGGGCTTTGGGGGTCAGGCCGTTTTTGGCAGCGGTGGCTTCGTCGGCCAGCAACAAAGCGCAAGCGCCGTCGTTCACACCCGAGGCGTTGCCTGCGGTCACGGTGCCGTCCGGGCGCACCACGCCTTTGAGTTTGGCCAGCGCTTCGAGGCTGGTTTCACGCGGGTGTTCGTCGGTGTCGACGATGATCGCGTCACCCTTTTTCTGGGGAATGCTCACGCCCACAATCTCGCGAGCCAGATGACCTGCCTTGATGGCGGCCACAGCGCGCAGTTGGCTGTTGTAGGCCATCAGGTCTTGCGCTTCGCGCTCGATCTTGTAGTCGGTGGCCACGTTCTCGGCGGTCTCTGGCATGGAGTCCACGCCGTACTGGGCTTTCATCAGCTTGTTGATGAAGCGCCAGCCAATGGTGGTGTCGTACACCGCGTTGTTGCGGCTGAAGGCCGTTTCGGCCTTGGGCATCACAAACGGGGCGCGGCTCATGCTTTCCACACCACCGGCGATCATCAAACCGGCTTCGCCGGCCTTGATGGCGCGGGCGGCGGTGCCAATGGCGTCCAGACCCGAGCCGCACAGGCGGTTGATGGTGGCACCGGGCACGTCAATCGGCAAACCCGCCAGCAAGCTGGCCATGTGGGCCACGTTGCGGTTGTCTTCACCCGCCTGGTTGGCGCAGCCGTACAGCACGTCGGTCACTGCGGCCCAGTCCACGTTGGGGTTGCGGGCCATCAAGGCACGCAGGGGCACTGCACCCAGGTCGTCGGTGCGCACGCTGCTCAGGGCACCGCCATAGCGGCCAAAGGGGGTACGGATCGCGTCGCAAATAAAGGCTTGATTCATGTTTGTCTCTGGAAGGTGATGGAAGTGTCTGCGTTTAACATGCAGTATTGTGCTGACTTTCAGATTTTATGTCATTAACCGACCGATCGGTCGGTTTTACTGCTTTTTTGAACCATGTTGATTCAACCTTCTCAAGCCGATGTCCGGCGCTTTTTTTGTGGTGTTTACGCCAAAGCCCGCACGACTGCAACGCTCGAACCCATGGAAATGCTGGTCAGCCAGTGGATCGATGAGCACCCCGAATACCATGCCGAACTCGCCGACGTCGATGCCGCCCTGGCCAACATGCTGAGCGACGACCCGAACCGGACCAACCCGTTTTTGCACCTCTCAATGCACCTGTCGATCAGCGAACAATCCAGCATCGACCAACCCCGGGGTATCCGGCAGGCCGTGGAATTGCTGACGCATCGGCTCAACTCGCTGCACGACGCGCACCACCGGGCCATGGAATGCCTCGGAAGCATGATCTTTGAAAGTCAGCGCTCAGGCCGCATGCCAGACGGCGAGTCCTACATCGCCTGTGTGCAGCGCAACGCCACCCAAGACTGAGGCCAGGGCCCACGAACCCAGGCGAACAGACAACAAAAAACCCGCAGCAGCGGGTTTTTTGTTGGGTATCAGGTTCAGACAGTTCAGCGGAATTTGGACTGCGGCACCACTTTCATGTCGCCTTCCAAAGAACCAATGTATGAGGCCATGGCTTTGAGTTCTGCATTGGAGAACTGCTTGGCAATGCCGCCCATCACACCATTGTTGCGGCCCCATGTGGCCTGGTTTTCAACCTTGTAGGACTTGAGCGCCACAAACAGAAAATCTTTGTGCTGGCCTGCAATTTTGGGGTAGCTCGGGTCAATGGGCTTGGCGAAGTTGTCACCGTGGCAAGAAATGCAGGCACCTTTTTGCAACAAAGCAGCGACTTTGGCATCGGGCGCCTTGGGTGCCTTGGTCACAGGCTCGGTTTTGCCATGCAATTCATAGTAGGCACCCAGATCGGCCATGTCCTGGTCTGTCAAAGTGTCGGCAATGCCGCGCATGGTGGGGTGCTTGCGCTCGCCTTTTTTGTAGGCATTGAGCGCGGAAACGATGTACTTGGCGTTTTGACCAGAAATCATCGGAACGCGATAGACCTCAGGAAAGCTGGCTTGGTAGCCTTGAATACCGTGGCAGCCAATGCACATGGCAATTTTTTGCTCTGCAGCTTTGGCATCGCCCTTGATTTCCTGGGCATGGGCGGAAACGGCGGTCACAGAAGCGACAGCCAAGGCAAACATCGAGGTCAACAGCTTGTTCATTTTGCTCACACAATCCAAATGATTGATAAAAATCAACTGCGGATTATATCGGGCTGGCCCTCATAATCCTGACAAGCTTCATTCCTGTTTTTGAGAACTGTCCACCATGAAATTCCAAGGTACCGAAAACTACGTCGCCACACCCGACCTGATGCTGGCGGTGAACGCCGCCATCACCCTCAAACGCCCCCTTTTGGTCAAAGGTGAGCCTGGGACTGGCAAAACCATGTTGGCCGAAGAAGTGGCCGAGGCCTTGGGTTTGCCCCTGCTGCAGTGGCACATCAAATCCACCACCAAGGCCCAGCAAGGCCTGTACGAATACGACGCCGTGAGCCGTCTGCGTGACAGCCAACTGGGTGAAGAAAAGGTCAAGGACATCGAGAACTACATCATCAAGGGTGTTCTGTGGCAGGCCTTCACCTCCGAGACGCCTGTGGCCATCCTGATCGACGAGATCGACAAGGCCGACATCGAGTTCCCGAACGATCTGCTGCGTGAGATCGACCGCATGGAGTTTTATTGCTACGAGACACGCCAATTGATCAAGGCCAAGACCCGCCCGCTGGTCTTCATCACTTCGAACAACGAAAAAGAGCTGCCTGACGCCTTCTTGCGCCGCTGCTTCTTCCACTACATCAAGTTCCCCGAAGCGGACACCATGCGCCAGATCGTGGATGTGCACTTCCCCACGCTCAAAAAAGACCTGCTGGCCCTGGCCCTCAAGACTTTTTACGACGTGCGCAACTTGCCCGGTTTGAAGAAAAAGCCATCAACCAGCGAACTGCTCGATTGGCTCAAGCTGCTGGTGGCCGAAGACATTCCACTCGAAGCCCTGCAAAGCGCAGACCAAAAATTGTCAGTGCCTCCGCTGGTGGGTGCCTTGCTCAAAAACGAGCAGGACGTGACCTTGTTTGAAAAGCTGGTCTTCATGAACCAGCGCAACCGTTGAACGAGATCCCATGACCACTCCCAACCCTTTCATGGAAGGCATCTCGGACGCTGTTGGTTTTGTCGGCGGTGCTTTGGCCGGTTACTGGGCAGGCCAATGGTTGGGGCTGAATATTTTCAGCGCCGGTTACGACAACGCCAGCATTGGCGGCATTTTGCTGGTGGGCTTAGGCGGTGGAGCGGGTTTGCACTTGGCCCGCTATTGGCGCGGCAAACAAAAAGCCAAACACCACGACAGCGACCCATCATGAATCCTTGGACCTCACCCATCAGTCTCTCGGCTCGGCACGTGCAGCTTGTGCAACTGTCGCACGCACACCATGACGCCCTGGTGGAAGCCGTGCGCGACGGTGAGCTGTGGAACCACTGGTACACCGCCATCCCCACACCCGAAGGCATGGCGGCTGAAATCAGCCGCCGCCTGGACTTGCAGGCCAAGGGCAGCATGTGCCCGTTTGCCGTCATCGACCCGGCCACTGGCCAGGCCGTGGGCATGACCACTTACATGAACATCGACGCGGCCAACCGCCGGGTCGAAATCGGCTCGACCTGGTACCGCCAAAGCGTGCAGCGCAGCCCGCTCAACACGGAGGCCAAGCGCCTGCTGCTGGCTCACGCTTTTGAGCAACTGAACTGCATCGCGGTGGAGTTCCGCACGCATTTTTTCAACCAACAAAGCCGCCGCGCCATCGAGCGTTTGGGTGCCAAACTGGACGGCGTGCTGCGCAGCCACCAGATCAACCCGCACCCTTTGGGCGCTGGCGCACTGCGCGACACCTGCGTTTACAGCATCATTGCCAGTGAATGGCCCAATGTGAAAACGCACTTGGACTACCAACTCGCACGCCTGCGAGCCTGAGGACAGAAAGACGTCATGCTGATCGATTTTTTCTACACCCTTCGCGCTGCCAAATTGCCTGTGTCTGTGCGCGAATACCTGACGCTGCTCGAAGCACTGCAGGCCAATGTGGTGGGCCCGGCGTCTGATGCCTGCAGCATCGACGATTTTTACCACCTGGCCCGCACCGTGATGGTCAAGGACGAAAAGCACTTCGACAAGTTCGACAAGGCTTTCGGCGCTTACTTCAAGGGCGTGGAGATGCTGACCGACTTCACCAAGGACGTGCCGCTCGACTGGCTGGAAAAAATCCTGCAAAAGGAACTCACGCCCGAGCAAAAAGCCGCCATCGAGAAGATGGGCTGGGACGAGTTGATGGAGACCCTCAAGAAGCGCCTCGAAGAACAAAAGGAACGCCACGAGGGCGGCAACAAGTGGATCGGCACCGGCGGCACCTCGCCCTTTGGCAACGGCGGCTACAACCCACAAGGCATCCGCATCGGCGGCAAGGGCGGCAACAAAAGCGCGGTCAAGGTCTGGGACCAGCGGGCCTACAAAGACTATGACGACAGCCAAGAGCTGGGTACGCGCAACATCAAAGTGGCGCTGCGCCGCCTGCGCCGCTTTGCGCGTGAAGGCTCGGTGGAAGAACTCGATCTGGACGGTACCATCCGCAAAACCGCGGCCAACGCGGGTTACCTCGACATCTTGATGCGGCCAGAGCGCCACAACAATGTGAAAGTGCTGCTGCTCATGGACGTGGGCGGCACCATGGACGAACACATTGCCCGCGTCGAAGAAATGTTCTCGGCCGTCAAGGCCGAGTTCAAGCACCTGGATTTTTATTACTTCCACAACTGCGTCTATGACTTCATGTGGAAGAACAACAAGCGCCGTTACGCCGAGAAGTTTCCAACCTGGGACATCTTGCGCAAGTACAACAAGGACTACAAGCTGATTTTCATTGGGGACGCCACCATGAGCCCCTATGAGATTTTGCAAAAAGGCGGCAGCGTTGAATACAACAACGAAGAAGCCGGGGCCGAATGGCTGCAACGCCTGACCCACACTTTCCCCAAGTTCGCCTGGATCAACCCCGAGCCGCAAGGCGTGTGGCAATACCGCCAAAGCATCTCCATCATCCAGCAGCTGATGAGCAACCGCATGTTTCCACTGACCCTCAAGGGCCTGGAAGATGCGATGCGCATGCTGAGCAAATGAAACGGCCAGCGTTGCTGGCCATCTTTTCAATGACCCCACGAGGTGGCCAGGCCTTTGGGCCGCGCAAGACAGGCCTCAGTCGTGCCGCCTGCACCTTGCTGTTTGGCCTGACATTGGCCACAGCCTGCGTGGCCGACACGCCACCCTCTCCTTCCCCCCCAGCCTTTGATTTGGTGGTGAGTACCGAAGACAAAAGCATCCGCCTTTGGCTGGAGCAACATTTGGCCTTGCAACGCTATGCCAGTCTGAATGACTTGGATGACACCGAGTTGTCCCGTTTGCTCCTGGATGCCGATGTGCAGGTGCGTGACTTGCTGGCGACTTTGGGTTTTTTCAACCCGCAAATCGCCTGGACACAAACACCTGCAGAAGGTGCCACAGCGGCCAGACGGGTGCACTTGTCCGTGGTCACAGGTCCCGTTGCCCGCATCGCCCAAGTGCAGTGGCAGTGGCAAGGCGATATTGCTCAAAACGAGCAAGCCTTGACACAAAAACAAGAGATCGTTCAAGGATGGACTTTGCCTGAAGGGGAGCCCTTTACACAGGCCGACTGGACCCGTGCCAAAACGCAGGCACTGCGCCAACTGTTGGCCCAACGCTACCCATGGGGCCGCATGGTGGGCAGTCAGGCCTTGGTGGATGCCACCAGCAACCAAGTCCAGCTGAGCCTGAGTTTCGATTCAGGGCCCTCGGTTTTGTTGGGGCCAACGAACATCAGCGGCACAGCACACTATGGCAGCGAACAGGTCCAACGATTGGCCCGCTTGCCCCTGGGCACCCTCTACAGCCAGAGCGCATTGCTCGAAGCGCAGCAGCGCTTGGTGACCAGCGGTTTCTATGACTCGGTGTTTGTCAGTCTTGACTCGGAAGGGCCTGCGCAAGCGGCCCCGGTGAAAATTGAACTGAAAGAGGCCATGCGACAAAAATGGGTCTTGGGTGTGGGCGTGCGAAGTGACAGTGGTGCACGCCTCACCGCGGAACACACCCACCACCAAGTTCCGGGTCTGGGCTGGCGCTCGGTCAGCAAATTGGCTTGGGACAAGCAGCTGCAAAGCGCAGGCCTGGACCTGTTGGCCCCCCCCGACAGCAGCCTTTGGCGTTGGAACACCTCACTCAAACTGGAGCAAGAAAAACTGACCGGTTTTCTGGTCAACAGCCAGCGCTGGCGTGCGGGTCGCACCCAATTGGGTGAGCGCATCGACCGCTCGTACTATGCCCAATACGATGCGGCAGAAATCAATCTAGATGGACTTGGGGGACAACAAGAGTCCATCAGCGGCAATTACGCCTGGACTTGGCGCAACTTTGACAGCCTGCCTTTTCCCAATCAGGGGCTGGGCTGGGGCGTTGAGTTGGGGGCTGGTTTCACCTTGGGCAACCAAAAAATTCCCTACGTTCGCTGGTTGTCCAAGGGATTGTTTTTGCAGCCCTTGGGGGACAAGGCGGGGCGCTTGTCGTTGAGGGCCGAACTGGGCGGTGTGGTGAGCAAGAACTCCAACGAGTTGCCATCGACCCAGCTGTTTTTGGCCGGTGGTGACCACAGTGTGCGGGGCTATGCGCCTGGCAGCATTGGCATCGAACAGGCCAATGGTTTGGTGCTGGCCGGTCGCTACTTGGCCACGGGCAGTCTGGAGTGGCAAAGGCCCATCACGGTGAATCACCAACGCAGCGAATGGGAGAGCGCTGTGTTTATCGATGCGGGCACCGTGACCAATGCCACCCAGCAGCTCAAAGCCCGAGTGGGCATGGGCGTGGGGGCCCGCTGGCGCAGCCCGGTGGGGCCTGTTCGCATTGATTTGGCTTATGGTCAATCCGTGCACAAACTGCGCTTGCACATGAATGTGGGATTCACATTTTGACGCCTCCTCCCACGCCCTCCCCGGCCCCACCGACCTTGCGACGGTTCGCCTTTTGGCGTGCGGGCTCAGCCATGGCCTTGTCGGCTTTGCTGGGCCCTTTGGTTTTGATGGGTTTGGCATGGGCTTTGTGGCTGTGGTCAGGCACTTCAGGCTCTTTGGGCGCTGTGATCAAAGGGGTGAACTGGGCGCTGCCCGCAGGTCAGCGCTTGCAAGCACTGGAAGTTTCGGGCAATTTGCAACAAGGCGGCCCGATTGGCCAACTCGTGTGGGAAAAAAATGGCTTGCGCATCGAGCTGAACCAAGCCCATGTGCAACTTGATTGGTCCCGTTTTTGGCATCAACCTTGGCCCATCCAGTCCTTGCGTGTGGGCGCATTGCACCTCGACGACCAAAGCCCCGCGTCCTCCACTTCCGCCCTGAGTTCACTGACCTTGCCCATGCCTGTGCAATTGGACTGGCAAATCGACCGCATCACTTGGCACAACAAAGCACAAGCCGTGGCCACCGGTCTGCGCGGCCACTATGGCTACGACCAGCGCTTGCACACGCTCACCCTGGACGAAGGCCAAGTGGCCAAGGGGCAGTACAGCGGGACCGCGCAATTGCAAGCGGTGGCCCCCATGGCTTTGGACATGCGCATCCAAGGACAGATCCAACTAGCGGACCCGTGGGCTCAAAAGGCCGGTGTGCTGTCACTGGAGGCCTCGGTGCAAGGTCCGCTTTCTGGTGACAAGGCCGAGCTGACCGCGCAAGCCCAACTCGCCCCCTCCAAGCCCACCACCCGAAAAAATGCAAACGCGCCTCTCGAGGCCATGGCACTGCAAATGCAAGCCCGCCTTCAGCCCTGGCAAGCGCAACCTGTCGTGCAGGCGCTGCTGCAAGCCCAAGCCTTGGACTTGGCCCTCTTGTGGCCTGGTGCCCCCCAAACCCGACTGAGCGGACAAACCCAACTCACGCCCGATGGCCAGGGCTGGCACTTGGACACCGAATGGCAAAACACGCATGCAGGCCCCTGGGACCAGCAACGCTTGCCCGCGTCGCAACTCACGCTCCAAGCCGATTACCAACAAGGTCTTTGGACCGTGTCACAGGCCAAAGCACAGTTGGCGGGGGGGCAGTTGGCAGGTGCTGGACAACAAACCGCCAAAGGCTGGACTGGCCACATTGAGCTCCAAGCACTGACACCGGCCCAGTTGCACACCGCCTTGGCCGGCCCGCCCGTGCAAGGCCAGCTCAAAGCCAGCGACACGGGCATTGGCCCCATCGCCTTGTCGGCAGACCTGAGTGTGGTGCCCTCTTCACGGTCGGGCACACCCACCGCGCCCCCAAACAGCAGCAACCCACTGCAATGGCAGCATCTGCAACTTCAAGGTCAGTGGTCCCCGCAAGAATGGGACATCCGCAGCTTGAACTTGGAGGCCGCTCAAGCGCGGCTCAACGGCCAATTCAAATACCACCCCCAGCAACAATCCTTGCAAGGCCAGGCACAGTTGAGCTTGCCTGGACTTCAAGCCCAAGTGCAGGGCCTTGGTGCGCCCAACCAGGGCCAAGGCCGACTGGAGGTCGATGTCCAAGATGCCCAACAAAGCCTGGCCTGGCTGTTGCGTTTTCCTTTTTTGGCCCCCGCAATACAAGGCCTGCAGGCGTCCGGACGGGGTCAAATCAAAGCCGATTGGCAAGGTGGATTTGACCAGGCTGACACAGCCATCCAAGTCACCATGTCCGCGCCGCGCCTGCAGTACAGCCCAGCCAAAGCGACGCCTTGGTTGCTACGATCAGGGCAAATTCAAATCCAAGGCCATTTGAAAGAACTGCAGGCCCAAGCCGACTTGGGCTTGGCACATGGCAACGACACGCTCAACCTGAAAACCCAGATGTCGGCCAACCGCAACGACCCCACGAGCCCAGATTGGCGTGGTCAGGTACAAAGTTTTCGCCTGGAGGCGGCGGTGCCATCGGGTTCTCGCCCATGGCGAGTGGAATTGCAAAAACCCTGGCTTTGGCAAGCCCGACTCGCCATGCCCCCAAGCCGTGTGCAGTGGGATGCAGCGCAATGGCTGGTGCAAGGCCCATCACCAGGCTTGGCCAAGCTGTTCCTGGAAGCGGGCTTGTGGCAATCGATGGGCTCAGGCGCAGCGGCGCAAACCCAAGCTGCAGCCCGATGGGAGGACGTGCCTTTGGCATGGCTACCAGGACTGCTTGGGGCTGACATGCAAAGTGATGTGCTGCTGCAAGGTCAATGGCAAATGCGCACCCAACCCCAATTGAGCATGAGCGCCCAAATTCAACGCAGCCGGGGTGACTTGCGCATCCTGACCGACAGCATGCCAGGCCAACGGCTGCCTGCGGGCCTGCGTGACGCCCGCTTGCAACTGAACCTCCATGGCTCGGCACTGGACACCACGCTGAACTGGGACAGTGAACACATGGGCACTGTCAAAGCCCAAGCCAGCACGCAATTGAATTGGTCGGATGCAGGTGTGCAGTGGTCAGCACAAGCGCCCGTGCAGGGCTGGATCGAGGCCAATTTGCCACAAGTCGGGGCTTGGTCTTTGCTGGCCCCACCGGGCTGGCGCGTTCAAGGCACTTTGGCTTCCCGCGTCGAGCTGTCGGGCACGCGCAGCCAGCCTCAGTGGCAGGGCCGTTTGCAAGCCGACAACCTGGCCGTTCGCTCAGCGGTGCAAGGCATCGAATTCAGCCAAGGCCAACTGATCGCACATTTGCAAGGGCAGCAACTGATTTTGGAGCGATTGAATCTGCGCGGTGCGGGCACTCAAGGTGGTGAGTTGCAGGCCCAAGGGCAGCTGGGTTGGCAAGCCAGCAACGCGGCTTTTGAGCTGGCCAACCCCATGGGCAGTGCCAAACTGCTGCTGAAAATGCAAGCCAAGGGCCTGCGCGTGAGTAACCGGGCCGATCGGCGCTTGGCCGTCTCGGGTGAGGTCACAGCCGAAATGGACAAAGGGCAATGGCGCATGTCGGGTCTGGTGCAAGCAGACCAGGCCCTGTTCATCTTGCCCGAAGAAAGCACACCCAGCCTGAGCAGTGATGTGAAGGTGGTGCGAACCGAAATCACCCCTCCTGCCAAAATCCCTCACACCAGCGCCACATCCTGGTTGGGCACACCCGATGTCCAAATTCGCTTGGACTTGGGATCGGACTTTCAGGTGCAAGGCCAAGGACTTCAAACGCGTCTGGCCGGGCAAGTCCTTCTGGTCAGCAACAGCGCCACACGGGGACTGCCCAGGTTGACAGGCCAAGTGCGCACAGAAGGTGGCCGTTACAAAGCGTATGGCCAACAACTGGACATCGACACCGGGGTGCTGCGGTTCAATGGGGCCTATGACAACCCCGATCTGGACATCATTGCCCTGCGCCCCAACCTCTCTCAGCGTGTCGGGGTGCAGGTGTCTGGCACCGCCTTGCTGCCACGCATACGCCTTTACGCCGACCCCGAGATGCCCGATGCCGACAAGCTCGCTTGGCTTGTTTTAGGTCGCTCGGCGGCCAGCGGCGGGGCCGAATCGGCCGTTCTGCAACAAGCCGCTTTGGTCCTGTTGAGCGGCAACGGCAAGAGCCTGAGTGGTGAATTGGCCAACAGTCTGGGCCTGGACGAAATCTCACTGGCCAGCGGCAGCCGCTCAGACATCAACGCCACAGGCGCGGCTGTCACCCTGGGCAAGCGCCTGTCCAAAGACTTTTACATGGCGTATGAAAGCAGCCTGAGCGGCACGTTTGGCAGTCTGTACATTTTTTACGACCTTTCGCGGCGTCTGACACTGCGAGCGCAAGCGGGGCAGCAAAGTGCGCTGGACTTGATCTTTACTGTGCGCAAGGACTGATCTCCACCCCGCCATCAGGGGCAGCCATACCCCTGGGACTCCAGGGCAGCGCCATGGGCTCGGCAGTTTTGAAACACGACGACCATCTCTGGGGTGGGTGGCCTTAAGGGGGCTTGAGTATTTCAAAAAAGTAACTCTAAAATCCTCTTTATTACTCCCTGAAAGAGATCACGCCATGGGCCCAAGCGCAACACTCCTTGCCATCATGACAAACGACAAGCCATGAACTGTGCCGACGCCGTGACATTCAATCATTGGGAACATGCTCGATTCGAAGAGGGTGCACCATGAATACAAACCTGATTTGGCGAACAGAGGAAGCCCAGCTTCTTCAGCAACTGAGAGAAAAAGCAAAAACCGACAGCTTGGTCTTTGCTCGACTCAACGCCCTGTCATTGGCCCAACTCCAAGAACTGGAAGGCCACGGTACAGGCAGCTTCTACAACCCGCAGATCAAAGCCAATACCGGCATCAAATTGCTCAAAAAATTAGGCCATGAATGGGTTCCCCCTGATGAACCGCAGAACATTGAGCAGACTCTGGGCACTTCAACAGTTGCCAGCTTGGGCCCCGTTACACCACCAAGCCACAGGCCAAGCTTTCGTTTCATCACCCCTCGTCAAGCCAGCGCCTTGCTGCTGATGGGTGGCCTGACTTGGATGACTTGGCAGCTGTGGGGGCCGCGTTTGGCATTCACCCCAAACGCGCAGCCCTTGTTCAATCTGAGCAAGCCACAAACCGAGCCGGGCCATGCAGCAAAGCCTCATTCAGACCCGAGTGACGACATCGCCATCTCCTCGCTGAATTTGAACGCCCTGCAGCCAATGCCCAGCTCAGCCGCCGTAGGCACCGCCTGGACCCACTCCCCCAAGCCAGAAGTCAGTGCCTGCGATGGCCAACTTCGGCACGCCAGCTTTGCTTACGAACCCGCCCATCCGATCAAGGCGGGCAATTACATCCACTTTTTAGCCTCGCAAGATGTCAGCCTGTGCGTTCGTGACCAACAAAATCAGCTGACCAGCCTTGAACTCAAGGCAGGGGCATCGCGCAGCGTCTATGGCGATCCGCCATTTTTGGTGCACAGCCCCAAGTGGTCCAGCTTGCAGGTATTTTTTCAAGGTCGACCCGTCAGTGGCATTCCCGATGGCGCGGCCCATTGGCTTTTCAAGACAAGATCACTCTGAAGCCGCCCGACGATCGGGTCATGCATTCAATTTGGCGAATCGACTTTTTTGGCCGACAAGTGTCGCTGCACAACGGACCACAATCGCTCAGAGTCAAAAGGTTTGACCAAATGGTCCGTGATGCCCTCAGACTTCCACCGCTCAAGCTCATCGTCATCACCTGAAGCTGACAAAGCCACAATGGGCAAATTTTGAAACCGGGCTTGCTTTCGAATATGGCGGGTGGCATCCATCCCCCCCATCACAGGCATTTGCAAATCCATCAACACCAGGTCATAAGAGAGGCTTTCCATCATCTGCAGCGCCATCCAACCATTTTCGGCCGCATCCACCGTGACCTGTGACATTTCCAAAACGTGTTTGACAATATCCCGAATGGAACGGTGATCGTCCACCACCAGGATGCGGGTGCCAGGCCAAGACCGCGCCAAGGCCTCTGGCGTCCGATGGACCCCAGCGTTGCACGCTTGAAGCCGAAGCTTCAAACCCCAGACGGTTCTGCCATCCTCATCGGGCTGGGCTTGCAGATCGCCTCCCATCAGCAAAGCCAGCTGCTTGCAAAGGGCCACATGCCAGTCCATCGACCTTTGTTGCTCGACAACACCACATGTAGCTTGCGTCTGGCGCTCATCGCTGGTTGGCCCATGACAATTTGGGTCAACCGCTTGCGATCGAACGGTCAACAGCAGATTTTCAAAATCCCGATCCCGCTCCAAATGCACCACCTGCAACACCAAAGAACCCGAGTCTGAACTTTGAACAGCAACCCACAGCAAGTTGAACAAGGCTTGCACCAATCGCGAGGCATCACCCGAATAATGATCGGACACACCCGAGGCCACATGGATGGTGATGGTGGGTCTGGACACTGGCCCATCTTGGGCCCACAAACGATTCAAGGTCTCCAACACATCGGACAATTGAAATCGCTCACGCACCAACACCAATTCCCGGTTTTCAAGACGAGAGAAATCCAAAATATCCTGGGCCATGCTCAATAAAAAGGCGGCAGACTTTTGCGCCTTTTGAAGCGACTTTGAATTCAACTCGCCCTCCCCGCCAGAACCCGGCTCGGTGGCGCTCAGGTGCGGTAGAAAATCCTTGACCGCTGTTTGCACAGCAAGGCCGATTTGAGAGAGAAATCGGGTTTTGACCGTGTTGGCCATTTCAGCCTGCTGACGGGCCTGAAGAAGGCAGTCTTCGTAGTGTTTTCTCTCACTGATGTCACGGGTCACACCCACGATTTCAACCAAATTGCCATGGGTATCCATCAATGGAAAAGACAGGCACTCGGTCCAAAACGTGGAACCATCCTTGCGAAAATACTCCAACTCGCCTTGAAAACTATCGGGTGTTTTTCCGCACTGCACCGCCTTGGCCACTTGCTGAAAATAGGCAATGCTGACCTCAGCCGATGGAGGCGTCAGTGTTTCATGGAGGGGCATTTGCATGGCTTCTGCAGGCGTCACACCCCGAAGCTTTTCAACCGCAGGGCTGACATAGGTGATTTCACCCAAGGTACTCATGCTCCAAATGACATCGCGTGCACTGTCGGCCACCACGCGGTGGCGCTGTTCACTGACCCGCAATTGAGTTTGTGCATCGATTTTGTCAGCAAGGTCTTTGACGATGTAAATCCACAAAAGCTCATCTTGCGAATCTTTCATGGACGTCAAGCACGAGACCTCTGCCACGACGGATTTGCCGGGTTCCGTTAAAAAAGATTGCACCCAGGTATCGGGTGATGGCCGCGAATGATCTGGCCCTTGTTCCGCATAAACAGGTGTTTTTTGCAGCGCCAAAGGCGACAAGTCAGGCCATCGCACACCCAGCAATTGATCGGCCGAACGCCCCATCAAGTTGGCAAAAACACCATTCACACGCTTGAAACGGCCTGTTTTTGCTTCGACAAACACCACACCAAAAGGTGAATCTTCAAAATCCAGATCGCAGCGCTGTGGAGACCGTTCAATGCGATTTTGCAAAAAAGGAAGGACAAACTTGATCATTTTGAATTCTTTCTCAAGGAGAATTTCATCGCATCTGATAATGGGCCACGCCTTTGTCGTCCAAGGTTTGACGGACCAAGCCTTGAGACACCAGATAGTTCAAACAAGCCACACTTTCACCCGTGGCCAAATTCAGCAGACCCGCATCGGACTCGTCAATCCGCCGTCCAAACAAAGTCGTAAAAACGTCCACCACCCGCCGAGGCTCTTTCAAGGTTTTGTGCAAGCGGTCTAGGGAACGCTTTTGAGAGGCCATCAAATAATCCAGCCGAGCGTGCAGCCCCCGAAAGCATTCATTGTGCGATGGCAAGACCAAGACATCGTCGGGCACTTCACGCCGCAATTTGGCCAGCGAAGCCAACCAATCTTGCATGGGATTGGCATCGGGCTCTGTGGGGTGCACCGACACATTGGAGGAAATGCGGGGGAGCACTTGATCACCTGAAATCAAGAGTTTGAGATCGGGACAATACAAACAAGCATGCTCCGGCGAGTGCCCCGTCCCCACAATCACGCGCCACACATGTTCACCAATGCGAATTTCTTCACCGTCTTGCATGCGCCGATAACTGTCAGGCATGGGGTGGATGTACTTTCCAAAATGACCAAACCGTGCCCGATAATTTTGAATGGCCACTTCGCCCCAACCGGCCCGTTGCAAAAACGAAATGGCATCGTCGGGAGCTTGCCGCCCCGTATCGGCCGCTAACACACGGCAATGCAGGTACTCCTGACGCGTCATCCACAAGCGACAATGGAATTGACGGGTCAAAGCGCCCGCCATGCCCACATGGTCAGGGTGCATGTGGGTCACCAGGACCCGCGTCAAGGGCTGTGGCTGCGGCAAACCAGTCAACAACCCCTGCCAAGCCGCGATGGTGGTTTCGTTGCGCATGCCAGTGTCCACCACTGCCCATCCCCCCTCGTCTTGTAAAGCCCAGACATTGATGTGGTCCAAGGCGATCGGCAAAGACAACCGCATCCAAAGCACCCCCGGCACGACCTCCAGGGACTGTCCCGGCTGCGGTGCAGATTCAAAAGGGTAGATCAGCGTCGGTTTTTCAACGCGATCAGGAATGGGCGTGTCCAAATTCATGGTCAACAGGCAAGGTGGAAATGTGACAAAACAAGCCTTGTGAAAGGCCACTGACTCAATGGATCATATCCACCCACCACGCCCCGACTGAGTCGTGCACTGTACAGCCGATCTTTGCCCATCCACAGCCTGACCAGCCGACTTCGGCTTTCGCCGATTCAAACACCCTCTTTCGCCCGTAAAATAGACAACTTGCCACCGTAGTTCAATGGATAGAACTCTCCCCTCCTAAGGGAGTGATACAGGTTCGATTCCTGTCGGGGGCACCATCAGGCCCTCATGGGGCCCACGGTCACCAGCCGCTCAATGGCTCGGCGCAAAGGTGCAGACTTGGCATCTTGAGCCATCGAACCCAATGTGTAGCGATGCCCCGCCGGCAGCATGTGCAACTGCACACCCAGCATTTCAATCGACTCCAGCGCTTCAATCTCGTCCACGTTCGACCGCATTTGTGTCGGATCAACCAAGGTCACACTGCCTTGACCCATCACTTCAATGCCTTGGCCTGGCTCAATCACCAAAGCAGTGTCCTCGTCAATGCCCACGCCCAGCAAATCCGGTCGAATCGCCAGTGTGGACAAGAGACGTGGCAAGCGTCTGCGTTCGGAAAAATGCTGGTCTATCACCGCCTGAGACAACAACCCCAATCCCATGTCGGTGTCCACCGCCTCTTTGCTGGGACGCAACACGGCCGGACCTTGCGCAATCATGTGACGCGACATGACCGCTGCACCCGCACTGGTACCCCCAATACAACACCCGTTGGCATGAAACGCCTGATGCAGGGATTGGTACGCCAAAGTACCCCACAAAATGGCCATGAGTTTGGACTGGTCACCACCGCTGATGAACAGGCCATCGGCTTGCAAAATTCCCGCCTGCACCTCGGGTGACTGGGCACTGTCCCGGTCATACAAATCCAGTGGCTGCACATCGTGCACACCCAAGGCATTGAAGGCCTGTTGGTAACTTTGCCAAACCCCTTGGGGGTCACCACTGGCGGCGGTGATCAGGCGAATTTTGGCCATAGGGCCGCCGCAATATTCTGTGAATTTGCGCAAAATAAGGCGATCTCTCAATCGATCTTCGGC
Source organism: Limnohabitans sp. 2KL-3 (assembly GCF_001269405.1). Lineage (NCBI taxonomy): Bacteria > Pseudomonadati > Pseudomonadota > Betaproteobacteria > Burkholderiales > Comamonadaceae > Limnohabitans > Limnohabitans sp. 2KL-3. The sequence goes on from NZ_CXON01000002.1 coordinate 123,782, forward strand.
CCCTCCCACGATGACCAAGCGGGAAACTCTGGGCCTTTGCGCCAAGGCAGGCTTGGCCCACAGCGCCGACAGGCTCGCCAGGGACAGGCCCTTCAATAAATAGCGTCTGTTCATCAGGACACTCTACCCCAGAAAACCGTCGGACTGAACGAGACAAAAAGCCATGGGGCGGATTCACAAAAGAGAGGGTGAACCCCAGCAAAACGCCTCACCACAAAGCTCAATGGGCAAGGCTTTTAAGAAGAAGGCCCAAAGTCCAAGTTATGACAGGCTTCGCATTCTTGTGTGAACAGGCCCACCTTGACCAACAGGGCATGTAACTCACAGCCAAGGCAATACCCGAGCACAGCCTCCAGCCACATGAAGCCCAAGCAAACCCAAACCATCACCAAGGGCAACCATCGAGCCAGGTATTGCTCGGTGGTGGGCAGCACTGGCGTTCGAAGCACAAAATTCACGGCGGCGGCGAACTTTTCTGGATGGAAGAAAATCAAACAAAAACCGATCATGCATGTGCCGATGGTCCATGCAAAGCGTTTAGGGGCCAAGGGCTTCCAAACCGCTTTCGACCTTCTGGCCAGCCAGCTGGACAGCCAAATGGTTGGCGACAGATAAGCCGTTTTGACACTCATGCCCGCCAGCATTTCAAACAAAGCATAAAACAAAATACCTGTCTGCAAGGTGTAGTCATAAGTGCGTCTGACCGCCTCAACCATGTACAAAATGCGTCCGTCGAAATCGGTCTCAAACGTGTCAGTGATGACCTCACCCGTCACCACCCAGCGAGTGCCAAAAACAATGTCCAACAAGGTGAACACCATGAACACAGGCACCGCCATCATGATCCCCGCTCGAATGCGAACCGCTGTGTCATTGATGAAGGGCGTCACATCATCGCGACTTCTGAACCAGAGCAAACCCATGGCTTGAACAGGCTGTTTTGCATTGAAATTTGTCATCCCCACCCCCCGAATTTTTATTTTGAATCACGGGACCTGGCCGTGCCCAGTCCATGCACAACGGTCATGACATCCGTGCTGATCGGCTCAAAACGCTTCTTTTTCAGCCTCTAGATACGCCAGGCTGATGTATTTGCCAATGTTGCCCTCAAACCCCTGCATGGACTTGGCTCGTGCCTGCACCCGAGCATCTTTGAGAACCATGCTGCGGGCATCTGCTTCACTCTTGCCGTCTTTGACGGCTTGCAAACAAGGCTCCCAAATGCCCGCCATGAACTCGCCATATGACTTGAGCAAATCCTTGCTGCCCAGGCCATGGCCGGGCACCCACATTTGTTCACCCGTGGCCGCCATCAAGGCCTTGTAATACTTGAAAGTGCCCACGTACGAACCTTCGTCCATGTTGGCAATGCGGTTGGCCATGGCGATATCACCCACCGCTGTGAGTTTGTCTTGCACAACCTCGACACACAGGTCAGACGGTGTATGGGCCGTGCCATAGTGGTGCATGCGAAAGCTCACGTCTCCGATCTGGATGACTTGGCCCTGCTGCACCGGCGTGTTGGGCAAGACCACCTGCGTGCCCAAGGTGGACTGGTTGGTCCAGCGTTCCATCAGACTGCGCCACAAATTGCCTTCGGCGCCTTTGAGTTTTTCAATGGTGCTGGGCAGTGCGTAAATGGGCAGTTTGTTGCCATAGGTTTTGACAAAAGCGTGGTTGCCCAACCAATGGTCACCGTGGTAGTGGCTGTTGAACACGGCCACCACGGGTTTGTCGGTCACCTTGCGGATCATGCGAATGGCCATTTGACCAATTTGCAGTGAAGCACCCGAATCGATCACCACCACGCCTGCGGAGGTCACGACAAAGATCACATTGGACATCATGCCCCGGTTTTCAACGGTTGGAAAACCATCCGGAGAAAACACCATCCAGACATGCGGCGAGAGTTGCCTGGCCGGAATATCGGCCACAGGCGGACCCTCAATGAATTCCTGCGCTTGCTGCGCCAGCAATCGGGCCTCTGGCCACATGGCCGCACCACCGATGGCAGCGCCGACCCACAACAGTTGTCTTCTTTTCATGGTGATCCCTCCTCCAACGATGCAGCGCCAGCTGGCGCTGCCATTGCGCATCAAACGGCGTAGCCCTTGTTGGGCAATGCGCCCATGATTTTGGGGGCGTTGAGTTGGCGAGGCTTGATGCGCCCGCCTTGTGCCTTGAGCCAAGTCTCAACCACATCCCAGACTTGCTTGTTGCCTTGGGTACGGGCTTCTTCGGCCACCGGGGCCCAGCCCGCCACCTTGTACTTTTTACCCGATTCAATGAGCTGGCCTTTCAGGCGAAGATCACCAATGCGCTTGCCTGCGGTGGCCACCGGGTTGCAGCTGTAGCTCAAACCACCCACACGCACCATGTCACCGCCTTGCTGGTAATAGGGGTCCGGGTTGAACAGGTTGTCGGCCACGTCTTCCAGCACCGTCTTGATGGTCTCACCCGTCATCTCGGTCACAGTGGCGTACGAGTAGGTGGTGGCGGTCATGTCGAGCAGCCACTCGCGCGTGATGGCTTGACCCGGCAAAAGTGTTGTCCCCCAACGGAAGCCTGGCGAAAACGCAATCTCGGCACCTTGCACGTCCAGCAGCGCGTCGACCAACAACTGGTCACCCGTGCCGTTGAAGTTGCCACGGCGGTACAACAGACCATCTGTTACGGCCAGTTTTTCGGCCAGCTTGCTTTCGTAGGGCGCACGGATCTTGGTGATCAAGGCGTCCATCTCTTTGTCGGCGGGCAGCATGTTGGAGAACACGGGCAGCAGCTTGTAGCGGAAATCGCTGACTTTTTTGTCCTTGACCTCGAAGTCCAGCACGCCCAAAAACTTGCCATTCGAGCCGGCATTGGTCACCAGCGTCTTGCCGCCCTTGTTGGACACAATAGAGGCCACGGGCATCCCGTCGTGTGTGTGACCACCCATGATGGCGTCGATGCCACTCACGCGGCTGGCCATCTTCAGGTCCACGTCCATGCCGTTGTGGCTGATGACGACCACCACCTGGGCACCTTTGCCACGGGCTTCATCGACCATCTTTTGCATGTTCTCATCCTGGATGCCGAACTCCCAGTCGGCCACCATGTACCGCGGGTTGGCAATCGGGGTGTACGGGAAGGCCTGGCCGATGATGGCGCAAGGCACACCATTGATCTCGCGGATCACGTAGGGCTTGAACACCGGGTCGCCAAAGTCGCTGGTCTTGATGTTTTGCGCCACAAAGTCGACCTTGCCTGCAAAGTCTTTTTCGACGATTTCCTTGACGCGCTCCATGCCCAGGGTGAATTCCCAGTGGCCGGTCATCACGTCCACGCCCAAGAGTTTGCAGGCATCGACCATGTCTTGGCCGTTGGTCCACAAACTGGTGCCCGAGCCTTGCCAGGTGTCACCACCGTCGAGCAGCAAAGCGCCGGGGCGGCTGGCCTTCATGCGCTTGACCAGTGTGGCCAGGTGCGCAAAACCACCCACCTTGCCGTAGCGCTTGGCGGCTTTTTCGTAGTCCAGATAGGTCAGCGCATGGGCCTCCGCCGTGCCCGGGCGGATCTTGGCCACTTGCAACAAATACTCACCGACCAAATGCGGCAGGTTGCCCTGCATGGAGCCAATGCCCAAGTTGATGCTGGGCTCACGGAAATAAATCGGCTTGAGCTGCGCATGGCAATCGGTCATGTGCAGGAAAGACACATTGCCGAACTTGGGGATGTCATACAAACCATTGGCGGCTGTGCTCGCGCTGGATTGGGCGTAAGCGCCCATGCTCATGCCAGCCATCGTGCCGGCACCCATGACCTGGATAAATTCGCGTTTGGAGAGATTCATATTTGCAATCACTGATATATAGGGAGCTAAAAAACCCGGCGAACCGGGTTTTTCAGAGCTTATTGATTCACGGGCGATTTGGGATCGAGCAACAAGCCGACGATGTGGCGGACCTGTGTTTCGTTCAAGATGCCCATGTGGCCAGCGCGAGGCATGTTGGAGCAAGCGTTGTAGGCCTTGGCGTTCCAGATCTTGCCCCAGGTGTACTCCACGATGGCTTTGCTGGCCGGATCGTTGGGGTTGGTCACGCCACGAATCTTGCCGTAGTTGTACAGGCTCGGTCCAATGGTGCCGTAAGAAATTTCTTTCTTGTCCATCTGGTGGCAGTTGTAGCAATTGCCACCGTTCACGGCCGTGGCCGAGTCGGTCCATGTCAAGCCACGACCACTTTGCGCAATGGCTTCACCTTGCTTCCAGTCACCGATGAAATTGCCGTCCGATGGCCATTTGATGGCTTTGAGGTTGGCTTCTTCGATGCGTTTGGCGGTTTTTTCGTCCAAGGGCTTGCCTGCCACGTCGGCTTCACTGCACACGCGGTTGGTTTCGTCGGTGGCGGTGATGCGTTCCACTTTTACATGACTCTGGTCACGAAAAGAAGCCTTGACGATCTTGTCGGTCAGGGCGTTGAGCTCGGCAACCGAGGGGGCGGAGGCGCAGCCTGCCGCCACCAAAGCGGCCGCCAAGCAGGCCAAAACGAGTTGGGTCTTTTTGTTCATGTGTTTCTCCTGCTCAGATCAGCGTTTGATGGCCGGTGCAACCGATGCAGCACCCTTGGCGTTCACACCCAAATAGGTCGACAAAGCGATGGTGGCATCGCTGGCAAAACCTGGATAGGGAAACCGCTGCTGGCGATAGCAGTCGTTCAGGCGCAATTGCATGCTCCACATCTGGCCGTTCGACACGCGGTACGCAGGCCAGGCAGCAAAGCCCACGCCATCACCGGGGTTCTTGGTCAGGATGGGCAGGTCTTGCAAGCGGATGCGCTTGCCTTCTTCACCGTGGCATGACGCGCACGAGAAGTCATGTGGACCGCCACGCTGGAAGAACAGGCGCTTGCCCACTTCATAAAACGTTTTTTCCTGGGCATGTGATTGCGACAGGTTGAACTTCAAGCCTTTGGATTCGGCAGCGATCCAGGTGGCCAAGGCGGTCACATTGGCCATCTCGCCTCGACCAAATGCGGTCTTGTTGATGTCGGCGGCATTGAAGCCCTGCAAAGTTTCCATGCAGGTGACCAAGCGCGACTCCAAATCTTGCATGCGTTGCGTGTCTGCAAAATAACGTGGCAAGGTCACAAATGCCCCCTTGACCACACCCGGTCCTTGACCCAGATCGCATTTTTCAAGCGATGCATTTTTGGGACCACGGGCTTTTTTCCAGAGGTCTTCGCCTTTGGCTTCGAAGAGATCGGCAGGGTTGCCGTCTTGCAGCATGGCACGGTATTCGTCGATGCCTTGGCTTGCAGTTTTTTGGGCCAGGGCTGGCAAGACGGACATGGCCAAGGCCGCTGCCACCGAAAGAGTCGCTACTTTTTTCATTGTCACCTCTTGGGATTGTTCAAACGCAAAAAGGGTGAAGTTATAGCTTCACCCTTTTTCAACTCAACGGTCGATCACGACACAGTGGCTTCGTCGGTGCGGGTATCGCCTTTGTTGTCTTTCCAAGTGACCGCAATTTTGTCGCCCGCTTTGGCGCCTTTGACGGCAAATTGCAAAAACGGGTTTTTAGAAACTGCAGGGCCCCACTCAGCGGCCATCACTTGTTTGCCATTGAGGCTGGCTGTGACTTCCTGGATGAACCAGGCAGGCACGGTTTTACCGGAAGCGTCTTTGCGCTGACCGGACTCCATTTCGTGGCTCATGAGCACACGAACGGTTGCTTTGTCACCAGAGGCCTGGGCACGAATGCGCATTGGATCTGCCATGTTTTTCTCCTAAATCTTTCAGTGAATCAATGTAAGAACGTTGTGTGGACAGTGGCTTAGCCGCCGCAACCACCCAAAGTGACTTTGACTTCTTTTTTGGCCCACAAGGCCTTGCCGTCGTTCATGATGGCCACAGCGTAGACATCGGAGGACTGGCCCATCTTGGCGCGGGTGGTGAAGTTGGTTTCCACTGCATCGGATGCGTGGAACATGGCGACCAGAGCCGCTGGGTTCTTCTCAACCAAAATCAACATGTGCTTGACGCCAGCCAACGCGGTGCTCGCACCCAAAGGCACAACAGCGCCGTTTTCAGCGATGTCCGGACCAGTGATGGTCACGTCTTTGCTCTCTGCCATGCTGGCAGCGCCTGCCGCTTTGGCAGCGTCTTGCACTGATTTGGCCTCAAAAGCGGCTTTATTAAAAGCTGCTTGGGCGAACTGAGGAAAGCCTGCAGTGGCCAAGAGGCCAGCCACAACAGCGGTTTGCTTGAGTGTCTCGCGACGGTTTTGCATCTGATATCTCCTTGATGATTGAGTGATGCTATAGAAACAGGTTCAGCAGCGCATCGGGTTGAGCCCGAATTACTTGCTGGCCCCCTTGGAAATCCATTCGGCAATTTGCTTGGCATCAGCATCTGGCAAAGCTTGCGCAGGCATGGGGATTTGACCATAAACACCCACACCACCGGCCTTGATTTTGCCGACCAAATAGTCGGTTTTACCCGCTTGCTTTTTGGCAATCTCATTGAAACCAGGGCCCACGATTTTCTTGTCCACACCATGGCACGCCGTGCAACTGTGTTTGTTCAAGAGTGCAATGGCCGCTTTGGCTTCATTGTTTTCAGGCTTGGCGGCGACCACTGGAGCTGCAGCAGCAACTGGCATGCCGGCTTTGGCTTCAGGTTTGGTGGTATCTGCTCCGCGCTGCGGTCCAACAATGCGGTTTTGCTCTTGCAAATTGCCATGGGCATTGCGTGCAAAATCAGGCAAAAAGGAAGCGACCTTAGGCTCAGGTGTGCAATCTTTCATGCACACTTTGTTGTCTGTGTCAGGCTTTTTCACACCACCAAACTCATTGCCTGGCCACATCGCATGCGCTGTGGTCATGCCATTGCGGTTGGGCATGCGGGCTTGAACTTCGGCAATGTTCTTGTCAGACAACACATAGTTGTCCGGCACGATGTTGGCCAAGTTCAGCAAAAACGCAGTCACAGAATACACCTCTTCCGTGGTCAAGGTCTTGGGGTTGGTCCAAGGCATGGCACGGTTGATGTAATCCCAAAGTGTTGAAACCGTGGCCACCTTCATGATGGTGGTGCGACCAGGGTAGTCGGCACGGTTCAAATTGGCCACGCGCCCTGTCTTGATGTCTTCGGCCGTGGTGCCACCAATCAAAGGACTGAACACTTCACCCGACTCACCAAACACGCCGTGGCAGTGGGCGCACTTGCCCTCCCAGACGTCTTGGCCTTTGGCGACCGAGCCCGACCCTGGAGGCAAGCCCTTGAAGTCAGGACGCACATCAATGTCCCACTTGGCAACTTCTTTGGGCGTGGCTGTTCGACCCACACCTGGGTATTGTGTATTTTGAGCAGCCGCCACCGTGGCCACTGCCAACAACGCAACCGTCAAAACGGCATTACGAAACCTGGACATTTTTCACCTCACCGTTTTCCTGCACCAACCACGACTGGATGGCGTTGTTGTGATAAATAGAACGTGTGCTGCGAACACCGCGCACTTGCTGGTATGTGGGTTGCACATGGCCCGTGTCATCTTGTGCACGGCTTTGAATAATGGCTGGCTTGCCATCCCAAACCCAATCGAGGTTGAAACGAGACAGGGCTTTGGACAAAACAGGGGTTTCCAAACGCGCTTGTCGCCAGTTGCGACCACCGTCGGTGGACACGTCCACACGCTTGATCTTGCCTTTGCCCGACCAAGCCAGTCCGGTGATGTTGTAAAACCCTTTGTCCAACAGCACTTGACCACCAGAAGGTGTGGTCACCACGCTCTTGACTTCCTGCAAGTTGGTGTATTGACGGTGCAGGCCACCGGGCTGCAAGTCAATGTAGTGAATCGCTTCGTCTTTGGCAGCGTAAGGCTTGTCACCCACTTCAACGCGGCGCAGGTACTTGACCCAGCTCACACCTTGCACGCCGGGCACCACCAAGCGCAGAGGGTAGCCGTTTTCGGGGCGCAGCATTTCACCGTTTTGACCATAGGCCACGATGACTTCACCTGAAGTGATCAGGCTCATCGGAATGGTGCGGGTCATGGAAGAACCGTCACCGCCTTCGGCCAGCACAAACTTGCCGTTTTTCAGGTCCGCGCCGGCGAGCTCCAACAACGTGATCAAAGGCACACCCGTGAACTCGCTGCAGGACAACATGCCATGGGTGTATTGCACGGTGGGCACCGCGACGTTGCCCCATTCGGTGGCGCTGTTGGCACCACATTCAATGAAGTGGAAACGCGAGACGGATGGCAAGCGCATGATCTCGTCCATGGTGAAGACCATGTTTCTTTTGACCATGCCGTTGATCATGAAGCGGTGCTTGGACGGATCAATGTCCCACCAGCCTTGGTGGTGACGCTCGAAATGCAAACCGCTGGGTGTGACAATGCCGAACAAGGACTGCAAGGGCGCGAACGACACCGAGGCTTGGGTGGTTTGTGTCAGGCCTGGGCTTTGACGGCGCTGCAAGTTCGCTTCGAACTTGGAGGGCTTGCCATAACCTTCCACGGCCACACCTTGACCCAAGCCCACAGCGTGCTCAGGCAAAGTCAGAATATTGGGGTCACCGCCTTCGACGGGAACAGGGTTGCCCTGGGCCATGGCCATGGGGGCAGCTGCACCTGCTGCAGCTGCAGCAAAGGCATTGCGGATGAAATCTCGGCGGCCTTTTTTGCCTTCGGTAAAAACCTCCTTGATGCCACTTTGGGTCAGGAAGTTTTCAGGTGCTTTTTGCACCCTTCCTGAGTTGATGCTGTCTTCTTTCACACGAACTCCTCGTTTTGAGTTGTCAATTTACGGCTGTATCGATGGCCACTTGTGTGCACACTGCACGGCAAACCTTCGCTGCAGTTTCGTCTGCAATCCGATAAAACATTTGGGCACCGTCACGGCGCTTTCCCAAAATGCCCGATCTGTACATGATGTTCAAATGCTGTGACATGTTCGGTTGCGCAACACCAATGTTGCTCAAGAGCTGTCCTACATTTTTCTCACCCTGACACAGTTCACTGATGATGCGTAAACGAATCGGTGTTGAAAGTACAGCAAACAGTTCTGCTGCCTTGTCGTAGACCTGATCGCTTTCATCGCTCATGCACTACCTGCCATTAAGTTCTTATATTCGGATATGCGAATATATAGGATAAACAATGATCCTGAATCAAAGATTACAGAATCAGCACCATCAGATCCGGACAAACCCTGATCTGATGGTTTTTTCAAGGCTCAGAACTTCCAGCCGTACTGCACACCCAACGATTGTTGGGACATGCGGACGGTTTCGGTGATGCCAGATGCACCGGGCATCATGCCGTTGTACATCGATGGTCCAGTCACCGTGTTTTTAGGGGCGTACATGTACGCCCATGTCAACTCGGAATCTTTGGACAAGGCATAAGTACCACCCACGGTGACATGCTGGGTGATCACACCGGGTGCCAGGATGTTGAAGGTGATGTTTTCAGCCTTGACCGGGTTGGTCGACTGGTTGTAACCCGCACGCAAAACCATGGTCGATGTCGCCTGCCACTGAACGCCCAACTTCAACACGTTGACGTCAGACCAGCCAAATCCAGGACCATTGGCAGAACCCATCGGGTTACCCAGCATCAGGTTGCTCATCGGATTGCCAATGGACGGAACACCGCTGTAGTTGATGCGGCTGTAGTCCGCTGCCACTGACACGGCGGGGGTGACCTGCACGTTGATGCCCAAGGCGTAGTTTTCAGGAATGTCGAACGAACCCTCACCTGCAAACAAACCCGCGTACTTGTCGAATTTGCTCATCTTGATTTTGGGCGAATAGGTCGCACCAAATTTCAAGGTATCGGACAACTGACCCAGATAGCCCAAACGCATACCCACGCCTGTTGAACGGTCAGTGCCAGTGTCACTCACTTTGGTGGGGGCCATTGAAAAACCAGTGAACGCATCCAAACCTGTGGCCTTGAACTGTTGCATCACCAGCAAAGGCGAGACACCCACAGAGTGTTGTGCATCAAGCTTGTACGCGAAAGTGGGCGCAACGATGAGTTGCATCAAATCCACACCCAATTTGCCCTGACCACACAAGAGGTTGCCTTGATATGGGTCGCCGGTGTTCGGATTCATGCACATCACGTTGGCACCGGGCATTTCTGTGTTCATGCCACCGTTGCCATAAACTGTGAGCCCCCAACTCATCCGATCATCGATCTTCTTGTTGTAGGCAAATTCCGGCACGGCAAAGGCGCTGCCATCACTTTTTACATCGCCTTCAAGCATGCCGCCAAAGCCGGGAGCTGTGCGTGCCGCACTGCGCTTGGGCATAAAAATGTCCACCCCAATCTCGGCACGGTTGCCTGCCCACACCGAAGCGGCCGGGTTGTTGATGCCCGAAAACGCGTTGTCGGTGACGGCCACGGCTGCCCCGCCCATGCCTTTGGATTTCATGCCAAAGCCATGCGGAAAATAACCGTCAGTCGCCCAAGCTGCAGAGCCTGTGGCCAAAACAGCTGCCACCACGGTGGCACGCAAAGTGTTGATTTTTTTCATGGATGTCTCCTCGTGATGACCGGTCAAAACTCACCCTTGCTGCCGCGTTCCATCATTTCCCAGATGGTGTCGCGAACGGCTTTGGCTTCTTCTTTCAAGGGCGATGGCAGCTTGCGGCCCATCTTGACCATCATGTCCATGTTGAGGGTGTAAAGCCACAGGCCGTCTTCTTTTTCAACCATGGACACACGGCAAGGCAGGTAAGCGGCCATGTGTGGGCTGAAATCCACCATGCGGCGGGCCGTGGCAGGCGAGCAGAACGAGTAAACGGTCAACAGCTTTTCTTTTTTGCCCGAACGGGCTTCGAGTTCTTTGGACAAGGGCAGCGTGCCCACATCACGCATGTTGCGCTCGGTGGCCACTTGTTTGAGGACTTGCTCCACCTCTTGGGCAGTCACGCCCGCCTTGACCTTGCGCTCCCAGGTAGTGGCTACAGCAATGTCGCCTTCACCCTCGACCCAACGGTCCCACATGCGGCTGGCTTCTGAACCAGCGCCCGATTCAAGTTTGCCCAAAGTGCTGATGGTGCCGCAACCGGTCAACCAAATTGAGCTGGCCAAAACGGCCCATTTCAGCCATGTGAAAGATTTCTGCATTGTTTTCTCCTTTGGACATGCATTGATGAACTCCAAGCGAAGACAGTGTGTCTTGCCGGATTGACGTTGATCATCCATGACAGGAGAAAGTTTGGGTATTGGCAGATACCCTATACCCTATGGGGTAAGGTATGTGCAAGCTTGGCTGATCTGCAGCGTCCAAACAATCATTTGAACTTGTAGTGGTCGCGGTTGAGCACGGCAGCCACTGATGACACATCCTCCGGAAACATGCCCAAGTTCAGTTCAGTATTGCACTGCTCCACCATGCCGCGCAGCAAAGAAGCGTTGTTGATGCGACCTTGTGGTTTGTAAATGGCGCTGCCGTTACCGCCCACCTTGGTCACATGGCAAGCGACGCATTTGCTTTCGGCGATCAATTTTTCGCCCAATTTGTAATCGGCATCCTTGAAGATTGCAGGCTGAGCCTGTGCTCCAAGGTAAAACCATGTACCCACCATCAAACCAAGCATCTTTGTGTGCAATTTCATAGGAATTACCCATTAAAAAAGCCGCTCAAGGGCGAACCCCTGAGCGGCAAACAAAAGCCACGAGTACCAATCGAGCTTCTAAAACAATCCAATTTTTGAACAAGCCTCTGGAGGCCTGGAATTATTTGGCACCCGCCATGATCCAAGTCGCCAAAGTCAAAGCATCCGCGTCACTCAAAGCAGCTTGGGCGGGCATGGGCACTGGGCCCCACTTGCCTGAACCACCGGCCTTGATGCTCTTGGCCAATGTGGCAGCACCGTCTTTTTGACCGCCATATTTCTTGGCAACGTCTTGGTAAGAGGGACCCACCAATTTCTTGTCCACCGCGTGGCAGGCCATGCAAGCATTTTTCTTGGCCATGTCCATGTTGGCGAAAGCAGGAGAAGAAGCCAGCGCAGCGACAGCGGCAACAGCAAAAATCAATTTCATAAGAGCTCCAAATGGGGGATTTAAATATAACCAGACGCTAATTTAACCGAAATCAACTCGTCTTGGTGCGCACCGTCACAGGTTTTGCGTTGGGGATTTTACTGAGTGTCAGTAGATACAAGCCCTAAATCCTTGCCACCCAAGCGGCCATCCATCTCAGCCAAAGTTGGGTTGTTCGGGCTTGACCACCGTTTTGCCTGAGGCAGCCCAGGCATCAAAACCACCCGCAATGGAGCTGACATTCAGGTAACCCATGGCTTGCATGGTTTGCGCGGCCAATGCAGCGCGGCCACTGGTTTTGCAGTAAAGCACCACCTTCAAGTCGCGCCCAGACAAGGCGGGCGTGCCGCTGAGCTTGAACTCCAGCAAGCCCCTGGGGACCAGCACTGCGCCGGGCAAATGGCCTGCGGCAAACTCATCCGCTTCCCGCACGTCGATCAGCACATCGGCTTGGCGAATGGCCTCTTCGGCATCGGCCAAGCTGACTTCGTGGACAGTGGCTTTGGCCTGCATGACCAGATCTTGGGCATTTTTCATGTTGTGTCTCCTTCGTTAAAAACTGGATATCAAGGCTGCAATTGTGCGTTCAGGGTTTGCAGGCTTTGCACCGACAGGCTCCCGGTCAAGGCATCGAGTTGCATGCGGGTGCTGAGCAAGTCGGTTTGTGCACGCAACCAAGCCAATTCGGCTTGGGCCGCGTCATTTTCAGCTTGCAACAGTTCGAGCGTGGTGCGGTCACCCACTTGCCGTCCCAAACGGGTCGCGTCCAGACGCGCTGTGCTGGCTTTCCACGCCGCTTGCATGGCCGACAAACGGGACGGGCCTGTTTGCAGTGCCAGCCAGACAGAGCGGGCTTGTTGCTGCGCTTGTTGCAGGGCCATGTCAGCTTCAGCCGCCGCTTGGGCCTGCGCACTCAGCGCCTCTTGCAGTTTGGCACTGCGCCAACCGCCTGTGTACAAAGGCACATTCAGGCTCAAGCCCAGCATTTGCTGGCTTTGCGTGTTGGACGATGTGCCAAAGTCACCCTCGCCGCTCAAACGGTCGCGTCCGACAGAAGCGACCAAGTCCAGCGTGACGCCGCCACTGCGCGCGTGCTTTTGGAGCTCTTGGCGCGCCACATCGTGTTGGGCTTTTTTCAGCAGCACGCCTGTGTTGGCTTGTTGCACTTGGGCCAGCACCTGCTCCAAAGAAGGCACAGCAGACGCTGGCGTCTCGGTTTTGGGCGCTTGCAGCTTCAAAGCATCTGCACTCAAGCGCGTGGAGTCGGCCAGCACGCTGCGGGCCATGTGCACTTCGTTGTCTGCGGCCAACAGTTGCGCTTGCAAACCGGCGGCACGGGCCGTGGCCTCGTGCGTGTCGGTGACCGGCAAGTCACCCAAGGCAAAACGGTCTTGCACTTCGGTCAGCGATCGGCGCACAGCCGCATGTTGGCTTTTCAACACCTGCTGCTGACGCTCGGCCAGCAGCAGATTGAAATACCGTTGCACCGTGAGCAGCATGAACTGTTGCTGGGCCAGATCGGCACGCAACTCAGCCACGCCCGCTGCAGTGTGCAATTGGGCTTGTTGGGCCTGGCGCTCGGGGCTGTACAGCGGCTGCTTGGCCTGCAATGACCAACGGGTGGAAGTGGCGGCGTTGGCAGAGGTGGCAAAGTTCCCCGACATGGGTGATCCACCCATCGAAAACTGCGCACCCTGCGTGCTGGAATCCGCCGACATGCCACCCACCGTGGCGCTGCCCATCAGCACAGGTCGCCACAGGGCTTTGGCCTGATCTTCAAAGGCTTGAACCGATGAGCGTGTGGCGGCGACCACCTGCATTTGGGGGTCGTGCTGGCGCGCTTGTTCCCAAGTTTGCAGCAGATCCAGGGCTTGCGCGGATGGAGCGGCCAGCAGGGCCGCCAGCACCCAGCCGCTCAGGGGCCGGGGTTTGAACAAGGGCGAACGCATGGCGGGCATGACGGTCAGATCAGCAGCCGCACTCGACGCCGAATTTGCGCAAGATGGTCTCCATCAAGCACCACTGGGTCAGGGCGCTTTGCAGCAGGTTAACGCCCACAAAAGCTGTGAAAGCCAACCACCACTCATTCACAAAAACGGGGCTGGCCTGCACGCCCAAAGCCAAAGACAACAAGACAAAAAAGCCTGCGACCAAACGAACGATTTGCCAAGATTTCATGATGATTTACTCCAGTTGATGAAAGAAAGAAACAAGTCAAGCGCCGTACTTTTTGCGGTACGCCACGTAATACAAAGTCGGGATGACGACCAGCGTCAGCACCGTGGACACAAAGATGCCAAAGATCAGCGAAATGGCCAGGCCGTTGAAGATCGGGTCATCCACAATGAAGAAGGCCCCGATCATGGCCGCCAGGCCCGTGAGCATGATGGGCTGGGCACGGGTGATGGCCGACTGGACAATGGCCCGCTTGAATTCCATGCCGCTTTGCACCTGCAGGTTGATGAAGTCCACCAACAAGATCGAGTTGCGCACGATGATGCCGGCCAACGCGATCATGCCGATCATGCTGGTGGCGGTGTATTGGGCATTCAGCAAGGCGTGGCCTGGCATCACGCCAATGATGGTCAGCGGAATGGGCGCCATGATGATCAGCGGCGTGAGGTAAGAGCCAAACTGCGCCACCACCAGCAAATAGATCAGGATCAGGCCCACACCGTAGGCTGCGCCCATATCGCGGAAGGTCTCGTAGGTGATTTGCGACTCGCCATCCCACTTGATGCTGTAGCCGCGCCAGGCGTCGTCGGGCTGGCTGATGAAGTACTCTTCAATCCGCTCACCGTCCGGGCCAATGATCTGGGCCACGTCACCGCGCATCTTGAACAAACCATACAAGGGGCTGTCCACTTTACCGGCCATGTCGGCGTTGACAAAGTTCACGGGCAGCATGTCTTTGTGGATGACGGGCTGCTCACGCAGGGTGTCGCTCACAGTGACCAGTTCACGCATGGCCACCACCTTGCCTGTGGCGCTTTTCACGCCCAACTGCAGCAAGGCGTCCAGATCGCCATGCAGCTGCTCGGGCAGCTGAATCAAGGCGGGCACCGGGTACTTGCTGCCGTCGTGCAAATAGGTCACCGACTCGCCCGCCAAACCGGCACGCAAGGTGGTCACGATGGCTTGTTGTGACACACCCAACACGGCTGCTTTGCGGCGGTCCACCAGCAGCAGTTTGCGCGGTGCATCGGCAATCGAGCTGTCGTCGATGTCCACCACACCTTCGGTCTTTTCAAACACGGCGCGCACCGACTGGGCGACTTGGCGGCGACCTTCGGCGTCAGGCCCATAAATTTCGGCCACGATGGGCGACATCACGGGCGGGCCCGGTGGCACTTCAACCACCTTGACATTGGCACCGTGCTTGCGGCCAATCTCTTGCAAGGCCGGACGCACACGCGTGGCAATCACATGACTCTTGTCGCTGCGCTCGGACTTGCGCACCAGATTCACCTGGATATCGCCCAGCTCAGCGCCTGCACGCAGGTAGTACTGGCGCACCAGACCGTTGAAGTTGATCGGCGAGGCGGTCCCCACATAGGCTTGGTAATGCGTGACCTCAGGCACGGTGGCCAGGTGGCCGCCCAGCTCGCGCATCACGGCAGCGGTTTTCTCAAGCGGTGTGCCCGCAGGCATGTCCACCACGACCTGGAATTCCGACTTGTCGTCAAAGGGCAGCATCTTGAGCATGAC
Organism: Limnohabitans sp. 2KL-3; assembly: GCF_001269405.1. Taxonomy (NCBI): domain Bacteria; kingdom Pseudomonadati; phylum Pseudomonadota; class Betaproteobacteria; order Burkholderiales; family Comamonadaceae; genus Limnohabitans; species Limnohabitans sp. 2KL-3. Next base: position 139,530 of record NZ_CXON01000002.1, read on the forward strand.
CAGTCCGGTGACCGGCAGCACCAAAGACAAGGCAATCAAACCCGCAATGCCCAGACCCAACAGTTTGCGGTTGCGCCCACCCGATTGGGTGTCGAGCAAAGGCTTGAAGATTTTTTCAAACAGAGGTTCGAGCTTGGCACTCAGACCGGTGTGCCCCCCACCCGTTGCATTCTCGTCGTGCGTATGGCCAGACGGCTTCATCCACATGCCCGACAACCAAGGCGTGATGACAAAGGCAATGGCCAGCGACAGCAACATGCCCAAGCTGGCATTGATCGGGATCGGGCTCATGTAGGGGCCCATCAGGCCGCTCACAAAAGCCATGGGCAACAAGGCCGCGATCACAGTGAAGGTGGCCAAGATGGTGGGGCCTCCGACTTCGTCCACCGCACCGGGGATGATCTCGCGGATGCTCTTGCCTGGGTAGAGCTGCTGGTGACGGTGGATGTTCTCCACCACCACAATCGCGTCGTCCACCAAAATGCCGATCGAGAAGATCAGGGCAAACAGCGACACGCGGTTGAGCGTGAAACCCCAAGCCCAAGATGCGAACAAGGTCGCGGTCAACGTCAAGATGACCGCCACGCCGACGATGGCAGCTTCGCGGCGACCCAGCGCCATGAACACCAGCGCCACCACCGAAGCGGTGGCAAACAGCAACTTCTGAATCAGTTTTTGCGCCTTGTCGTTGGCGGTTTCACCGTAGTTGCGGGTCTCCACCACCTGCACGTTGTCAGGGATCACCGTGCCCTGCAGCTTCTCGACGCGGCTCTTGACGCCATTGGCCACATCGATGGCGTTTTCGCCTGATTTTTTGGTGATCGACAGCGTCACGGCGGCAAACTCTTCGCCGCCATTTTTGTCGTTGTTGCCGTGCCAGACATAACGCTCAGCCGGCATGGGGCCGTCTTTCACGCTGGCCACGTCTTTCAAAAAGACAGGCTTGCCCTGCACCACTTGCACGACCAGATCGGCCACGTCGCTGGCTTGCGCGAGGTGTGGACCGGCTTCGACGGCCACGCTCTGGTTGGCCCCCAACAACTCACCCACGGGCAAGCCGAGGTTGGCCGATTGCAAGGCCATGCGCAAGTCGTGCACCGTGACGCCCGAACCGTTCATGCGCTGCGGGTCGATCTGGACCAGCACCGCGCGGCGCGGGCCGCCAATGGTGACCACATCGCGCGTGCCGGGCACGCGCTTGATGTCGGCCTCGATGCTGTGCGCCACGCGCTCCAGATCAAAGGCGCTCACGTCTGCGGTTTTGCCGTGCAAGGTCAGGGACACGATGGGCACATCGTCGATGCCCTTGGGTTTGATCAAAGGCTCAGGCAGCCCCAGGTTGCGGGGCAACCAGTCGGCGTTTTCGCGGATCGTGTCGTGCAACTTGACCAGCGCCTCGGTGCGCGGCACGCCCACCTTGAACTGCACGGTCAAGATGGCCACGCCGGGGCGAGAGACCGAATACACATGCTCGACACCCGCGATCTTGGAGAGCACCTGCTCGGCCGGGATCGCCACCATTTGCTCCACATCGCGCACCGACGCGCCCGGGAAAGGCGCGATCACGTTGGCCATGGTCACGTTGATTTGTGGCTCTTCTTCGCGGGGCGTCACCATCACGGCAAACACGCCCAGCAAAAACGCCACCAGCGCCAGCAAAGGCGTGATTTGTGCGCTCTGAAACATCGCCGCAATGCGGCCCGAAATGCCCATTTTTTGCTCGCTCATGGGGTTTGCTTTCAGAGTTTCTTGCCAAGGCTGGCGGGCTCGGTCACCACCTGCTCACCCGCGCTCACACCCGACAACACCTCGACGGTCTGACCCGTGGTGCGCCCCAAGCGCACTTGGCGCAAACGCGGCTGGCCTTTTGCATCCATCACGTAAACACCGGTCATTTCGGCGCGGCGCACGATGGCTGTGAGCGGCAAGAAGACGCGGCCCGCTTGGGCTGCATCCTTGGTCCCGTTTTGGGCCGCAGCGTTGGCTGAGCTGCCAGGCACCCAAACCCGGGCGAACATGCCGGGCACCAAGCCCTCAACGCCCGCAGGCAAAGCCACGCGCAACTGCGCGGTGTGCGTCACCGGATCCACAGCGGGCAGCAGTTGTACGCTGGCCGCTGGCACGCTGGCATGGCCCGCGATCTCGTAGCGCACCGCTTTGACTTGCTGACGCACGCCTTCAATCATCGACTGCGGCACGGCTGCACTCACGCGCAAAGCCGAGGGGTCATGCAAAGTCACCAAGGGGCGGCCCGGCATGGCCATGTCGCCCAAGGTGACGGGCACATCGGACACCACGCCGTTAAAAGGGGCACGCACACTGAAGAAACCGGTTTGGGTTTGGGCTGCGCGGGTTTGGGCTTGCTGGGCCTGCACCTGGGCCTGAGCGGCTTCGTACTGGGCTTGGGCGCGTTCAAGTGCGCCCTGGCTGATGTATTGCTTCTGGAAGAGTTGCTTTTGGCGCTCCAGCTCTTTGCTGGCCACGCGCAAATTGGCCTGCGCGGCTTCGAGCTGGGCGCTGCTGCCGGCCACATTTTGCTGGGCAGCGCTGGCATCGATGCGCAGCAACTCTTGGCCGGCACGCACCCGGTCACCGGGTTTCACGTTCAAACTGACAATGGCCCCAGGGACCTGAGCCGACAAAGTGGCCTGGCGCACCGCCTCGACCACGGCATCCAGGCTGACTTCTTGAGCACCTGCCGAACTGGCTTGGGCGGCCACACTTTTGACCGCTGCCGCATCGGCATTGGCCCAAATCGGGGTGCTGGTCAAACCAGCCAGTGCCATGGCCGAGGCCAATATCAATCGTCTGTTCATCAAAGCTTCTCCGTCAAACCGTTGGTTTTGCACATTTGGTTGTTTGCGTATATGCGCAATGATACAATCAATCACAGCACCACGTCAAACACTGTCTTGGATTGTTTGAATTTGTTGTGTAATGGAGCGCTCATGAAAGATTTGCCAGCCAAAGCCCTCGAACAGATAGCCGCTTATTTCCAGGCGTTGTCGGAGCCCACACGCCTGAAAATCCTGAATCTGCTGCGCGACGCCGAGCACAACGTGGGTGAATTGGCCCAACTGTCGGGTTATTCGTCGGCCAACGTGTCTCGCCACCTGTCTTACTTGGCGCAACACGGCATCGTCGCCCGCGAAAGCCGGGGTGCCAGCGTCTTTTACAAAGTGAGCGATCCCTCCATCTACGCCCTGTGCGATCTGGTCTGCGCCAACATCGCGCGGCAATACGAACAAACCTCCAGCGACCGGGCCTTGTTCACGCCGGGTTGAAATTCACGGCCGATCGAGTTTTGATCACTTGCCCCTTCTCCAGTGGCACCCGATCAATTGCGTCAACTTCAAGCCCCATCGCAAATGGCTATCATGGCGCTCCAATGGCCCCACCCTTCGTCCAGGGGCCCCTCAGGAGACCTGCATGAGCCGCATCGTGAACGCCGAGAAGAAGAAAAACCTGTGTGCCCGCCTGGCCCGCATTGAAGGTCAGCTGCGCGGTTTGCAAAAACTGATCGAAGCCGATGCCGATTGCGAAAAAATCGCCCAGCAAATGGCCGCTGCCCGCAAGGCGCTGGACAAATCCTTTTTCTCCATGGTCGGCTGCATGATCGAACAAGGGGACCAGTCGCCCGAGCACGTCGCAGAAATGCTGACCAAGTTCGCCTGAGTTCCAAGCTCAGCCTGTTTTGAGGCTACTCAGGACTTGAGCACCACCCCATCGGCGTCGAGCACACGCACTTGGATCGGGATGCCCTGCCCCACGCTTTGGGTGACGGTGCAAAAGCCTTCAAACTGGCCCAATACACGTTCGAGCTGCTCAAGTTTGGCGGCGCTCACCCCCAAGTGCAAAGTGGCCACCATCTCCAGCACGCGCATGCGACCGTCTGCGTTGCGGCCCACTTGGGCCTGCACCTCGCAGCGCAAAGGCTCGGGCGCTTGCTTGAATTTGCGCAAGGCAAACAGCAACGAATCGCTCAGGCAATTGCCCACCGCCGCACACAGCAACTGCACGGGCGACGGCCCCAAACCCGTGCCCAAGGGCGCGGGCTCGTCGCTGGTCAGCACGGGCATGTTGTCGTCAAAACGGATGTCAAAACGGTAATCGTGCTGCTGGGTCAGCGTGACAGAGATCAGTTTTTCGCTCATGGCTTTGGTGTGATCAAGCGGCACCCATGGGTGTCTTGCATCAAGCCGGGGTGATCAGTCGAGCTCATGGGACTTGGCTTTTCTATGGGGTTGAACAACTGAACACAGGCCCAGTGCGTTGGAACGCACAACACAACCTGCTGTTGGCTTCAGTTTATGCCCGTCAATCAAACCCCAATTTGCCCTACATCAAGGCTTGGACGGTCCTACCAAATCTTGTGGCTTGACCATGGGCCAGCCGCGTTTGGCCCACTCGCTCATGCCGCCGTTGACATAACGGATGTTGGTGAAGCCCTGCTCTTGCAGTGCCTCGGTCACGGCGCGTGAGCGGTTTTGGGTGTTGCAGATCAACAAAACCGGTTGATCGGCTTGCTTGGGGATCTCGGCCACGCGCTGCGCCACCTGGCTCATGGGCAGCAAAACCACGCCCTGCGCCACGCCCGTGGCGTGCTCTTGGGACTCGCGGATGTCAATCATCACCACTTTGCCCGCCTCGTGCTCGGCGCGGGCTTGCTCCAAGGTCACGTTGGGCAGTGCCACTTCAGGGCTGCAGGCTTGCAAACTCAGCGCCATCACCAAGGCACCCAAGCATCGGGCAAAAACAACAGACATGGCATCACTCCTTTGTGTATCAGCTTTTGCTTATATTTAACCATGATTCAGACACTCCCCCCGGGAGCGCATGCAATGGAAAAAAACCAAGTTGCCTGCAAGGACCTGCAAGAACACCGATGCACCCCGGCAGCTCAGGGACAAGGTTTGACCGATAGGATGCACCTCCGGGTCGAAACTCGACCGCCATGCCATCCCTGCCGTGAAAAACCCTGCACCTCCTGAACATCCTTCAAACAAGCTGTCGAGGCACATGGTGCGCGAACTGCGCTCAGACCATGCAGGCGAGACCGGCGCGGTCTACATTTACAAAGGCATCACGGCCGTGGCCCGCTGGCGGCAAGACGCTCAATTGCTGGCCTTTGCCAAAGAACACGGCGACACCGAGGCCGAACATTTGCGACTGCTCGAAGCCTGGTTGCCCGCTTACTCCCCCAGCCGCTTGCTGCTGCCCTGGCGCATGGCGGGTTGGCTGACCGGGGCGCTGCCTGCGCTGTTTGGCCGCCGCGCCGTCTACGGCACCATCGCCGCGGTCGAGACCTTTGTGGACGTGCATTACCAACAGCAAATAGACCACCTGCAGGTGCACGGCGGCCCCGAAGGCCTGCTGCCTTTGCTGCTGCGCTGCCAAGCCGACGAACAACACCACCGCGACGAAGCCGCTGCCCTGGCAGGCCCACGCACTCACTGGCTTTTGCAACTGTGGTGTTCGGTGGTCGGATCGGGATCTGCCTTTGCTGTGGTGCTGGCGCGGCGCATTTGAAACTTCTGTCGCCTGATCAACAAGACCCACACACCAACCCATGCCATGGCCATCAGCGTGCGTCGTCCTGAACAAAACCAAGCCGCCAGGTGTTGTGCGAACCCTTCGACGACATGGACCAACCTGCGGGTTAGAGGCTGCGCTGGCCTGATCCATCAGCCGTGACCAATATACTTAAGCCCTCTCAGGCACCCTGCGCCTCTTCATTTTCAGGACACACCGATGAGCCATTTTCAAAACCCCCAACAGACCTGGAACGAACGCTTTGCCGCTGAGCACTATGTGTTTGGCGAAGCACCCAACGCCTATTTGCAATCACAAGCGGCGCACCTGTCGCCCGGCAATGCGCTGGCCGTGGCCGATGGCGAGGGCCGCAACGGCGTCTGGCTGGCCCAGCAAGGCCTGCAAGTCGATGCCTTTGATTTTTCGGACAACGCCATCCGCAAAGCCCAGACCCTGGCCCAAAGCCGACAAGTGCAGATCCGTTGCGTCTGCAGCGACTGGCAGTCATTCGATTGGCGGCCTGCGCATTACGACAACGTGGTGGGCATCTTTTTCCAGTTCGCCACGCCCGAAGAGCGCGGCCCCCTGTTTGCACGCATGCTGGACAGCCTCAAACCCGGTGGCACCTTGATCATCCAGGGCTACACGCCGCGTCAACTGGACTTCAACACGGGCGGCCCCGGCAAACTGGCGCACCTCTACGACGAAGCCCTGATGCTGGACGCCTTCGGCGAGCTGGACATCCTGGACCTGCGCACCTACGAGGCGGAGATTGCCGAAGGCACGGGCCACCAAGGCATGTCTGGCTTGTTGGGCCTGACGGCACGCAAGCCGGGTTGAGCGTTGCGCGTTTGACGTTGAGCGTCTTCCAGCCTTTGCGCACCCAGCAACTGGCGCAGGCTGATGCCTTGCAGTTCTTGGTGTATTTTTTGGTTCAATTGTTGCCACAAACGGTCACTCACCAAAAAATTTGGTGTCGCGCTCAAGCCCGCCTCTGCCGGCTCCATGGCCAAAACAATGTCAGCCACACTGATTTTTTCTGAAGCCATGGCCAGGCAATAGCCACCGCCTGGGCCTCGTGTACTGTCCACCAAATGAGATCGGCGCAACTTGCTGAACACTTGCTCCAGCCGCGTGGTCGATATGTCGTGTCGTGACTGGATGGCCGCCAAAGATACGGGGCCCTCGTGCTCATGCAGACCGACTTCCATCAACACGGTCACCGCCAACTGGCTGTCTTTGCTCATCCGCATCACCAGCCACCTTGTGTGCGGGTGGACAGGCTTGTGTTGCCGGGCAGATGCTCAGCCAGCTCACGAGTGCGCATGAATGATCTCCTGTTCAGGGGGAAGTAGAAGTGTTCAAAAAAGGGGGGCTCCTGTGAAGAAGCCCCCAAATCAGGGCGTGTGTACCAAACACACCCTTAACCACAACCCTCAACTATATAAGAAATCACTTAATTAGTCTTGATCTACCTCAATTACGGTAACGCGTGGCCATGACATCCAGACTCACGGGACGAATTTTGTGGGCTTGTCCGGCGCAACCAAAGGCTTCAAAACGGGCCTTCACAATGCCCGCTGCCGCCTTTTTGGCCGCCGCCAAGGCTTTGCGTGGATCGAACTCCGAAGGCTGCTGGGCAAACAACTGGCGCATGGCACCGGTCATGGCCAAGCGGATGTCGGTGTCGATGTTGACCTTGCGCACACCACTTTGGATGCCGCGCACGATCTCTTCAACCGGCACACCATAGGTTTCCTTGATGTCGCCACCGTATTGGCGAATGATCTGCAACCACTCTTGCGGCACACTGGAGCTGCCGTGCATCACCAGGTGCGTGTTGGGAATGGCGGCATGGATAGCAGCAATGCGGTCCATGGCCAGGATGTCGCCTGTGGGCGGACGCGTGAACTTGTAGGCACCGTGGCTCGTGCCAATGGCAATGGCCAGGGCGTCCACACCGGTTTGGGCCACAAAATCCTTGGCCTGCACGGGGTCGGTCAGCATCTGGTCATGGCTGAGTTTGCCCTCAGCACCCACACCGTCTTCCTCGCCAGCTTCGCCGGTTTCCAGCGAGCCCAGGCATCCCAATTCACCCTCAACCGACACGCCCACGGCATGGGCCATCTCGCAGACCTTTTGCGTCACGTCCACGTTGTACTCGTAGCTGGCGGGCGTCTTGGCATCGGCCATGAGCGAGCCGTCCATCATCACGCTCGAAAAGCCCGAACGGATGGACTGCTGGCACTGCGCGGGCGTGGCCCCGTGGTCTTGGTGCAAAACCACCGGAATGTCGGGGTGCGTCTCGATGGCGGCCAGCACCAGGTGGCGCAAATACGCCTCACCCGCGTATTTGCGGGCCCCGGCCGAAGCTTGCAAGATGACCGGGCTGCCGGTGGCTTGCGCCGCCTCCATGATGGCCTGCACTTGTTCGAGGTTGTTGACGTTGAAAGCGGGAATGCCATAGCCGAATTCGGCCGCGTGGTCGAGGACCTGGCGCAATGAAACCAATGCCATGAGGGGGCTCCTTGAAAAGTAAAAAATGAAAAAGAGGTCAGTCCGCCGCTGCGCGTCGGCTCAGAATTTCGATGGCGGGCAAGGTCTTGCCTTCCAGAATTTCCAGGAAAGCGCCCCCGCCCGTCGAGATGTAGCCCACTTGCTTTTCGATGCCGTACTTGGCAATCGCGGCCAGCGTGTCACCACCACCTGCGATGCTGAAGGCGCTGGACTCGGCAATCGCCTGGGCGATGACCTTGGTGCCATTTTCGAAGGCCGCAAACTCGAACACGCCCACTGGGCCGTTCCACACGATGGTGCCTGCTTGCTTGAGTTGCGCGGCCAGTTTCGCCGCCGTCTCGGGGCCAATGTCCAAAATCATGTCGTCGTCGGCCACCTCAGTGGCTTTTTTAACGGTGGCTACCGCGTCAGCAGCGAAGGTCTTGGCAGTCACCACATCGGTCGGGATCGGCACTTCAGCGCCACGGGCTTTCATGGCCTCAATGACCGCTTTGGCCTCACCCACCAAGTCGGCTTCGGCCAAGCTCTTGCCGATCTTCAGACCCGCCGCCAGCATGAAGGTGTTGGCAATGCCACCGCCCACGATGAGCTGGTCCACGTTTTGCGACAGGCTCTTCAAGATGGTCAGTTTGGTGCTGACTTTGCTGCCCGCCACGATGGCGGCGAGCGGGCGCTTCGGCGCGGCCAGGGCCTGCGTGATGGCATCGATCTCGGCAGCCAACAAGGGGCCTGCACAAGCAATCGGCGCAAACTGGGCGATGCCATAGGTCGTACCTTCGGCGCGGTGCGCAGTACCAAAGGCGTCGTTCACGTAGATGTCGCACAGCTGGGCCATTTGGCGGGCCAGCGCTTCGTTGTTTTTTTTCTCGCCTTGGTTGACGCGGCAGTTTTCGAGCAACACGACCTGGCCGGGCTGCACATCTACACCACCGACCCAGTTGGCAAGCAGCGGCACATCACGGCCGAGCAACTCGGCCAGGCGCTTGGCCACCGGGGCCAGAGAGTCTTCGGGCTTGAACTCACCCTCGGTCGGACGCCCCAAGTGCGATGTCACCATCACGGCTGCTCCGGCGTCCAGCGCCATCTGGATGCAGGGCACGCTGGCGCGGATGCGGGTGTCTTCTGTGATGCTGCCGTCATCGGCTTGTGGCACGTTCAGGTCGGCGCGGATGAACACGCGGCGGTTTTCGGCAAAGCCGCTTTTGACCACATCGGAAAAACGCAAGACTTTCATCGCGCACCTCCTGCTTGACCGGACACCACGCGGGCCATTTCCAGGCACTTGTTGGAGTAACCCCATTCGTTGTCGTACCAGGCCATCAGCTTCACAAAGGTGCTGTCCAGCGCCATGCCCGCTTCGGCGTCGAACACGGAGGTGCAGACCTCGCCCCGGAAATCAGTTGACACCACTTTGGCTTCTGTGTAACCCAATACGCGCTTCAAAGCCCCTTGGCTTTGCGCCTTCATTTCGGCGCAAATTTCGGCATACGTGGCAGGCGTAGCCAACTCCACCGTCAAGTCGACCAGCGACACATCGCTGGTGGGCACCCGCACCGACACGCCCGTGAGCTTGCCCTTGATCTCGGGAATCACCACACCCACGGCCTTGGCTGCGCCCGTGCTGCTGGGGATGATGTTTTCCAGAATACCGCGACCGCCACGCCAATCTTTGTTGCTCGGGCCGTCCACGGTTTTTTGGGTGGCGGTGGCCGCGTGCACGGTGGTCATCAGACCGCGCCGGATGCCCCATTTGTCGTTGAGCACCTTGGCCAAAGGGGCCAATGCGTTGGTGGTGCAACTGGCATTGCTGATGATGGCTTGACCGGCATAGCTGGCGTGGTTCACGCCAAACACAAACATGGGCGTGTCGTCTTTCGATGGGGCCGAAATCACCACCTTTTGGGCGCCTGCTGCCAAGTGCTTGCCCGCGCCTTCTTTGTCGAGGAACAAGCCTGTGGCTTCGATCACCACTTCGGCACCCACTTCGTTCCACTTCAGATTCGCGGGATCGCGTTCTTGTGTCAGGCGGATGCGTTTACCGTTCACGACCAGGGTGTTGCCTTCAACGCTCACGTCGCCGTCAAAACGTCCGTGCACGCTGTCGTATTGCAGCATGTAGGCCAGGTACTCGGGCTCCAGCAGGTCATTGATGGCGACAATCTCGACGTCGTCAAAATTTTGCACCGCCGCGCGGAACACCATGCGGCCAATGCGGCCAAAACCATTGATGCCAATTTTTGTGCTCATGTCAGTCTCTTTCATTGTTCAAACAGTAATTTCGAATGTGCAGGCAGTGCGATTTCTGTAGGCGCTCGCCTTGTGTGTGATGGTTTAAAGGGCGTGTGCCACGCCCATCGCCCACGGGGTGGGCTCCTACAAAATCACAGCAGTGCCGAAAAATCCTCGATCACGCGGTCGGGCGCACAGGCGTGCACCGACTCGCCCATGTTGTAGCCATAGGGCAGCAACCAGACCGGCACCCCTGCATTGCGTGCGGTGGCCGCGTCGATCGAAGAATCCCCCACAAACAACGCTTGTGTGGCCTTCAGGTCCCAACGCTTCAAGCAGTCCACCACGCTGGTGGGGTCGGGTTTTTTGACCGGAAAGGAATCGCCACTGACCACCACGTCGAAAGCTTCATGCAGCCCGTGCACCCGCAGCACGGTGTCGGTGTAGCGGCCTTCCTTGTTGGTCACCACCGCCAGCTTGCAGCCGCGCCCGCGCAGCGCCGCGAGCACTTCGCGCACCTGTGGGTACAGGTGGCTGCGTGTGCCGCAACGGGCTTGGTAGTAGCGGTCAAAGATCGGCAGCGCCTGCTTCAGGTCGGCCCCTTGCCGCACCGCGGCCACTGGGGTCTGCGTGACGCTGGCCAGCGCCTGGATCAGCAGCTCTTTGGTGCCGTGTCCGATCCAGTCGTTGACTTGCTGCTGCGACACCTCGGGCCAATCGAAATAGCGCAAGGTGTCGTTCACCGCGTCGGCGATTTCGGGCGCGGTTTCGACCAAGGTGCCGTCGAGGTCAAAGAAATAGGCTTGTGGAGTTGGCATTTTTTTCACGCTTTGCAAGGGGCTCGCGGCTCAATTGTCGGAAGGCACGATGTGCTCGGGCAGGGCTTGGGCCTGGCGGTGGGTGTGGCGGTGCACCAGGGTGCGCACCGCTTCACACACCCGTTCGGTGGTGATGCCAAAGTGTGCGTACAAAGCAGGTGCCGGGGCCGATTCGCCAAAGCTGGCGATGCCGATCACCATGCCGGTGCGGCCCACGTATTTGCGCCAGAAGTCGGGGTGCGCAGCTTCCACCGCCACGGTGGGCAAACCCAGCGGCAAGACCATGTCCTGGTAGGCCTCGCTTTGCCGGTCAAACACATTGGTGCAGGGCATGGACACCACCCGTGTGGCCACGCCTTGCGTGGCCAAATCGGCTTGCGCTTTCATGGCCAAAGAGGTCTCGGAACCTGTGGCCACGATGATGGCTTGGGCGCCCGGCATATCGCTCAGGATGTAGCCGCCCTGGCGCACCTTGGCCGCATCGGCGGCGTCGGTCAGCAACTGCGGCAGGTTCTGGCGCGACAGCGCCAAGGCGCTCGGGCCGTCGTGGCGCTCCACCGCACAGGCCCAGGCCACGGCGGTTTCCAGGCCATCGGCGGGCCGCCACACATCCAGCCCCGGGATGATGCGCAAGCTGGGTACATGCTCCACGCTTTGGTGCGTGGGGCCATCTTCGCCCAAGCCAATCGAGTCGTGCGTGAAGACATGGATCACGCGCTTTTTCATGAGCGCTGCCATGCGGATGGCATTGCGTGAATAGTCTGAGAACGTCAGGAACGTGCCGCCATATGGGATGTAGCCGCCATGCAGCGCCATGCCGTTCATGATGGCGGCCATACCAAATTCGCGCACGCCATACGAGAGGTGGTTGCCCCAGGTGTCGCGGCCTGCTTTGGTGCAGCTTTTGAAATTGGTCAGGTTGGAGCCCGTCAGGTCGGCGCTGCCGCCAAAAAACTCGGGCAACAAGGGGGCCAGCACATCGAGCGCGTTCTGGCTGGCTTTGCGGGTGGCCACGGCATCGGGTTTGGCCACGATGGCGGCCAGGGCTTTTGCCAAGCCTTGGGCATAGGCCTCGCTCAAATCGCCTTTCATACGACGCTCAAACTCAGCCGCCTCTTGCGGGTAGCGGCTTTGGTAGGCGGCAAAGCGCTCGCGCCATTGGCTTTCGGCCTTCGATCCACTTTCGCGGGCATCCCAAGCACTGGCCACATCGGCAGGCACTTCAAAGGGGGCATAGGGCCAGTTCAGCGCTTCGCGGGTGGCGGCAATTTCGGCAGCGCCCAGCGCTGCGCCGTGCACATCGTGGGTGCCCGCCTTGTTGGGCGAGCCCATGCCGATCACGGTTTGGCAGCAGATCAGTGTGGGTTTGCCATTGGGGCTGTGGGCTTGCGCCTTGGCCGCTTCGATGGCGGCGTTCACTGCTTGCGGGTCATGCCCGTCCACCTTGGCGATCACGTTCCAGCCATAGGCCTCAAAGCGCTTGGGCGTGTCGTCGGTGAACCAGCCTTCCACATGGCCGTCGATCGAGATGCCGTTGTCGTCGTACAGCGCCACCAGTTTGGACAAGCGCAAGGTGCCCGCCAGCGAACAGGCCTCGTGGCTGATGCCTTCCATCAGGCAGCCATCGCCCAGGAACACATAAGTCATGTGGTCCACGATGTCCAGGCGCTGGCCACCCTCCTCCCGGTTGAATTCATCGGCCAACATCTTTTCGGCCAAGGCCATGCCCACGGCGTTGGTGATGCCCTGGCCCAAGGGGCCGGTGGTGGTTTCCACGCCAGGAGTGATGTCTACTTCCGGGTGGCCCGGGGTTTTGCTGTGCAGTTGGCGGAACTTTTTCAGCTCGTCCATGGGCAGGTCGTAGCCTGTCAGGTGCAGCAAGGCATAAATCAGCATCGAGCCGTGGCCGTTGGAAAGCACAAAACGGTCACGGTCGGCCCACTGCGGGTTGAGCGGGTTGTGTTTCAAATGCCGGTTCCACAGCACTTCGGCGATGTCGGCCATGCCCATGGGGGCACCCGGGTGGCCAGACTTGGCGGCTTCGACCGCGTCCACAGCCAGCATGCGCACGGCGTTGGCCATGCGGCGGGCCATCTCGGGGCTGGGGTGGGCGGATGTGTTGATAGAGGTGTTCATGGGCTTGTTCCTCCGCTTCAAGCCTGGCCCAGCGCGCGTTTGCGGCGCTCCATCATTCGCCACACAAAAGGCGTGAATATGAGTTGCATGGCGATTTCCATCTTGCCGCCGGGCACCACGATGGTGTTGGCACGGCTCATCCAAGAGTCGTGGATCATGTTCAACAGGTACTGAAAGTCGATGCCTTTGGGGTTGGCAAATCGGATCACCACCATGCTCTCGTCGGCAGATGGGATATCGCGCGAGATGAAGGGGTTGGAGGTGTCCACCATGGGCACGCGCTGGAAGTTGACATGCGTGTGGGCAAACTGCGGCACGATGTAGTTCACATAGTCGGGCATGCGGCGCAAGATGGTGTCGGTGACCGCCTCGGTGCTGTAGCCCCTCTGGTGCTTGTCGCGCCAGAGTTTCTGAATCCACTCCAAGTTGATGACCGGCACCACGCCCACGCGCAAGTCGGGGTATTGGGCGATGTTGTGTTCGGGCGTGACCACCGCGCCGTGCAGACCTTCGTAAAACAGCATGTCGGTGTCCTGGGGCAAGGCTTCCCAAGGCGTGAAGGTGCCCGGTTCCTGGCTGTAAGGCGCGGCTTCTTCGGCGTTGTGCAGGTATTTGCGTGCCTGGCCCTGCCCCGTCTCACCATAGGTGCGAAACAGGTTTTCGATGTCACCAAACAGGTTGTTGTCCGAACCAAAGTGGCTGAAGTTCTTGTTGCCTTCTTGCTCGGCTTGCGCCTGGCGCACCTTCATTTCCTTGCGGTCGAAGCGGTGAAAGCTGTCGCCTTCGATGATGGCCGCATTCACGCCTTCGCGGCGAAAGATGTTGGAAAACGTGCGTGTCACCGTCGAGGTGCCTGCGCCCGAAGAACCGGTGATGGCGATGATGGGGTGGCGTTCAGACATGGGAATCTCCTTGTAATTTTGTCAATCGTTTGGCGAACGGACTCGGCCGCTCAGTCGCGAAACAGGCTGCGCTCGGCAAACAGCGGGGCAAAGCTGTCTTGCTTGGGCGGTTCGGCGTGGTAACGCTCGATGCGCTCGACTTCGTTTTTGGAGCCAAACACCAGGCCAATGCGCTGGTGCAAGCTGGTGGGCTGCACGCTCAGCATGGGCACCTGGCCCGTGCTGGCACGGCCCCCGGCTTGCTCCATGATGAAGCCGACCGGGTTGGCCTCGTACAGCAGGCGCAGGCGACCGGGTTTGCTCGGGTCTTTGGTGTCTCGCGGGTACATGAACACGCCACCACGCATCAAAATGCGATGCGCTTCGGCCACCATGGAGGCGATCCAGCGCATGTTGAAGTCCTTGCCACGCGGGCCGGTTTTGCCGGCCAGGCATTCGTCCACATAGCGCTTGACCGGGGCTTCCCAAAAGCGGCTGTTGGAGGCGTTGATGGCGAATTCCTGGGTGTCTTCGGGCACGCGCAACTCGGGGTGGGTCAGCATGAACTCACCCATCACCGGGTCGAGTGTGAAACCGGCCACGCCATTGCCCACGCTCAGCACCAGCATGGTGGTGGGGCCATACAGGGCGTAGCCAGCGGCCACTTGCTTTGTTCCGGGCTGAAAGAAATCGGCCTCGGTCAAGGGCCCGCCTTCTGCGGTGGCGTCAGGCGCACGCAGCACACTGAAAATGCTGCCCACCGACACGTTCACGTCGATGTTGCTGGAGCCATCCAGCGGATCAAACACCAGCAGGTATTTGCCCCGAGGGTGTTGCGGTGGAATGTCATACGGCCCATCCATCTCTTCAGAGGCCATGCCGGCCAAATGGCCACCCCATTCGTTCATGCGGATGAACAACTCGTTGCTCACCACGTCCAGCTTTTTCTGGGTCTCGCCTTGCACGTTGATGCTGCCGCCCGCGTCAGCCGCGTGGTTGCCGTACATGTCGGCCAAAGCGCCATAGGCCACCGATTTGGCGATGGCTTTGCAGGCCATGGCCACATCCAGAATCAAGGCGTTGAAGTCACCACTGGCATCGGGAAAACGACGACGCTCTTCGATCAGGTACTGCGTCAGGGTGGGCGTGGTGCGGGGGCTCAAGGACATGGGGCAAACACTCTCTGAAGTTTTAAAAATTCGGGAATTCGGCAGTTCTTAATTTGGCTCAAGCCACAGCGGCTTGCTTGAGGGCTTGCATCACCCCCCGGTAGCCCCCATCGGCATCGGGCGCACCGAACACGGCGCTGCCTGCCACACAGGTGTCGGCACCGGCCGCCACGATCTGGGCGATGTTGTCGGTCTTCACGCCGCCGTCCACCTCCAGCACGATGGACTGACCACCGCGGGCCACATGGGTGTTGATGCGCTGGCGGGCCGCTTGCAACTTGGGCAAGGTAGAGGGGATGAATTTCTGGCCACCAAAACCGGGGTTCACGCTCATGAGCAAGACCACGTCCAGGCGGTCCATCACATGGTCCATCCACTCCAGCGGCGTGGCTGGGTTGAACACCAGGCCCGCTTTGCAGCCGTGGTCACGGATCATTTGCAAAGTGCGGTCCACATGGCGGCTGGCTTCGGGGTGAAAGGTGATGATGTTGGCCCCGGCCTTGGCGAACAAGGGCACCAGCGCATCTACGGGCTCGACCATCAAATGCACATCGATCGGGATCTGGACATGCGGGCGGATCGCCTCGCACACCAGCGGGCCAATGGTGAGGTTGGGCACGTAATGGTTGTCCATCACGTCAAAGTGCACCCAGTCCGCGCCTGCGGCTTCGATGGCGCGGACCTCTTCGCCCAAACGGGCAAAGTCGGCGGACAAGATGGAGGGGGCGATGCGGACGTGGTTCATGCTGGGGCCTTGAAAGCGGTGTGGTGCCATTCACGCAACTGCGCCAAGCCCACGCCCTGCAGGCTGGGGCAGATGCGCAATGCGCCTTTGAAATCGTGTTCGGTGGTGAAATCGTTGGGCGTGATGACCGTGGGCAAACCTGCGGCCATGGCGGCACGCAGGCCGTTCTCGGAATCTTCAAACGCCAGGCAATCCCCGGGTGCCAAACCCAGGCGGGCCAGGGTTTGCTGGTAAACCATCGGGTCGGGTTTTTTCCGCGGCGCGGTCGAGGCGTCCTCGATCACCGAAAAATGCAGCCGCCAGTCCGGCCCGATGGCTTGGCGCAGCAAGGCCGCGATGTTGACAGGCGAGGTGGTGGTGGCGATGGCCAGCTTGAGCCCCGCCGTACTGGCGGCCGACAGCAGCGCCAGCACCCCCGGGCGCATCTGTACCGCGCCGTCTTGCACGGCTTGCTCGTAAGCGGCAGTCTTGATCTCGTGCAGATGGTCAATCGTCTCCTGCATGCCCGCGCCCGTGATGTCCTTGGGCTGGGTCTCCAGCGTTTGCCAATACGCCTTGATGCGCTCTTTGCCACCCGACACCGCCAACAAGCGGGTGTACAGCGGGACATCCCAACGCCAGTCCAGCCCCATCTCGGCAAAGGCGTGGTTGAACGCCGCCAAGTGGGCCATTTCGGTGTCGGCCAAGGTGCCGTCAACGTCAAAAATCAGTGCTTGCAACATGGGATGGAGCCCTTCGTGAGGAAGAAGGGCTCCACTTTAAAAAGGTCTGAGGCTCAGGACAATTCAATATTGGCGATAAGTTAATTAATAAATTGCTTAACTACACTCGCCATTCGAGCACCGATCCCTCAATTTTGAGCCAACTTGACGGTTGCTGAGCGCTGCCGCAATGGGCTGGCGCTCAAGCGCTGAAGACTTCCGATGTCAAAGCCTGCACCGCCTGGTGGTGCGTCAGGAACACCTGGCCGCTCAACTCAGCCAACAAATGGCTGCGCTGCAAACGGTCATGCACCGGGCCCTTGACCTCGGACAGGTGCAGCTGCACACCCGAGGCCTGCAAACGGGCGTTGATGGTTTCGAGGCTTTCGAGTGCGCTGGCGTCAATGTCGTTGACCGCCGAGCATTGCAGCACCACATGCCGCACACCTGAGCGCATGGCCACCTGGGCCGCGATGGTGTCTTCGAGGAAACGGGCGTTGGCAAAGTACAGGCTTTCGTCAATGCGCAGGCCCAAAATGCCCGGCTGCTTCAGCACGGCGTGACGCAGCACATTGCGGTAATGCTCCGTGCCCGGCACCTGCCCCACCACTGCGATGTGCGGGCGGCTGGTGCGGTACAGCAGCAACAGCACCGAGGCGCTCACGCCCGCGATCAACCCGGCCTCTACACCCACCGCCAAGGTCAGGCCAAAGGTCAGGAGCAAGGCAATGAAATCGGCCTTGGCGTAATGCCAGGTGCGGGCAAACACCCCGACATCGACCAAAGTGAGCACGGCCACCATGATGGTGGCGGCCAAGGTGGCTTGTGGCAAATGAAAGAGCCAAGGCGTCAAGAACAAAGCCGCCAGCGCCAGCCCCACAGCGGTGTAAATGCCTGCGGCAGGCGTGCGTGCACCCGCATCAAAATTGACCACCGAGCGCGAAAACCCGCCCGTGACCGGAAAACCGCCGGAGAGGCCCGCGCCCAAATTGCTCAGGCCCAGCGCACGCAGCTCGGCATCGGGGTCGATGCGTTCGCGGCGCTTGGCCGCCAAGGACTGGCCCACCGACACCGACTCCACAAAGCCCACCAAGGAAATCAACAAAGCAGGCACCCACAAAGCCTGGGCCAGCGCCCATGGGGCGGCCCACCCACCTGTCGCCCAAGCACCTGATGACACGCCCGGCAGCGTGAGCGGCGGCAAGCCTTGTGGCACCGTGCCCACCACCCGCACGCCCTGCTCGGCCAACTGCCATGCGGCCGACAAGGCAATGCTCATGAGCAGCACCGCCACCGGGGCCGCCTTGGCCGCCAAATCGGCCGCGCCCGCAGACACCCCCAAGCACTTGAGCCCAGGCTTGAGCTGACGGCGCACCAGCAGCAACAGACCCAAAGCACCCAGTCCCATTGCACTGGTCGGCACATGCAGACTGGGCAAGTTGTGCCACAGCTGCGGCAGCAGCTGCAAGAGGTTCTCGCCATGCAGCGGCACACCCAACAAATGCTTGAGCTGGCTGGCCGCGATCAGCAAACCCGACGCCGAGACAAAGCCCGAGATGACCGGGTGACTCAAAAAATTGGCCAAAAAGCCCAACCGCGCCGCGCCCATCACCAGCATGATGGCCCCGCTGAGCAAGGCCAGCATCAAAGCCGCCTCGGTGTAAGCCACGCTGCCTTGCGCCGCCACCGCGCCCACACTGGCCGCCGTCATGAGCGAGGTCACCGCCGCAGGCCCCACGGCCAAGGTGCCGCTGCTGCCCATCAAGGCGTACAGAACCAAGGGAGCCATGCTGGCGTACAAACCCGCCTGTGCAGGCAATCCCGCCAACAGCGCATAGGCCAGGCTTTGTGGGATCAGCATCAGCGTCACCACGGCAGCGGCCACGCCATCGGCGGTGAGCAGCGAGCGGTTGTAACGTCGCCCCCAATCCAGAATGGGAAACCAGCGCTGCAGTGCGGTGGGTATGGACACGGCGCTCATGTTTCAAGCCTTTGAACGAAACAAGGGGCCCACAAAAAAGGCGCCAAAGGGCACAAAGGCTGCGATTGTCAGTAAGGGCACGGCATGCGCACGCAAATGCCCTTTCCAGGCATAAAACAAGACCATCAGCACATAGGCCACAAAGGCCGCCCCGTGGATCGGCCCCATGAGGCTCACCGCCTCGGGCATGTCGGCCAAACGTTTGAGCGGCACGGCCACCAGCATCAAGAGCAGCAAGGTGGCCCCTTCGGCCCAGGAAGCCACGCGCAAAGGACGCAAGACCGCCTTCACAGTGCGTCCACCGGGATCTTCAGGTAACGCTGGCCGTTGTCTTCGGGTGGCGGCATGTGGCCAGCGCGCATGTTGATTTGCACAGAAGGCAAGATCAACACGGGCATGGACAAAGTGGCATCGCGCTTTTCGCGCATGGCCACGAACTCGGCCTCGCTCACGCCTTGGTGCACATGCACATTGGCCTTTTTCTGCTCGGCCACGGTGGTCAGGCACTGGGGCTGGCGGGTCTCGGGCGGGTAGTCATGGCACATGAACAGCTCGGTGTTGTCCGGCAAGCTGAGCACTTTTTGGATCGACTGGAACAACACGCTGGCACTGCCCCCAGGGAAGTCGCAGCGCGCCGTGCCGTAGTCGGGCATGAACAAGGTGTCGCCCACAAAGGCCACCTGCCGAGCAGGATCGACGCTGGTATCTGTGACCACATAGGTCATGCACGCCGGGGTGTGGCCGGGGGTGTGCAGGGCCTGGGCCTGCAAAGCACCAATCTGAAATGTTTCGCCGTCATTCAGCAAACGGTCGAATTGGCTGCCGTCGCGGGCAAATTCGGTGCCCGCGTTGAACAGCTTGCCAAACACGTTTTGCACCGTGGTGATGTGCGAACCAATGGCCAATTGGCCGCCCAGCTGCTTTTGCAAATAGGGCGCTGCCGACAAATGGTCAGCGTGCACATGCGTCTCCAAAATCCACTGCACACGCAGGTCCAGCGCCTTCACACGCGCCACCAATTTGTCGGCGCTGGCGGTGTGGGTGCGGCCCGACTTGGGGTCGTAATCCAGCACGCTGTCGATCAGGGCGCACTGCCGGGTGCTCAGGTCGGCCAGGATGTGGCTGAAGGTGAACGTGGCCGGATCAAAAAACGATTCAATGTGCATGTGGGCTGAACTCATGGTGACTTCCTTGGCAGTGGAACAACAAAGGTCCTTGGCACCCCTTGCCGCTGTGCGGCAGGGGGGCAAGCCTTCAACTTAGAGGGACTTGGTCGAGAAATACCAGTCCTTCATGGCGTAACCCTCGCCTTTGCGCTTGGCAATGGCTTCGGGTGTTTTGGGCGGTGGCACGATCACGTCGCAACCGGGCGTCCAGCCCTCGGGGGTGGCGATCTTGTGGGCATCGCTGGTCTGCATGGCTTGCAACAAACGCACAAACTCTTCGATCGAGCGGCCGTTGCTCATGGGGTAGTACACCATGGCGCGCAGCTTGCCTTCGGGGTCAATGAAGAAGGTGGCACGCACGGCCTGGGTGTCGGCAGCGCCGGGGTGGATCATGCCGTAGGCTTGGGCCACGTCCATCTTGATGTCGTCGATGATGGGGAAGGGAATCTCCACACCAAAGTTGTTCTGAATGCTTTGCATCCAGGCCAAGTGCGAGTAGATGCTGTCGATCGACAAGCCGAGCAATTCGCAGTTCATGCTCTTGAACAACTCGGCACGCTTGGCAAAACCGATGAATTCGGTGGTGCACACAGGCGTGAAGTCGGCAGGGTGCGAGAACAAGATGAGCCACTTGCCTTTGTAATCGGCGAGGCTTCGGGGGCCGTGGGTGGTGTTGGCGCTGAAGGCGGGAGCGGCTTCGTTGATGAGGGGCATGGACATGACGGGTTTCCTTTGGGGTTAGCTATCGGTTTTCGAAATCGAGAGATTTACTCAATCGACAGGGTCAACTGTACATACCCCAACAGGTATTTGGCATGAGTTATCGCAATGAATGGCATAGTGACAATTGCGGTCGTGAAATCGACAAAATTGATCCATCGCAAGCCCTCAAGGTCTTGTCCATGCATGGCCCCAAAACCACAGGCCTCAATGCTTGGCTGGCCCTGCGGCTTTGGCCGCTGCGTCAAAACCGCCTTTGGCCTGCCACTCTGTCATGCCGCCTTGCAAGATGCGCACGTTCTCCCAGCCCGCCACGCGCAGCGCAAAACCGGCTTGGGCCGACAGCGACCCGGTGTTGCAATAAATGAGCACAGGCTTGTTTTTGGGGATGGTGTTGCGCTTGGCCAGCACCTGACGCCAGTCCAAGTTGACGGCGCCAGGAATGTGCCCCTTGGCAAATTGCGCCGGATCACGCGCATCGATCACCACCATCTTGGACCACTCGTCTTTGGGAATTTGCTCGGCAAAAATCACACCGCCGCCATAGTCCACAAACTCCAGATAGGCCTCCATCTCGTCGGTGGCAATGGCTTTGTTGTCGGCGTGGGCCGCTGGGGCCAACAGCAAGCTGCCAGCAGTAGCGACAGTCAGAGCGAGGATGCGAAAGCGCATGGGTGTCTCCACTTCATCAGGTAATATCAGTCAAAACGAATATTGTCGCTGAACAGCAGCAAGAACTCCAACAAACGCCTCGGCGCACATGTCCAGAGACAAAAACTTCATCGCGCTGTTGCTCACGCTGGCTTTGCACGCAGTCGTGTGGCTGCTGGTCAGTGGCTACCCGTTCCAACACGTCAGCCCACCGCAAGCGCCGCAAGCCGTTGAAAAAATCGTCTTTTTGGAACTGATCCCGCCGCCGCGCCAGCCGCTGCCTGAACCGCCATCAGCGCCTCCCGCAAAACTCCCCTCAACACCCATCACGACGCCCCCGCCCGACACAGCCTTGGCGGCTCCGACCCCAGCGCCCTTACCCGATCGCCCCCGCGCCAGCATGGCCGCGCCCCCGCCACCCACCGCCGAAGAATGGGCTTTTGCCGCGAACTACACGAACAAAAACAGCAAGGGCTACCGCTACAGCTGGGGCCAGCAAGTGCGCAGCATGATGGGTACCGCTGTTGAGGGCCCCGACCAGGGTGTGGTGCGTTTTCGCATCGAGATCGCCCCGGATGGCCGCTTGACGCAGCTGCAAACGCTGTGGACCACCTCGGCCAAGGCCGAACAACTCGCCCGCCAAGCCATTCAAAACATGCCACCGCTGCCGCCCACCCCCACGGGCCAACCGCTGATTTTTGACAAGACGATTTCGTTTTCACCTTTTGCCAACGACGGGCCGCCCATTTACAGAGACGACTGCCTGCCCGAGCCGCCCGTGTTCCGCAACCCTTTTGCTTGGGACGGGACATCGCCCCAAGTGGTGGCTGCGCCCACCCCGACCGCTCCACTGGAGCCGCAAGCGCTGGCCGACTGTCTGCGCCAGCTGCCCCAAGACAGCGTCGAAGCCGAAAGCGCCCAAGACCAAAGGCTGATGGACCAATGGGGTTCGAGCAAAACAGGGCGCTGAGCGCTTCGCGCAAAAGGGCCCTGTCGACACACGACCTCAGTCGTCGTCGCCCAACTCGGCGTCCCAGCCCATGCCTTTGGCACGTTTCATGGCCTCGTCGTGGATACGGGCGTGCTTAGCGGCCAGCTCGGGCGGCAAGCGGCTGGGAAGCTGACCGTAAGGTTCCCAAGCGGTGTGCACCGCTTCAAACAGGTTTTGCAACTCGCCCGCGTGTTTGCCGGCAAAGCCATCGCCTTCGGGCAACAAACCAAACACCCAAGCGTCGCGGATGATGCGCCCGGTCATGCTCATGCCGTGGTGTTCTTCGTGGTCGATGCCGGCGTAGGTTTGCTGGCGGCTGTGGATCATGCTCATGGGGGTGTCCTGGTTAACGGGTCAGTCCAGCATACAGGACGGGGAGTTTTTCGGGCAGGCGCTCGACCTTGTCGACTACCAGGTAATGGCGTTCGCCAAAAATGCGGCTGACGTATTGATCAGCACGGGGGTCCAAGCTCATGCAGTAGGTGGTCACACCATTGCGAGCGGCCGCCTCAACGGCTTTTTTGGTGTCGTGGCGCAGGTACTGTGGGTCGCGCACATCCACATCGGCGGGCTCGCCGTCGGTGATGACCAGCAACAGCTTTTTGCTGCTGCGCTGGGCTTTGAGCGCGGCCGTGGCGTGCCGAATGGCCGCACCCATGCGGGTGGACAACTGGCCTTGCATGCCTGCCAAGCGGGCCTTGGCCAGCTCATCGTAGGGCTGATCAAAATCTTTGAAGCGCCAGTAGTTCACATCGTGGCGGCCGTCCGAACAAAAGCCATGGATCGCAAATGGGTCGCCCACCTTCTGGATGGCATCGGCCAGCAAAGCGCAGGCCGAGCGGGTCAGGTCCAACACCGTGTGCTCTTGCCCCGCCACTTTGTCGTTGGTGGAGTGCGACAGGTCAAGCAAGACCAGCACCGAAATATCGCGGGTTTTGCGCACGCTGCGCATCATGATGCGCGGGTCGGGCTGACGGCCCATGCGCATCTCGATCACCGAAGCCAAAGCAGCGTTGAGGTCGATCTCGTCGCCGTCTTCGAGCTTGCGGATGCGCTGCACCCCTTGGGGCTGCATGGCATCCAAAATGAATTTCATGCGGCCGATCAAACGGCGGTGCTCGCTCAAGATGCCATCGATCAGCGTTGGGTCGCCCGCTTTGGGTCGACGCTCTTGCACCGTGGCCCAAGCGGGACGCTCGAGCTGGATCATGTGGTCCCACTCGCCGTAATGCACGGGCGGCAGAACCGGTTCGCGACCTTCGCTGTCATTGAAGGACACGCCCAGGTCTTCATAAGGAAACAACTCGGTGCCCAGCACCCAGACCTCTTGCGCGTCGTCGCCCGCGCCCTCCACTTCCAGCTCGTTGACGAACGCCATCAGGTTGACTTGCTTGCGCACCTGTTGAGGCGGCTCGTAACCCGCAGCGAACGAACGCTCAAAGTCGTAGCCATCAAACGCCCAGAAATAGTGGTTGTCGTCGCGGTAGACGGCGGCTTGACCATCGGTTCGGGGAGCGAAGGCGGGGCCTTGCGTGAGCTCGCGGTAGCTGTGCGCCAACTGCACACCCATGGCCCACGATTCGCTGTTGTCGTGGGGCTGTGCCAGCAGGCGTGGCATGGCTTCGGCCATCAAGGCACGGCCTTGGGCAATCCAAGGGTGATTGTCTTCATACGTGGGGTCGATCCATGCCCGCGCCATGCGGGCCAACCAATCGCCTGCTGTGGCTTGCTGTGTGGCGGGGGTGGTGTGCAACTGTGCCCACAAAGGCCGCATGCCGGGAAAGCGAGCCACCGCCAAGGCTTCCACCCGCGCGTCTTCGGCCAAGGCCACCATGGCCATCTGCCACGGGTTGAGCGATTCGGCCGAGATTGCTTGGCGTGTGAACACCACATGGGCCGCGGCGTGGGCGCAAGCCGCACGGTAGAGCTGGGTGGCGTCCACCAGCCCATCGTTGCCCTGCACGGCGTCCAAGGCGTCGGGCAAGTGGATGAAATAGTCCTCGATAAAGGGGCGCAAGCCTTCCCGGTTTTCGAAGTCACCGGCGGTGGGGCGCATGAAAAAGTCGCGGCCCCACAAGGCGCGCAGGTACATGTTGATGCGCCGCTGCACATCGACCAACAAAGTACCTTTGCGCTCTTGTTGCAGCATGGCCAAAGACTCTTTGGACTGCAAACCGAAATAAGCGATCTGAGCCTCGTATTCCGTGCGGTGGGCTTGTGCACCCCAGGTGGCCCAGCGGCGCAAGCCCCCCAAAGTCAGCTGGCCCAACAGCGCATCGAGTTGCCCCAACATGGGCCGTAAACCACGCGGGGCTTGCGCCACCAAGGTGTTGAGAAACTGCAGGTACTGCATGAACAGCGCCGCGTCGGCCAATCGCTTGGCCGCGGTCGGTGCGGTGGCCAGCACCAACTCGATCACTGCCCCAGAGGTTTTGGAGGCCAACACCAAAGCGGTGGTGGCCAATTCGCCGACCACATCCTCGCCAATTTCTTTGGCCACTTGGGGTGCGCCATCGATCCAAGCGTTGACCAAGGCATGGCCACGGCCCAAACCGCGCAAAGCCGCAGCGCCCTTGACGTAGTTGTCGAGCCCACGGGCAGAAAACACCTTGGTGGCCTCGGGCCAGGTGTGTGTGAGCCTATCCATCGAAGCTGGGTCGAGTTGCTCGACCCACTCGGCGTGGTCTTGAAGCTGCACCGACATGGGGGTGTCTGCGTCAGAAGAAAGTGGCGACCGCGGCGTCCAAGGCGTCGCGCATGTCGGGGTCGTCCGTGATCGGGCGCACCAAGGCCACACGGCAAGCGGCTTGTGCGGCCACGCCTTGGGCGATCAGGCTGCCCGCGTAGATCAACATGCGGGTGGAAATGCCTTCGTCCAAACCATGGCCTTTGAGGTTGCGCGCCCGCTCGGCAATGCCCACCAGCTTGGCCGCGACGTCGGCGCTGACACAGGTTTCGTGCGCGACGATTTCGGTTTCGATGTCGTGTTCGGGGTAGTTGAAGTCCAGCGCGCCAAAACGTTGTTTGGTCGACTGCTTGAGGTCTTTCATCAGGCTTTGGTAGCCGGGGTTGTACGAGATGACAATCTGAAAATCGGGGTGGGCTTGCACCAGCTCGCCCTTCTTTTCCAAAGGCAAAACACGGCGGTTGTCGGTCAAGGGGTGGATGACCACGGTGGTGTCTTGACGCGCCTCGACGACCTCATCGAGGTAACAAATCGCACCATGGCGGGCGGCCACGGCCAAAGGACCGTCTTGCCAGCGGGTGCCGTTGGCGTCCAACAAGAAGCGGCCCACCAGGTCGCTGGCGGTCATGTCCTCGTTGCAAGCCACGGTGATCAGCGGCTTGTTCAGCTTCCAGGCCATGTGCTCGACAAAGCGGGTTTTGCCGCAGCCGGTGGGGCCTTTGAGCATCATGGGCATGCGCACCGAATAGGCGGCTTCGAACAGCTCGACCTCGTCGGCCACAGGGCGGTAATAAGGTTCTTGGGCGACGCGGTAGGCGTCCAATGCTTCGCTCATGTTGATCTCCACAGGTCAGGGCTGACAGTGCCCGATGCCATTCAATGGCAAGGCGCGCTTGTTTCAGCGGCACCTTGACATTGAACCCTGCACCACGGATGTCGGTGCAGGCTCCAAAGGGGGGGGACTTACACGGTTTTTCCGCGGAAGATCACCATCGACGCGCCTTGCGACTGCGTGAAGTTGTTGTAGCCGATCAAACGGATGTGGTTGTCCGGGTTGGCTTGGCGGCAGGCTTCGCATTCGGCCAGCACCTTGTCCACGTCGGTTTCACCGAACATGGGCAGCTTCCACATGTACCAGTAAGAGTCCATCAGGTACTGGGGTTCGGTGTGTTCGATGGCGGGGTTCAGGCCTTTTTTGACCAAGTATTCCACCTGTTTGCGAATCTCTTCCT
Organism: Limnohabitans sp. 2KL-3; assembly: GCF_001269405.1. NCBI lineage: Bacteria > Pseudomonadati > Pseudomonadota > Betaproteobacteria > Burkholderiales > Comamonadaceae > Limnohabitans > Limnohabitans sp. 2KL-3. The sequence continues at coordinate 165,685 of NZ_CXON01000002.1, forward strand.
TGGTCATCGCGGGCAGGTAAGAGAAGGTCTCGAACTTGCGGCTGGCCGGATCGGACAAGCGGGAGTTGTAGTCTTGCATGCTCATGGTGTGTGTCCTTGACTGTGTTTCGGGGATTACTTGTGGGCGATGTCGAGCTTGTCGACGGTGTCGAATTCGAACTTGATCTCTTTCCAGGTTTCCATGGCGATCTTCAGTTCGGGCGAATGCTTGGCGGCATCGCTGAGCACAGCCTTGCCTTCTTTTTCGACGGCCACGCCTTCGTTGCGTGCTTTGACGCAAGCTTCCAAGGCCACGCGGTTGGCGGCAGCACCGGCAGCGTTGCCCCATGGGTGACCCAAAGTGCCACCGCCGAACTGCAAGACCGAGTCGTCACCAAAGATGTTGACCAGTGCGGGCATGTGCCAGACGTGGATACCGCCAGAGGCCACGGGCAAGACGCCGGGCATGGAGCCGAAGTCTTGGTCAAAAAAGATGCCGCGGCTGCGGTCTTCCTTGATGAAGTCGTCGCGCATGATGTCGATCCAGCCCAAGGTGGAGGCGCGGTCGCCTTCGAGCTTGCCCACCACGGTGCCGGAGTGCAGGTGGTCACCACCCGACAAGCGCAGCACTTTGGTCAGCACGCGGAAGTGGATGCCGTGGTGCGGGTTGCGGTCGAGCACGGCGTGCATGGCGCGGTGGATGTGCAGCAGCATGCCATTGTCGCGGCACCAGTTGGCCAAGCCGGTGTTGGCGGTCAAACCCCCGGTGAGATAGTCGTGCATGATGATCGGCGAGCCGATTTCTTTGGCGTACTCGGCGCGCTTGTACATCTCTTCCGGGGTGGGCGCGGTCACGTTGAGGTAGTGGCCTTTGCGCTCACCGGTTTCGCGCTCGGCTTTTTCAATGGCCTCTTGCACGAAGTCAAAGCGCTGACGCCACCGCATGAAGGGCTGTGAGTTGACGTTCTCGTCGTCTTTGGTGAAGTCCAAACCACCGCGCAGGCATTCGTACACGGCGCGGCCGTAGTTCTTGCCGGACAGACCCAGCTTGGGCTTGATGGTGCAACCCAAGAGGGGGCGACCGTATTTGTTCATGATGTCGCGCTCGACCTGGATGCCGTGGGGTGGGCCGCCACAGGTCTTGACGTAGGCGATGGGGAAGCGGATGTCTTCCAGACGCAGTGCACGCAAAGCCTTGAAGCCGAACACGTTACCGACCAAGGAGGTCAACACATTGACGACCGAGCCCTCTTCGAACAGGTCGATGGGGTAGGCCACAAAGGCGTAAAAACAGGTGTCGTCACCAGGCACGTCTTCGATGGCGTAGGCACGGCCTTTGTAGTAGTCCAGGTCGGTGAGCAAGTCGGTCCATACCGTGGTCCAGGTGCCGGTCGACGATTCAGCCGCCACTGCAGCGGCCAGTTCCTCGCGGTCCACACCGGCTTGGGGCGTGATCTTGAAACAGGCCAGGATGTCGGTGTCCTTGGGCGTGTAATGGGGTTCCCAGTAAGTGCTGCGGTATTCCTTGACACCGGCGTTGTAGGTTTTGGTGGCCATGCGTTGTGCTCCTGTTGAAAGTTGAATGTCTGGCGGATGGGCCCAAAGTGACCGAGGCTTTGCGGAGGGCAAGTGGGACCGTGGTGCTCTGAACTGATGCGAATTTTTAGACAGATTGACAATAAGTAAAAGTAAAATGTTTAGACCATCATCATTTACTTTAATAAAACAATGAACCTGAGGCACGCCACCTTGCACCAGCTGCGGATTTTTCAGGCCGTGGCCGAACACAACAGCTTTGCCCGGGCGGCCGAGGCTTTGCACCTCTCGCCCCCGACCTTGTCGCTGCAGGTCAAGCAACTGGCTGAAACCGTGGGGCAACCCTTGTTTGAGCAATTGGGCAAAAAGATTTTTCTGACGGCCGCAGGCAAGATCCTGGCCGAGGCCTGTCAGGACATCGCCCGGCGCATGGACCTGCTCAGCGACGACCTGGCCGCGCTGCAAGGCGTGGAGCGCGGCAGCCTGAAAATTGCCATCCTCACCACCGTGAAGTACACCGTGCCCAAACTGCTGGGCGGTTTTTGCGCAGCGCATCCTGGCATCGACGTGGCCATGGTGGTGGGCAACCGCGAAAACCTGCTGCAGCGCCTGTCGCAAAACCAGGACGACCTCTACATCATGGGCCAACCACCTGAGCACATGGACGTGTTTTGTGAAGCCTTTGCCGACAACCCCTTGGTCATGGTGGCACCACCCACCCACCCGCTGGCGGGCAAACGCCGTGTCCGCCCCGAGCGGCTGCGCCACGAGCCCTTCATCATGCGCGAGCCAGGTTCGGGCACGCGCTTGACCATGGAGCGGTTTTTCAATGAACACGGCGTGACGCCCATCAACCGGCTGGAGCTGGGCAGCAACGAGGCGATCAAAAAAACCGTCTCCGGGGGTTTGGGGCTGGCCGTGTTGTCGGCCTCCACACTCGACGCCGAATTGGCCTTGGGCGAGCTGGTTCAGCTCGACGTCGTGGGCTTTCCCCTCATCCGGCGCTGGCACTTGGTCTACCCCCGGGGCAAGCGCCAGTCGCCAGCGGCCCTGGCCTTCAAGGCCTGGTTGTTTGAGCACCGTCCATAATTTGCACTTGCCCTGCCCCGCTTGATCCAGGACCTGCCCGATGAAAAACGCCACCTTCCGCCAACTTCGCGTGTTCAACGAGGTGGCCCGTCACCTGAGCTTTGTGCGTGCCGCCGAAAACCTGCACCTGACCCCACCCGCCGTGACCATGCAGATCAAGGAACTCGAAGGCCATGTGGGCATGCCCCTGTTTGACCGGCGCGGCAAGCAGGTGAGCCTGACCACCACGGGCGAGTACATGCTGGTTTATGCCCGCAAAATTCTGGCCACCGTGAAAGACGCCGAAGACGCCGCGGCCCGTTTGCAGCGGGCCGAAACCGGGGTGCTGACGATTGGCTTTGTCAGCACAGCCAAGTATTTCCTGATGCGCTTGCTGGCCGAGTTTCGCATCCTGCACCCGGGTGTGGACATCCAGATCTCGATCGGCAACCGCGACCAACTCGTCAGCATGCTGCAAAACAGCGAGGTCGACATCGCCGTGATGGGCCGCCCCCCCAAAGAGCTGCAAACCCGGGCCGAGCCGTTTGCGGCGCACCCGCATGTGTTTGTCTCAGCCGTGGACCACCCACTGGCCCAGCGCGACCATTTGCGTGTGGAAGACCTGCGGCCCTATGACTTCATCGTGCGCGAAAAAGGCGCGGGCACCCGCGCCGCCATGGAAAAGTTCTTTGAAGACACACACGTCGAGCCGCGCATGAAGATCCAGTTGAACAGCAACGAGATCATCAAGCAGGCCGTGATGGCAGGGCTGGGCCTGGGTTTTTTGTCGCTGCACACCATTGGCCTGGAGCTGGAGCACAAGCTGATCTGCATGCTCGATGTGGAAGGCGCGCCCGTGGTGCGCTCATGGAACGTGGTGCACACCCAATCCAAAATGCTCTCGCCTGCGGCCGAGGCATTTCGCTACTTCATGCTCGAAGAAGCCGAAAGCCACCTGGCGCAGCGCTTTGGCATGCACTGGCCCAAAGCTTGAAACCTGAACCCTGCAGGTCATGCACGGACACGAATTGATTTGCATCAATCGTTTTGTGGCACACGTTTTTAGAATCCCGTTGTCGCCGGGCTACAGGCCCTTTTTTTGTCGATCGAACGGAACAACACATGAAAAACATCGCCGCCTGGATTTTGGGCATGAGCCTCTCTGGACTGGCCTTTGGCCAAGCCGCCAGCATCGCCGTGGGCACGCCTTTGAACATCATCGACACCCAAAAATCGGTCGTGGTCCAGACCGCCAAAGGGCCTGTCACCATCACCCGCACCATGACCGCTTGTGCCAAAAACGGCGGCAACTTGCAGCCTTTGGTGCCCGTGCCCGGCGTGCACCCCGTGGGCGAGATTGAAATCCTTGAAGCCTTGAGCGACCGCAACGCCATCGTGCTGGACATGCGCGACACCAACGACCGTGTCAAAGGCACCATTCCCGGCTCGGTCGGCATCCCCTACACCGAAGTGGCAGCCCGCATGAACGAATTGGGTTGCAAGAAAAATGGCAGCCAGTGGGATTGCGCATCGGCCAAAAAGGTCTACGCCTTTTGCAACGGCCCCGTCTGCCCCCAAAGCCCCATGGCCATCAAAGCCATGACACGCGTTGGCTTCCCGGCCAACAAGATTTATTACTACCGCGGCGGCATGCTGGACTGGGACGCCCTGGGCCTGACCAGCGTGAAAGACGAGTTTTAAGCAGCTGCCTTGCCTTCAATCACTGGCGCTGCAACAGCACCTGATTCGTGATTTCATAGCGCCGGCCCTGTTTGTCGCAGGGCTTTAAGGCACCATCGCGCACCAAGCTGCTGATTTCGCGGCTGACGGTTTCGAGTTTGATGTCGAGCATGGCACCCATGTCATCGCGAGCAAAAAACGAGGTGATGCCGGGTTGGTCGGGGTCGCGCATTTTCAGGGCCAGGGCGGCCACACGCTGGCGGGCCGATCCAAAGTTCAGGTCGGCCAGCCAGTCGTCGGCGTCTTTCAAGGCTTGTTGCCACTTTTGCATCAGGCGTTTGTGCAGGCGGGGCGAGTTGGCTGACAGGTGGTGCAGCACCGACAAGGGTATGCGGCAAACCTGGGCTTCGACCAAGGCGATGGCCTCGCTGTCGTAGCGGGCGGTGGCCAAGGCTTCAAGGCCAATCACGTCGCCGGGGCGCAGCACACGCACGATCCGTTCGCGGCCGTCGGCGGTGGCCCGCACCAACTTGACCATGCCTTTGCGCAGCGTGAACACGCCCACGGCGGTTTGACCTTCGGTGTACAGCGCCGAATCGGGCGCAAACACCATGTCATCGATAGGGGTGTGGATTTCGCCAAAGTCCTGTTCATTCAGGTCAGCAAACAGCACCATGTCCCGGATGCCGCAGTTGCGGCAGTCCGAGGTGCCTTTCCAGGCTGAGTCAATCTTGATGGGGATCATGTTTTGAATTTAGCACGTCTGCCGCGCCCTCAACAGAGGTAAGGGCTGACTTTACAGGCCCTTACGCCCTTGCGCGATCCGCTCTTCCAGATATGGACCGTAAAAATCGGGCAGATAAGCCCCCTCCATGCGCTCAGCCACTTCTTTGCCGCCAGGCCCAAAAAACAGCAACGTGGGTGTGATGGAAACTTTCCACTGACGTGTGAGTTGGTCGTGGGTGGTGAGCTTGCCCGCAAAGTCCAGCACGGGCTGGTTGTTGCGCATGTCTACCTGCACGATGGCAGTGCCTGCACGCTGCATGGGCGAGAGGTGGCTTTGCCGGGCTTGGCGACAAAACACGCAGCCGTCCAAGCTGACCATGACGATCAAAGGCTGCTTGTTTTTGAGGGCTTTGGCCAGTTCATCGGGCAATGATTGGGCAGCGGGCAAGGTGGCGGCACCCCCTTTGGCAGCCGACACTTGCGCCATCGCTGGCAGCGTTAACAAGGATGCACCAGTCCACACAAGCCAGTCGCGGCGGCGTTGGGCCAACAAGGGAAATGTGCTTACAGAAGAGGCCATGAATTGCGAACCGTGGACAATAGCGGGTTTTGCGTTGCGTTGAATCCAACTGTACACGCAATGCCCTTTTATATAAGAAATCAGTGAATTATTGGAGCCGATCGTGAATCTCGCAAGCTTGCTCGAAACCTGGGGCGATTCAAATGTTTTGGCCATGGCGGGTGCTTTGGTGGGCTTTATTTTTGGCTTCGCGGCCCAACGCACCCGGTTTTGCGCCCGTGCCGCTGTGGTCGAGTGCTGCGAAGGCCGAACCGGCGACCGCTTCAGTGTGTGGTGGTTGGCCTTTGGTGCTTGCTTGGTGGGTTCCCAGGCGCTGGTGCTGATGGGCTGGCTCAAGCCTGCAGATTCGCGCTACATCGGTCCAGCAGGCAGCATTTCTGGCGCGGTGCTGGGCGGCTTGTTGTTTGGCGCGGGCATGATCTTGACGCGGGGTTGTGCCAGCCGTTTGCTGATTTTGTCGGCCAACGGTAATTTGCGTGCCCTGTTGTCGGGCTTGGTGTTTGCCGTCACGGTGCAAGCCAGCATTGCCGGTTGGCTGGCACCGGCCCGTCAAACTTTGGCCAGTTGGTGGCCCATTGACGGTGGGCCTTCGCGAGATTTGTTGCATACCTCGGGCTTGGGGCCTCATGGAGGCATGGTGTTGGCCATACTGGCCATGGCGCTCGGTTTGTATTTTTTCTTCAAAACTCACCAAAACCGCTGGGGTTTGGCACTCGGGTCAATGGTGGCCGGTTTGAGCATTGCTTTGGGTTGGGGCCTGACGCAAGCCATAGCCTCCCAGTCGTTTGAGGCGGTACAAATTCAGGGATTAAGCTTCAGCGGTGCTTCGGCCGAGATGCTGATGCGGGCGCTCTCAAGCAGCACATCGCCCAACTGGGGCTTCGATGCAGGCTTGTTGCCCGCCACTTTTGTGGGCTCTTTGCTGGGTGCCTTGGTGGGCGGAGACTTCAAGTTCGAGGGCTTCAAGACCGAAAACAAGCTCGGCCACTACCTGACGGGTGCGGTGCTCATGGGTTTTGGCGCGGTGTTAGCGGGTGGCTGCACCGTGGGTGCGGGCATGTCTGGGGGTTCGATCTTCTCACTCACCGCCTGGTTGACCCTGATCGCCATCTGGTTGGGCGCAGGCTTGTCTTGGCGCATGCACCGCAGCATGGGTTGGCAAATCTGAAGGCTTGATTTGGGCTCTGAGCCTCCCCCAGCACAGCGTGCGGGGTGACTGGAGAAGGCGTTCATGCCTCGGCCAAACCGAACGTCCTGCCTGCTGCTGGCCTCAAGCATCCTTGAGGTGGCCAGCTGGAGCGTGCGTGGAACGCACAGCCCAGAGGCCTTGCCTGGATCAATCGACCTTGGCCCCTGCTTGAAACCAGCGACCGATCAAAGCGCGCTCTTCGTCGGTGATGCCCGTGCTGTTGTTCATGGGCATTTGCTTGGTCACCACCACTTGTTGGTAGACGTTTTGCGCATGTTGCTTGACCAAGGCGGGGTTGTCCAGGCGCACGTTTTTCATTTGCATTTGCTCGCCATGGCACATGGTGCAGCGCTGCTCCAACACGGCTTTGACCTGGGCAAAAGCCACAGGCGCAGCGGGTGCGGCTGAAGCCACGGGCGCAGCGGGCTTTAAGGCCACGATCACGCCCAAAATCATCAGCACCCCTACTGCAGCAAAAGGCCAAGGGTTGGCGGCACGCCCCAAATGGAAGGCGTGGCGCTGCACAAAGAACTGACGAATCAAGGCACCGGCCAGCATCATCACAAACAGCAACACCCAACGGTGTTCATGCGTGTACAAAAAGCTGTAGTGGTTGCTGAGCATGGCAAAGATGACCGGCAGCGTGAAATAGGTGTTGTGCACACTGCGTTGCTTGCCGCGCTTGCCGTGAATGGCCAGTGCATTGGCGTCATAGGTTTCACCAGACGTCATGGCCGCCACCACTTTGCGCTGTCCAGGAATGATCCAGAAAAACACGTTGGCGCTCATGGCGGTCGCGATCATGGCACCCACCAGCAAAAAGGCAGCGCGGCCAGCAAACAGCTCATTGGCCAGCCATGCGCAAAATGCCACCACCACGATCATCGAACCCGCAACGATCAACTCGCCATTTTTGCGAAAACCGAACACGCGGCAAATGGTGTCATAGACCAACCAGAACGCCACCAACAGCCCCACAGCGGCCGAGCCAGCCATCACGGGTGACCAGTCCATCAGCGATTTGTCGATCAAAAAAGTGCCTGCGTTGTACAGGTACAGCACCGTGAAAAGCGCAAAGCCGCTCAGCCAAGTGGAGTAACTTTCCCAATAAAACCAATGGAGCTTGGTGTGGATGATCTTGGGGGCCACCATGTATTTTTGCGGGTTGTAAAAACCGCCACCATGCACGGCCCACATGGCACCGCCCACGCCTTTTTCGAGCAAGTCGGGCGAGTTGGGCTTTTGCAGGTTGTTGTCCAAAAAGACAAAGTAAAACGAAGAACCAATCCAGGCGATCGCGGTGATGACATGCACCCATCGCAGCAACAAATTGGCCCATTCCAGAAAATACGATTCCATGAAGGATTCTCCAACCGGCTCACCACCGCGGGCCCTGTGAGCGGGTATTCGGTCGCGAACATGAACCCGAGGATTCCTGCGCCGCTGCGACCAGTGCACCGAAGTGTATACAGTTTAAGCTTGGGTTTCCAGTCTTCCTTCTGCACTTGTGCCTAGGGAAAACCAGCAGCACCCCGTCAAAGTGTTTGCAAGAGTTGTGCCGCCACGGCCACAGCAATGACTTCAGGCTCTTTGCCCGTGATGCCCGGCACCCCAATCGGACAGGTGATGTGGGCGATTTCTTCGGCGCTAAAGCCCCGGTCTTCTAACCGGTGGCGAAAGGTGGCCCATTTGGTGGCACTGCCAATCAGGCCCACAAAAGGCAAGTCGTTCCGGGCTCGCTGACGTTTGAGGCACGCCACCACAATGTCCAGGTCCTCGGCATGGCTGAAGCTCATGATCAAGACCCGGCTGCCCGGGGCCAGATCGGACACGGCGGCCTGCACCGGATTGGAGTGTTCACAGTCCACGCCATCGGGCACATCGGTCGGAAAAATTTCGTCGCGGCTGTCCACCCAACGCACAGCAAAGGGCAAAGGGGCCAATGCGTGCACCAAAGCCTTGCCCACATGCCCCCCGCCAAACAGCGCCAGCGGGGTGCGCGGGGGCATCAACAAGGTGCGCAAACGTGCCACATCGGCACCACCCACCCGTTCAAAAGCCAAGTTCACCACCCCGCCGCAACACTGCCCCAAACTGGGGCCCAGCACTTGGCGCAGGGTCGTTTGTTCAGTCAGCCCGACCATCAAGCGCCGTGCATGCGCCAAAGCCTGAAACTCCAAATGCCCCCCCCCGATCGTGCCTGCTTCACCTTGTTCAAACACCAACATGTGGGTACCAGGACCTCGGGGCACCGAGCCTTGGGTGGCTTGCACAAGCACCCACACAGCCGCTTCACGGGCCAATCGATCCAACGCTACCAAGGTCCAGTTCACAAGTATTCCCACATCAAAAAAGGCACTCGCCAAGCCTGGCTGTCAATGCCACAATCCCGGCCAAACCCCGAGTATGCCAAGGAGAAGGATTCAACGATGAAACACATGCAACGACACCAGAGTGCAGACCGAAGCCCCTTGACTCTGGCCTTGCTGTCTCTGGGTGCCGCCGCCCTGAGTTGCTTGAGTGGTTGCGGCTCAAGCCCCGCCATCAAACCCGCCCCCCAACCAGAAGCCCGCCCCAGTGTTCAAGCTCCGCCGGACAAACCCATCGTTGTCCAGCCCAGTGTGGTGGAGCCGCCGCCTGCGAAGCCCGTCCGATCAGCAGCTCGCAATGCCAAAGACTACCGAAGAGAAGCCGCTTCACACCTTTACGCTCAACACAGCCAACACATCTACAAAGGTCGCCTGCCCCCGATGCTGGAGGCCGTTGGCGTCCTCAACGTGGACATCGATCGGCACGGTTCAGTCAAGTCCATCCACTGGATGCGTGCACCCCGCCATGCACCCCAAGTGATGCAACAAATCGAGCGCATGGTCAAAGCCGCCGCACCCTACCCTGTTCCCTACCACATGAGCCAGGTCACCTATACCGATGTGTGGCTGTGGCACAAAAGCGGCAAATTCCAGCTGGACACCCTGACCGAAGGTCAGGATTGAGCGCGCACGCGCACCGAAAGACCTGAGAAAGCCGGTACAACTGCAACGGGGGCTTCAAGCCGCCTGTTCTCGCTCGTGGGCCGCGCCGGGCAGCAAAGTCAAAATGAGCGTGGTGGCCACCGAAAAACCCGCCAACAGCAAGAGCGAGTGGCCAAAGCCCATGGCCTTGACGACCGGCCCCAGGGCCCAGACCGACAAGGAGCTGACCGCAAACGACACACCCAGGCGCATGCCCGACACGCGCGAGCGCAAGCGGTCGTCCACATAGCGGGCGATCATGAAATCGGTGAACGGAATGGCCCCGAAGATGAACACCATCACCCCAATGAGCGCCGCAAACAACCACCAGCCCTGCGCCTGCGAGGCCAATACCAGCATGGGAATCTGCGCCAAGACCATGAACATGAAAAAACGCTTGAGCGGAAAACGGTTGATGAGGTGCCCCACCACCACCTGGGCGACTGAGGCCACGGCGTAGACCAGAGCCAGCAAGAGGCCCAAGCTGGCCGGGTCTTCCATGACCCCCTTGAAACGCTCGGTGATCAAAGGCCCATTGCCGTTGGTGGTGAAGTTGAACAACACACTGCTGGTGACGGCCGCTGCCGTCATGACCACCATGGCCCGCATCAGCAAGGGCGGGGGCAGACTCACCTTGGCCCCGCCCTTGCGCTTGGCGGGCGACGAGACCTCTTGCGGGCAGGCGCGTGCAAACAGCCAGCCGCACAGCAGCGCCACCAAGCCGGGCAAAACAAAGGCCGCACGCCAGCCTTGCCACTGGATCAAAAAGCCGGTGAGCAAGGCGGCCACGGCCACGCCCAGATTGCCGGAGAGACCGTTGAAGCCAATGGTCGCGCCCGGGTTAGCCGAACGCTCAAGCAGCATGGGAATGCCCACCGGGTGGTAAATGGAGGCAAACACACCGATCAGCGTCAGGCACCCGGCCAGCTGCCAAGGCGTTTGCGCGAAGGCTGTGAGGATGGAGGCCGCGCCAATGCCAAAAAAGAAGACCAGCATCATGCTGCGGCGGCCCCATAAATCGCCCAAGCGCCCGGCGGGCAAAGAACCCAGACCGAACATGAAAAACGCACCCGCACCATAAGGCATCAGGTCTTGCCATTGGGCCATGCCCATGTCGAGGGCGATGGTGCTGACCGCCGCCGCAAAAATCAGCAAAAACAAATGGTCCAGCGCGTGCGCGATGTTGAGCAGGCCGCGCACCATGCGGGGGTGGTCGGCGGGTGCTTCGAGCACGGGGGCGGCAGAAGAGGTCAAGGTCGTCATGGTCAATTTCAGCTTTCAGACACAGGCTTATTTACCCGGGCCAGGATGCACCAGCACTGTGCGCTCAAGGCCATTTGAACGCTGTCGCTTTGGTCACAGCGTGACAGCATCAGGCTGCACTCACAACGGCGCGTTGGCTGGGGCTTTGGCGTCCCAGATGTGCGCCCGCCAATACACCGCCATGGCACCCGTGAGCAGCAGGCCCAGGGCCGAATACGCGCCCGCCGTGGCGGCATAGCCCCAGCGGTCAATCAAGGGGCCCGACAGCAACAAACCCAAAGGCAGGCCCCAAATGGCCAGCATGCGCATGCCCATCACGCGGCCCCGGTAGGCGGGCTCGGTCACGCGCAGCATCACGGCCGCCAGCGGCGTCATGCTCAGGCTTTGCGCCAGGCCCGCCACCCACAACAAGGCCATGCCCACGCCCAAATGGGTGCTGAAGGCGAACAGCACATCCACCGCAAACCACACCGCCCCCGCCAGCACCATGGTTTGCGCGGCGCGAAACGCAAAACGGTGCGAACTGAGCACCACCGATCCCACCAGCCCCCCAAAGGCAAAGCTCGCCCCAAGCCAGCCCAGGCCAGTCTGGTCGGTCAGGTAAATGTTTTTGGCCACATAGGGCAGCAAACCCAAAGAAAAGGGAAAAGCCAGCAGGTTGACCAAGAACGCCAGCGCCATGGCCGCCATCAGCACCGGGCGCGTCCACACATAGCCAAACGCCAGTTGCAAGTCGCGCACGGGCGACACGCGCACGGTGTCACGGGCTGGAGCCGGCACATCCGACACCCCGCGCGAGAGCACAAAGCTGAGTGTGTAAAGCGCCGTGATCAGGGCATAGGCCCAGGTCATGCCCAGCCAAGCAACGACACCGGCACCGGCCAAGGCACCCGCAATGCGGGCTGAATCCGAGGTGATGCGCGAAATGCCCAAAGTGCCCAACAAATGCCGGGGCGGCAAGGTCTGCGCAATCAAGGCGTTGCGCATCATCATGTCAGAGGGGCGCACCAGGCCCGCCAAGGCCGCCATGCACAACACGATCATGGGCGTGAGCGCTTGCAGCCAGGCCAGCAGCATGAAGGTAGCGGCCAGCGCCGCGTAGAGCGCCCGTGACAAAACCAGCATACGGCGGTAACCCAGCCGATCGCCCACCACACCAAACAAGGGCGAGACCAATGAGCCCAGGTACTGCAAGGAACCAAACACCACCAGCATCATGACCGAGCCCGACTCGACCAGGATGAACCAGCCCAGCACGATGGACTCCATCTCGAAGGCCCAAGAGGTGGCCAGGTCAGCAGGCCACTGAAAGCGGAAACTGCGGACCCGGAACGGGTCTCGCCAGTGCATGGCGGGTGAAGGTTCAGCCGTCGGCGTGGCCTGGCTCACAGCCGTGGCCTTGTGCAGAACAAAGTATGGGTCAACAGCGCACGGCGGCCGGGGCATGGGTGCAGGCCGCTCATGCGCTCAATCCTGCCCGGCGCGAGGTGACTGTGGGGAGGTGTCGCTCTTGGCAAGGCGGTCTGGCTGCGCCGCAGGCTCAGGCATGAAACACATCTTCTCGCCATCCCAGCGCTGGCCGCACCAGCACAGGCCTTCGGCGTTGATGATGCAAGTGCCGGTGCCGCAGCACCGTGGATCGTCTGACATGGGCCTGCTCCTGTGGGCTGTAGGGATCAAAGTGACAGGATGCCTGAAACTGCTTCAGGCATCCGGCTCAACCCATCACAACCCTGCAGTGGCCTTGGCTTTTTCGCAAGCCATCAAGATGCGCTCGGGCGTGGCCGGGGCGTCCATGTAGACCACGGCTTTGTGGTCGGCACTGGCCGCCACGGCATCGCGTAAAGCGAAGAAAGCCGACAGACCCAACATCAAAGGCGGCTCGCCGGTAGCCTTGCTGTTGAAAGGCGTGGGCTTCAAGTTGGCGTTGTCAAACAACGACACGTTGAAGTGCTCAGGAATGTCGCCCGCCACCGGAATCTTGTAGGTGCTGGGGCCGTGTGTGAGCAACTTGCCCTTTTTGTCCCAAATGCACTCTTCCATGGTGAGCCAGCCCATGCCTTGCACGTAGGCGCCTTCGATCTGACCCTTGTCCAATGCGGGGTTGATGCTGCGGCCCACGTCGTGCACGATGTCCACGGCTTTGAGCCACCACTCGCCCGTGCGGGTGTCGATTTCCACTTCGCTCACGGCCGCGCCGTAGCAGTAGTAATAGAACGCGCGGCCATTCAGGGTCGCGAAGTCGTATTTGATTTCAGGCGTCATGTAGAAACCAGTCACCGACAAGCCCACACGTTCCATGTACGCTTGCTTGGTCACATCGGCCCATTTGACGGACTTGCCGCCACCATGCAGCTCGTTGTTCGAGAAGCTCACCTCTTCGGCGGCGCAGCCCAACATGCGGGCCGCCACAGGCTTCAAGCGCTCACGCATTTGCGCGGTGGCGTTCATGATGGCCGCGCCGTTGATGTCAGCACCGCTCGAAGCCGAGGTGGCTGAAGCGTTGGGCACTTTTTGTGAATCGGTCGCGGTGATGCGCACATGGTCCACGCTGATGCCCAAACCATCGGCACAGACCTGCGCCATCTTGGTGTTGAGGCCCTGGCCCATTTCGGTGCCGCCATGGTTGCAGCTGACCGAGCCGTCCATGTAGACCACCAGCAATGCACCGCCCTGGTTCAGGTGCGTGGCAGTGAAGCTGATGCCGAACTTGAGCGGCACCAAGGCTAAACCGCGCTTGCGGGTTTTGCTCTTGGCGTTGAAGGCATGCACAGCGGCACGGCGCTCGGCGTAGTTGGATTCCTGCTCCACCTGGTCGATCACCTTGTCCCCCACCCAGTCTTCAATCAACTGGTTGTACTGGGTGGTCATGGTGTCGGGCGTGCCGCTGATGGCCGGGTCTTTGTAGAGGTTGAGCTTGCGCACTTGCAGTGGGTCTTTGCCCAAAGTCATGGCGATCTCGTCCATCACCGTCTCGATACCGAACATGCCTTGTGGGCCGCCGAAGCCGCGGAAAGCGGTGGCGCTTTGGGTGTTGGTTTTGCAGCGGTGGCTGACCAGCTTGAGCGCGGGCAGGTGGTAGGTGTTGTCGATGTGCAAGCAAGCACGGTCGTTGACCGGGCCCGAATAGTCGGTGCTGTAGCCGCAGCGCGACATGAGCGTGATGTTGGCGCCCAAAACGCGGCCGTTGTCGTCAAAACCCACTTCGTAGTCGATGCGGAAATCGTGGCGCTTGCCGGTGATGGTCATGTCGTCGTCGCGGTTCACGCGCAGCTTGACCGGCTTTTGCAGCTTGTGCGCAGCCAGTGCGGCGCTTTGGCTGAAGATGCTGGCGTTGCCCTCTTTGCCACCAAAGCCACCACCCATGCGGCGGCAGATCACCTCCACATCGTTGGTGTGCAGGTTCAGGGCATGCGCGGCTTCGCGCTGGTTGCCATCGGGGTGCTGGGTCGATACATACAGCGTCAGCTGCCCGTCTTCCTTGGGCACGGCGTAGGTGATCTGGCCTTCCAGATAGAACTGTTCTTGCTGGCCGGTGTTGGTGCTGCCTTTGATCTTGTGGGGTGCGTTGGCAATGGCGGCAGCGGCGTCACCACGCGTGATGCCCTTGGGCGGCATGATGAAGCTGCTGGCGGCCATGGCCTCTTCGATGGTCAAGATGGGCGTGAGTTCTTTCACCAGCACCTTGGCTTTTTTGGCGGCTTCGCGGGCGTAGAGCATTTCACGCGCCACGACCACGGCCACGGCTTGGCCGACAAACTCGACCTTGCCAGCGGCGAGGAAGGGATCGTCGTGGATGATGGGGCCGCAGTTGTTTTCGCCGGGAATGTCTTTGGCGGTGTAGACCGCCACGACGCCGTGCTCCTTGAGGATGGCTGCACGGTCAATGCCGTCGCCGATCAACTCGCCATGCGCCACGGGCGACAAGATGAGCGCGGCATACAAAGTGCCCGCGTGCTCAGGGATGTCGTCGATGTAAGTGGCAGATCCGGTCACATGCAGGTGTGCGGACTCGTGCACCAGTTCTTTGCCTTGCTGAACGTCAGAAGCAGGCAACAGGTTTTTGATGGGGGTAGGAGCGTTCATTCAAGCCACCTCTTTCTGTTCTTCAATGAATTCGAGCACCAAGTTGCGGGCGACCAAGGCGCGGTAGGCCCAAGTGGCACGCAGACCGTCGCGGGCGGTGAAGCTGGCGGTAATCGCGGCGTCCAGGTCGGCCGATTTCACGTCGACAGGCGCACGGCCTTCCAACACGGCTTCGAGCTTGGGCGCACGGCATGGCGATGGGGCCAGGCCGTTGTAAGCCAGTTTCACGCCAGAGAGCTTGCCGCCTTGCAGCGTGTAGCTGATGGCCGCGCAAGTGGCCGAGATGTCTTGCTCAAAACGCTTGCTCACCTTGTGGGCGCGGAACACTTGGCCTGCCACGGGCTTGGGCAGTTCGATGGCTTCGATGAACTCACCGGGCTCCATCACGTTTTTCTTCATGCCCGTGTAGAAGTTGTCCAGCAGCACCTTGCGGGTCTTGTCGCCACGGCGCAGCACCAAGCTGGCAACCAAGGCCATCAGGCAAGGCATGGTGTCGCCAATCGGCGAGCCGTTGGCGATGTTGCCCGCCAGCGTGGCCGTCGAGCGGATGGGGGGTGAGCCAAAGCGGCGCAACACTTCGGTGAAGTCGGGGTAAGCCTGGGCCACCAGCGCTTCGACTTGCGTGAGTGACACGGCCGCGCCAATGCGCCAGGCGCTGGCGGTCTCGGTCACTTGGCGCAGTTCTTTGACGTTGCCCAAATACATGATGTGATCTGGGCGTGAGAACTGCTTGTTCACCTGCAGACCGATTTCGGTGCTGCCTGCCAAGAGCGTGGTGGTGGGATTCTTGACCAGGTAGTCGGCCACCTCGGCGAGGGTGGCGGGCGACACAAACTCGTTGCCTTTGCGGGTACGCACCACCGGCTGCACGATGATGTCACCGTCCAGGCTCAGGGTGGGCACGCTGGCACGTTTGATTTCTTTGAGCAGCGGCACATCGGCGCTGTCGTCCAGCTTCAAGGCCTCGGGCTTGGCGCAAGCCTTGGTGGCCGAATCGATGATCGGCTTATATCCAGTGCAGCGGCACAGGTTGCCACTCAGCGAATCGGTGATCTGCTGGCGGTTGGGCATGGGCAAGACCTGCACCAGATTCACCAAGCTCATCACGATGCCGGGCGTGCAAAAGCCGCACTGCGAACCGTGGCACTTGATCATTTCTTCCTGCACCGGGTGCAGCGTGCCATCGGCTTTTTTCAGGCTCTCAACGGTTTTGACCGATTTGCCGTCCAACGAAGGCAGCAACTGGATGCAGGCGTTGGTGGCCACATAGTCCACGCCCGTGCCAGCGGCGTTGAGTTCACCCACCATCACCACACAAGCGCCGCAATCGCCTTCGGCGCAGCCCTCTTTGGTGCCGGTGCGGTGCAATTGCTCACGCAAATAGTCCAGAACGGTGGTGGTGCGGCGCTCGCCTTGGGCTTCGACGATGCGGCCGTCGAGCACAAAGCGCACGGTGTTGGTGACTTGGGTCATGGTGCGGGGGGTGGGGTAAATAAACGGTAAGACCCCCGATTCTAAGGAAGCGCGGGCTGGGATGGCGGGTTTTTAGGGGATTTGTGGGGGTCGCAGGGCGAATCTCTCGTCCTCCATCTCCTCAAACGGGGGGGCTTTGCAACACCCTGGGTCTTGCCCAAACATCCTGGGTCAAGACAAAGCGCCCGCATTCAATCCGAAGCCGCCTCCCCATTGGGGCAAGAAGAGGGCACTTTGGCCTCCACCCCATTGCGGTGCACCCAAGGGGCCACGGCGGCGTTGGCCCACAAACCTTTTTTGGCGGTGCGGGCCGATGCATGCGCTGCTGCATAGGCTTGGCGTTGCCGGATGTCAATTTCGCATTGGTAGGCTTCGTAATACCAAGCCGCTCCCGCCGCGACTTGGCTCAGGTTGACCTGGCTGCAATCGGACTTGAAAACGGTGCCCACCACCCGGTCGTACCGGTCTGTTTGCGCGTAGGTGACGGTGACGCTCTGGCCCAAGACCATGGCAGCCAAGTTGGCCCTTGACGATGGGCCATAGGCCTGATCCAACTCGGGGGCGTCGATGCTGGCCAGTCGAATCGACTCGCCACCCACGGTGATCGTGTCGCCGTCGTGCACCGATGTGACCGTGCCAGTGATGCGCTGCTTGCCCACGCTGACGCCGCAATGGGTGTTGCCCGATGCAGGCGCAAAACTGGCGCCGTCTCCGCCACCGCATGCCGACAGAGCCACTGCAATCATGAACAACAAAGACCTCATCATGGCTGCAGCTTAGCCGAGCGTGGCTCGTACGCAAAGGCAAAAAGGGAGTCTTAGCCCCCAAAAGGGTGGCCCAGACCAGTGCTCAAAAATAGTCCAACGCGCCAACAGATGGGCTGACGCTGACTGAGCGCCTAAACTGTCCCCATGCCCAACACTGACTACACCCCTTGGTATGTCTCACCCAAGCGCAAATGCAAACTCTCAGACTTTGACACCGAGCCCCCCGCCAAAGGGCAAGCCTCTGGCAAAGAATTGGAAGAGCACTTGGCAGACATGGGCCAAAAGCTCGACAAACTGCAGAGCACCCTGCACGCAGCGAAAACCCGGGGCTTGTTGGTGGTGTTTCAGGGCATGGACACCGCGGGCAAGGATGGCGTGATCCGCAGCGTTTTCACCCACGTCAGCCCCTTGGGCGTGCGGGCCGAAGCCTTTGGCGTGCCCACTGAGCTGGAGAGCCGCCATGACTTTTTGTGGCGCATCCACGCCAAAGCGCCTGCGCGGGGCGAAATGGTGATTTTTAACCGCAGCCACTACGAAGATGTGCTGGTCACCCGAGTGCGGGGCTTGATTGACGAGGAAACCTGCCAAAAACGGTACAACCACATCTTGCACTTCGAGTCTTTGCTGCAAGACGCAGGCATCACGGTGTTGAAGTGCTATTTGCACATTTCCAAATCCGAGCAAAAGAAACGCCTGCAAGCCCGGCTGGACGACCCGCGCAAACACTGGAAGTTGCAGCCGTCTGACTTTGACGACCGCGAGCTGTGGCCCCAATTCACCCAAGCCTACGAAGAAGCCCTGAGCGCCACCAGCACGCCTGAATCCCCTTGGTACGTGGTGCCCGCCGACAGCAAGCCCTACCGCGACAGCTTCGTGGCCGGGCTGATCGTGCAAACCCTGGAAAACATGAAACTGAAGACACCGAAACCCAGTTTTGACCTGTCTAAAGTCGAACTGAAATAAGCCCGCCTCAAGTTAAACGGTCTTTAGGTTGCATTTATCGGGGTTGGACCGATCGAACCCCAATTTTGCTGCTGGCCCACGTTCACGCTGCAATGCATGTTGCCCGATGCAGGCGCAAAACTCGCGCCGTCCCCGCCGCCGCATGCCGACAAAGCCACCGCAAGAACGAACAACAAAGACCTCAACATGGCAGCAGCTAAGCCGAGTCAGGCGGTTGAACGAAGCCTCAAAATTCGGTTCGTCCAAACTTCAATGGCATTGCGCAGGCTAGTGCTGCGAAACCAAGGGAAAATCTTGCGGCCTGCGAATAGAGCTCACAGACAAGTCCACATCCAGCTGCGGCCAATACAAGTGGTCCGGCGTTGGCCACTCCACGGTTGTCAACTGCTCAACGGTGGCCTGCTTGAACCATGGGAATTGATCAAAAGGCAAAAGCAGTTCCTCATCGCCCAACAGCAGCCAAAAGCCGTGTTTGGACACATTGGTGACTTCAGCCGCCGAAGTGGTGATTCCATGCATCTTGAATTTCCTTCAGGTGTAACTCAACGACTGATTGGGCTTCCTTGAGCTGTTTTGTTGACAACCCGGTGGACGTTGAAAGGGCAACCACCGGGGTAAGCCAAAATTTTGCCTCTCCGTCTGGGTGTGCAACATGCACATGAATACGAGGCTCTTCTCTCGAAAAGAAGAACAAACGAAATGCGCCATCGCGAACAACAGTCGGTGCCATCAAAGGACTCTAACGGAACTTACCGAATAAAAGTTGAATTCCAGTCAAACATGACCACAGATCAAACATGTCGTAACTGGTGAAGAAGCAGGCGGAGGGCTAATTGGGGTCTGACCTGCCTCTCGCGAACCTCAAGACCCCCGATAAGTCGAATAACTCCACGGGCTGGCCAGCAGTGGCACATGGTAATGCTGGTCTTCGTGGGCCACGCCAAAGTCGAGGCTGACTTTGTTCAGAAAGTTGGGCTCGGGCAGTTCCACGCCCTTGGCTTTAAAGTAGTCACTCACATTAAAGACCAAGCGGTAAGTGCCTTTGCGCAGGCTGGCGTGGTCGTAGAGCATGCCGTCGGGGTTGCGGCCGTCGTGGTTGAGGGTGAAGCTTTTGACCAAAGTGGCCTGATCGCCTTGTGTGGTGTACAGGGCCACCTGCATGCCCGCGGCGGGGCAGCCGTGCATGGTGTCCAGAACGTGTGTGCTCAATCCCATGGTGTGCTCGCTTGTCTTGAATGGGGGTCAAAAAAGGGTGGTTTCGGCAAGGCTTTCAAAAGCCCTTCAAACCGGTCGACCGAAGTGTATACAATTTTGCTTTCGGCGGCTATGATTTGCGCCACCGACACAAAAACACCTGGGTTCACACCCCCAAGGGACCGCGAGACATGGAAACCTCCACCACGCACCACATCGTCGAATCGCTGACCCGCGCCATCGTGGAGCATCGGCTTTTGCCCGGCTCCAAACTGGCCGAGCAAAAGCTGGCCGACCACTTTGGCGTGTCACGCACGCTGGTGCGCCAGGCGCTGTTTCAGTTGTCGCAAAACCGCTTGATCCGTCTGGAGCCGGCACGCGGCGCATTTGTAGCCGCCCCCTCGGTTGAGGAAGCGCAACAGGTCTTTGCCGTGCGCCGCATGCTCGAAGCCGAGATGACCCGCGCCTTTGTGCAGCAGGTCACGCCCGAACAAATCGTGACCCTCAAAGAGCACATCAAACAAGAGCGCGAAGCCGTCACGCAGGGCGACATCACGGGGCGCACCGAATTGCTGGGCGACTTTCATGTGCGCATGGCCGAACTCATGAACAACGACGTGCTGGCCCAAGTGCTGGGCGAGTTGATCTCGCGCTGCGCCCTGATCACACTGATGTACCAATCGCGCAACGAGGCCGAACACTCCACCGACGAGCATGTGGCCTTGGTCGCCGCTCTGGAGGCGAAGGACTCTGATTTGGCCGTTCGCCTGATGCACGAGCACCTGTTGCACGTCGAAGCAAGCCTGACCTTTGACCGCAAAGTGCCCACCCACGACATTTCCCTGGCCTTGGCCTGACCCCCGGAGTACACGCATGAGCACCTACGACAGCACCCTCCCCTACCCCCGCGACTTGAAGGGCTACGGCCGCCATGTGCCGCACGCGCAGTGGCCCGGCGGCGCCCGCGTAGCGGTGCAATTTGTGTTGAATTACGAAGAAGGCGGCGAAAACTCGGTGCTGCACGGCGATGCGGGTTCCGAGCAGTTCTTGTCTGAAATGTTCAACCCCGCGTCTTTCCCCGAGCGGCACATCAGCATGGAAGGCATTTACGAATACGGCTCGCGGGCTGGCGTGTGGCGCATCCTGCGGGAGTTTGAAAAACGCGGCTTGCCACTCACGGTGTTTGGCGTGGCCACCGCGCTGCAAAAGCACGACGATGTGACCGCCGCCTTCAAAGAGCTGGGCTACGACATCGCCTGCCACGGCCTCAAGTGGATCCATTACCAAAATGTCGACGAAGCCACCGAGCGCGCCCACATGGCCGAGGCGATGGACATTTTGCAAAAGCTCACGGGCGAGCGGCCCCTGGGCTGGTACACCGGGCGCGACAGCCCCAACACGCGCCGATTGGTGGCCGACTTTGGTGGTTTTGAGTACGACAGCGACTACTACGGCGACGACCTGCCGTTCTGGATGAAGGTGCGCAAGTCAGACGGCACCGATGCACCGCAGCTGATCGTGCCCTACACGCTGGACTGCAACGACATGCGCTTTGCGCTGCCCCAAGGCTATTCGCACGCTGACCCGTTCTTTCAATACATGAAGGACACCTTTGACGCGCTCTACGCCGAAGGTGACCCGAGTGGCGACAACGCGCCCAAGATGATGAGCATCGGCATGCACTGCCGCTTGCTGGGCCGCCCGGGGCGCATCACCGCGCTGCAACGCTTTTTGGACCACATCCAGTCCCACGACAAGGTCTGGGTGGCGCGGCGCATCGACATTGCGCGGCACTGGAAGGCCACACACCCTTATGTTGGATAAGCCCATTCCCTGTAGGAGCGGCGCCCCCGCCGCGAAGAATCCTCGCAGGCCACGAGCCATCGCCCCGAGGGCGGGGCTCCTACAAAAGTCAAAAACAGCACCAGGACACACATGCCTTTGACCCTTGAACAACTCAACAGCGCATCGCACGCTGAAGCCGCGCAGATGCTCGACGGCCTGTATGAGCATTCGCCGTGGATCGCCGAGCAGGCGCTCAATGAACGCCCATTCACCTCGCTGGCGCACCTCAAACACGCCATGTGCGAAGTGCTGGCACACGCTGGGCGCGACGCGCAGCTGGGCCTGATACGCGCCCACCCCGAATTGGCAGGCAAGGCCATGGTGAGCAAGTCGCTCACGGCCGAGTCCACCAACGAGCAAACCAAAGCGGGCCTGACCGACTGCACGCCCGAGGAGTTTGCCAAAATCCAGAAGCTCAACGCCGACTACAACGCCAAGTTCGGCTGGCCCTTCATCCTGGCGGTGCGTGGTCCGCGTGGCGTGGGCTACAACAAACAGCAGATCATCGAGGCGTTTGAGCGCCGCCTGTTCGGTCACCCCGACTTTGAGTTGGCCGAGTGTCTGCGCAACATCCACCGCATCGTCGAGATCCGGCTGAACGACAAGTTCGGTGCGGAACCCACGCTGGGCCACCAGGTCTGGGACTGGCAAGAACAACTCGCGCAACATTCCGACCCCGGCTTTGCCGAACTGGGTCAACTCACCGTCACGTACCTCACCGACGCGCACCGCGCTTGCGCCCAACGCATCACCCAAAACATGCGCGACTGCGGTTTTGACGAGGTTTATACCGATGCCGTGGGCAACGTGGTGGGCCGCTACCACCCGGCCACCACAGGCGGCAAATACCTGATGACCGGCAGCCACTACGACACTGTGCGCAATGGCGGTAAGTACGACGGGCGCTTGGGCATTTTTGTGCCCATGGCCTGCGTGCAGCAGCTGCACCAACAAGGCCAGCGCCTTCCCTTTGGCATCGAGGTCGTGGCCTTTGCCGAAGAAGAAGGCCAGCGCTACAAAGCCACCTTCTTGGGGTCTGGCGCCTTGATCGGAGACTTCAAGCCAGAATGGCTGGACCAGCAAGACGCCGATGGCATCACCATGCGCGCCGCCATGCAGCACGCGGGCTTGAACATTGAAGACATCCCCAACATCCAGCGCGACCCGGCCCAATACCTGGGCTTTATCGAAGTCCACATCGAACAAGGCCCGGTGCTCAACGAAGTGAACATCCCGCTGGGCGTGGTCACGTCCATCAACGGCAGCGTGCGCTACCTGTGCGAAGTCATGGGCACGGCCAGCCACGCGGGCACCACCCCCATGGACCGCCGACGCGACGCCGCCTGCGCCGTGGCCGAATTGGCTCTTTACATGGAACAACGCGCCGCGAAAGACGGCGACAGTGTGGCCACCATTGGCCAGCTGCAAGTGCCCAACGGCTCGATCAACGTCGTGCCAGGCCGCTGCCTGTTCAGCCTGGACATGCGCGCCCCCACCGATGCACAGCGCGACGCGCTGGTGGCCGACGTGATGGCGCAACTCGACCAAATTGCCGAGCGCCGTGGCGTGCGCGTCAAAGCCGAGCTCACCATGAGCGCCGCCGCCGCGCCCAGCGCTCCCGAGTGGCAAGCCCGCTGGGAACGCGCCGTGAGCGCCTTGGGTGTGCCGCTCTTCAAACTGCCCAGCGGCGCAGGCCACGACGCGATGAAGCTGCACGAAGTCATGCCACAAGCCATGCTGTTTGTGCGCGGCGAAAACGGCGGCATCAGCCACAACCCACGCGAATCCACCACCAGCGACGACATGCAACTGTGTGTCGACGCTTTCACCCATGTTTTGAACCAACTCTCTCAGGAACTGTCATGAGCGCTACCGCCCAACAATACGCACAACTCGACACTTGGATCGACGCGCACTTTGACGAACAGGTCAAGTTTTTGCAGGCTCTGGTGCAGGTGCCCACCGACACCCCACCCGGCAACAACGCACCACACGCCGAGCGCACCGCCGAGCTGCTCGCGCCCATGGGCTTTGACGCAGAAAAGCACCCTGTGCCTGCCTCCGAAGTCAACGCCTATGGTCTGGAGTCGATCACCAACCTGATCGTGCGCCGCAAATATGGCGAAGGCAAAACCATTGCCCTGAACGCCCACGGCGACGTGGTGCCCCCCGGCGAAGGCTGGACACACCCACCCTACGGCGGCGAGATCCATGGGGGTGCCATGTACGGCCGCGCCACCGCCGTGAGTAAGTGCGACTTTTCCACCTTCACATTTGCCACACGCGCACTCGAATCACTCAAGACCCCGCTCAAAGGCGGCGTGGAACTGCACTTCACCTATGACGAAGAGTTTGGCGGCGAAATGGGCCCCGGCTGGTTGCTGGCCAAGGGCCTGACCAAGCCTGATTTGATGATCGCGGCAGGCTTCAGCTACCAGGTCGTCACCGCACACAACGGCTGCCTGCAAATGGAAGTCACCGTGCAAGGCGAGATGTCGCACGCGGCCATCCCCGACAGCGGCACCGACGCGCTGCAAGGCGCGGTGCACATCCTGAGCGCCCTGCTCGCGCTCAACACGCAATACCTGAAGGTCACGTCCAAGGTCGAGGGCATCACCCACCCCTATCTGAACGTGGGCCTGATCGAAGGCGGCACCAACACCAACGTGGTGCCCGGCAAAGTCAGCTTCAAGCTCGACCGCCGCATGATCCCCGAAGAGAACCCGGCCGAAGTGGAGGCGTCCATCCGTCAAACCATTGCCGACGCTGCGGCCAGCTTCAAGCCCCCACGCGGTGGCCATGCGCTGAAAGTGGATGTGCGCCGCATGCTGCTGGCCAACGCCATGAAACCGCTGGCGGGCAACCAACCGCTGGTCAGCGCCATCCAGAAACACGGTGAGCAAGTCTTCGGTGAAGCCATCCCGGCCTTGGGCACGCCGCTCTATACCGACGTGCGCCTGTACGTGGAGCGCGGCATCCCCGGCGTGATCTACGGCGCAGGGCCGCGCACCGTGCTCGAATCCAACGCCAAACGTGCCGATGAGCATGTGGAGCTGGAAGACCTGCGCCGCGCGACCAAGGTGGTGGCTCGGACGTTACTGGATTTGCTGGCTTGAAACTGAAGGTGCTTAGGCACCTTCAGAAAGGCAAACCTGCTTTTTCAAGCTTTGGGGCAATGAACTGGCGCGCCTTGGTTTCTGGCGTCATGTGTATTGCTCTCAGTGTGCGACGGTCTGAATGACGGCGAATTCGACTCTGAGTGTCATGAGTAATCCTTTAGAATCAGTCCTCTTGATTTCAAAATACAAGAAGTCATTTTCGAGCGCAAGGAGCACATCGTGGCTACCGTCAATCCCATCCAAAACTTGTTTGCTCGCCTGAGCCAAGTGGGTATTGCCGCGTCTTTCGCTCGCAAAACTTTGCCCAGCTGGTGGAGCGACGACATCGCCACCATCCCGTCTGGCTTGCAGCAAGCCCAGATGTATCTGTCGCGAGCCTTCAACATCAGCTTGGCCAGTCTGGCTGACCCCAAAGCGCCCGTGACTTTCTTGGAGACGGAGCGCAAATTCAAGCTCAACGAGCGTGTGGACCCTGCTGACGTTTTCGTCAGTGCGCACTACGCCACGGCTGTGGCCAAGATGGCGCTCAAAGGTTTCAAGCCCACTCAAGATCCTATCCCCAAAGATGCGGCTGCACTGCGCGACCACATCCTTCAATCGGCTGATTGCGTGAGCCTGCCCTCTTTGCTGGCTTGGTGCGCTCAAGCGGGCATCCCTGTTTTGTATGTGCACAAACTGCCCGCCAAAAAGATGACGGGCATGGTGGTGCGCGACGCTGATCGTTTTGCGGTCGTGCTATCACGCAAAGGCTCGCCCTCGCATTTGCTGTTCCACTTGGCGCATGAGCTGGGCCACATTGGCCACGGTCACCTGACGGGCAACGGCTTTGTGGTGGATGAAAAAATTGGCGATGCAGACCGAGGCGACGCCGACGAAAAAGAGGCAGATGCTTATGCCATCCGTCTAATCAATGGCAAATCGGTGTCGTATTCAGCCGCTGGTGCCCTTCGCAGCGGTGCTGCGCTTTACCGCGCTGCCTTCGCGCTAAGCCAAAAAGAGCGCATCGATGTGGGGCACATCATCCTGAATTACGGCAACACGCAAAAGGCCCATGCCTTGGCCACCCAAGCCCTCAAGCACATTGCCGGCGAGCCTGACGGTGGCGCACTGGTCAACACCTATTTCTGGCAGTCCTTCGACACCGAAGCTGTGTCGGAAGATCAATTGGAATTCCTTCAGACCGCTCTGGCCTGATCGTCTTTACTTGAGCCTTGTCAGCGATGATCATCCTGGCCGACAACGACATCGTCCACAAATTGGCATGTTGTGATCTTTTGAATTCTTTTTTGGAGTGGATCGGGTCACCGCCAGCCGAAGTTTGGGTCATCCCGAGCATTCCTTTTGTCCTCCGCAAGAAGCTCAAAAACAACCCCGCAGCTCTGGATTGCCTTGAAGCATTCTTGCTCAAGACTCAGCCCATTCCTAAAGCCTCGATTGAGCTATTGGAGCGCTACGAACAGCTGGATGAGGGTGAACGGCAGATGTTGGCTGTCTTGGTCGAAGACCATCGCATCACGCGGCTGGTGACAGGCGATAAACGCGCTTTGCGGCAGATTGCAAGGATGGTTTCAGGTGATTTGAACCTTTCCTTGCGCCTCAACCAGACGCGTACGGATTGCTTAGAGTCCGTCATGCTGGGCTTGATGGATCATTTTGGTTACCTGGTGATCAATGACAAGGCGAGTCTGGGTGTGGATTCAGATAAGGTGTTGAAAATGACTTTTGGGCCAGCGCGAAGTGAGGCTCACGCCCGTGAGGTGTTGAGTGTCTACCTTGAAGAACTCAAAAATCAAGCGAGTTTCATTCACGCTTAACTTTCCAAGTTCAGCGCCACGCCATTTTTTTCCTTCAAAGGTGATCGCCATGGGCAAACCAGTGGACATCCACGATGGGCTTTACAGCCAAGCCAAGGCCTATGCCGTGGCTGAGCGTCAAACCATCGCTGAACAGATCAATCTCTGGGCCATGGTAGGTAAAGCTGGGCTCGACAACCCAGATTTACCAACCGCTTTTGTTCGCGATCTCATCGTTGCACGCAGGCAAAATCCCGAGTTGGCTAAGCCGTTTGTGCCCGCCTCCACTGACCAACCTTGAACGATATGACCTCACCTGACCTCAACACCCTGCGCCAGCGTGTGCAGGCCTGCACCACCGACCAGGACGTGGCCGACTACCAGCGCGATGGCGCGGTGTGCATCCGCAACTTGTTCACGCCCGAAGAAGTGGCCCTGCTGCGTGACGGCATCGAGGCCAACTTGGCCCACCCCAGCCCGCGCGGCATGGTGGCCAGTCGGCCCGACGACCCGGGGCGCTTTTTTGAGGACTTTTGCAACTGGCAGGACATCCCGCAGTTCAAGCGCTTCATCTTCGACACGCCCCTGGCCGCACTGGCCCAGCGGTTGATGCAAAGCCAGACGGTGCGGCTGTACCACGACCACCTGCTGGTCAAGGAACCCGGCACGCGCCAGCGCACGCCCTGGCACCAGGACCAGCCTTATTACAACGTGGACGGTCTGCAAAACATCAGTTTCTGGATTCCGGTGGACCCGGTGTCACGCCCCTCCACGCTGGAGTTTGTCGCGGGCTCACACCGTGGCCCATGGCTCATGCCGCGCACCTTCATGACGAACCAGGCCAAATGGTTCCCCGAAGGCTCACTGACCGAGCTGCCCGACATCGACAAGCACCGAGAAGACTTCCCCATCCTCGGCTGGGACTTGCAACCAGGCGATCTGGTGTGTTTTCACATGCTCAGCCTGCACGCCTCAGCAGGCGTGGACGGCACGCAGCGCAGGCGCGTGTACTCGGTGCGCTTTTTGGGTGATGACATGACCCACGCGCCGCGCCCTTGGGTGACTTCACCGCCCTTCCCCGGGCTGGACCAAGAGCTGGCCGCAGGCGTGCCGATGGACCATGCGCTGTTTCCCTTGATTCAAACTTGACCCAAGGTCGGGCTGCCGATCGATCAATGGGGGTCATGGCTCCATGTTTCGCACCTCAGCGTCACGGAGCCACCAACAATCACCCTCCGGTGAAGTCCTTCACCATGCTGCCATACCACTGTAAATCTTCTTGCCACAGGCCAGGGCGGCGGAAGTTGTCGTCGGTCACGGTTTGCAGGATGTGGCCCTCTGGCCCCATCTTGTAATCAAACTTCACGCTGATGGCTTCGAGCGGTTCGGTGTTCACCAGCATGAAGCACAGGTTGTCGATGATGAGCGGCTTCATGGCCTGGTTTTTGGATTGCTGCGCGATGTAGGTGGACACGCTGCGGCCCATGCGGTTGGCCACATGGCCGCTCTTGGGGTAGTGGCCAAACTGGGGTGATACAGCGCCCACGCTGTCGCCAATCACAAACACGCTCGGGTCGTCCTTCAGGTTGTAGAACTCAGGGTGCACTGCCGCCCAGGTGCTGGACTTGCCCTCTGGCGTTTTGCCAATGGCACCCATTTTCCAGACCAGATCGGCCGCTTGGTGGTGGCCCATGAAGATGGCGTCGTCAAACTTGAAATCGCCCGCCATCGTCTTGACGACTTTGTTGTACGGGTCCAGTTCTTTCACGCCGGCGTTGGGGACGTAGGTGATGGTGTCGTGGTACAGCTCGTCAAAAGCCATGCGGTAGCCGCCGCCAATGGGCATGATGCGGGGCTTGGGGTCAAGGATCAAAATCTTGGCGGGGATCTTGTTGCGCTTGAAATGGTCGGCCATCAGGCAGGCCCGCTCATAGGGCGAGGGTGGGCAGCGGTGCGGTGGCGGGGGCAGCGTCATCACAAACGTGCCACCCTTGAAGCCTTTGATTTTTTGCTTGAGCGCCAGGTGCTCCGAGCTGGGCACATAGGCGCTGGAAAAATGCTTTTGGGTGTAGGCCGCCGCTGCACGGTCGTTGCCAAACCAGGGCTCATAGGTCACGCGGATACCGGCGGACACCACCAACCAGTCGTAGTCCACAAAGCCCTGCGCCGTGTGCACGCGCTTTTTGTTGCGGTCGATGTCGGTGATTTCGGTCTGCACAAAGGTGTAGCCCATGCGTTCGGCCGCGGCCGTGTACGAGTGCACAAGGAAAGACGTGACCACCACGTCCACCAGCCATTTGTTGCTCAGCGGGCAGGACCAGAAGATGGGGTTCTTTTCGAGCAGCACGACTTCGAGGTCGGGGGCGTCTTCGCGCAAATGGCGTGCAGTGGCCAGGCCACCCCAGCCGCCGCCCAAAATGAGCACGCGGCGTTTTTTGCCCTTGGGCATCAGCTCGGTGGTGGGTGAAAACAAAAATGGCTGAGCGATGACAGCAGGGGACGCCGCAGACAGCGCGCCCAGTGCTGCCGCGCCCTTGAGGAGGGTGCGACGTGCGGGGGTCATAAAGGACTTCCGTGAATGAAGGGAGAAACCTGTCGGCGCATACGAGGAGCGGGGCTCCAATGCCTCGAAGGCAGGTGGTGTCACGCCCATGGCGTGAACGCTCATGTTACGCGATCGATTCACCCTCTGGCGCTGAGTTGGCCCAGCGCACGCCAAGGCGCACCGGTTGGCATGCCCCCTCATGCACCAGCGACGGTCTGCCGCCCGATCCAAATCGTCTGACCTGGGTCTTTACAGGGTTTTCACGCATCCACATCGCATTCTATTTTGTATACAGTTTGGAACACAAAGAGGCACACATCTAGTTTCTTTGCAGTTTCCCCCTCTGTTTACTTTTCAGGAGACCCCTCCATGAGTTCAACCATCCACCCCGTGGACGAGCATTTGCCCAATGGCAAGCTCGCCGCTTTGGGCCTGCAACATGTGCTGGTGATGTACGCCGGCGCGGTGGCCGTGCCCCTGATCGTGGGCCGCGCCCTCAAGCTCAGCCCTGAACAAGTGGCGATGCTGATCTCGGCCGACCTGTTTTGCTGCGGTTTGGTCACGCTGATCCAATCGCTCGGTGCCACACAGTGGTTTGGCATCAAACTGCCCGTGATGATGGGCGTGACGTTTGCGTCTGTGGCCCCGATGGTGGCCATGGCCAACAACAACCCGGGCGTGCAAGGCGCGGGGCTGATCTTTGGTGCAATCATTGGCGCGGGGGTGATCTCGATCTTGATTGCGCCGATAGTCAGTCGAATGTTGCGGTTTTTCCCGCCTGTCGTCACCGGCACCATCATTGCCGTCATCGGCATCAGCCTGATGCGTGTGGGCATCAACTGGATTTTTGGCAACCCCTTCGGCCCCACAGCGCCCAGCATCCCTAACCCGGAACACCTGGCTTGGCTCGATGCTGCCAAACAAGCGGCCAGCACAGGCGCAGTGCCTCCAGTCCCAGCGGGCATGAACATCGTGGGCTCGGTGCCCAACCCCAAGTACGCACAGCTCTCGCACATCGGCATTGCTGCCATTGTGTTGGTGTCCATCTTGTTGATTGCCAAGTACGCCCGTGGCTTTGTGGCCAACATTTCGGTCCTGCTGGGCATCGTGATCGGTGGCATCGTGGCCACGGCCGCAGGCCTCATGAATTTCGACAAAGTCGGCAAAGCCGGCTGGTTTGACCTGGTGCTGCCTTTTGAAATTGCCGCCCCTGTTTTTGACCCGATCCTGATCCTGACCATGACCTTGGTGATGATCGTGGTGATGATCGAGTCGACCGGCATGTTCCTCGCCTTGGGCGATCTGACGGGCAAAAAAGTCGATCAAAAAATGCTCACAGCCGGTCTGCGCACCGACGGCTTGGGCACGCTGATTGGCGGTATTTTCAACACCTTCCCCTACACCAGCTTCTCGCAAAACGTGGGCTTGGTGGGCGTGACCGGCGTAAAAAGCCGTTTCGTCTGCGTGGCAGGCGGCGTGATCCTGATCGTGCTGGGTCTGCTGCCCAAAATGGCGGCCCTGGTCGAGTCGCTGCCTACCTTTGTGTTGGGCGGTGCGGGCTTGGTGATGTTCGGCATGGTGGCCGCTACCGGCATCCGCATCTTGTCCAACGTGGATTACAAGGGCAACCGCAACAACCTGTTCATCGTGGCGATTTCGATCGGCTTTGGCATGATCCCGCTGATCGCGCCGCGCTATTTGCAGTGGATGCCCCACAGCATCCACCCCTTGATTGAGTCGGGCATCTTGCTGGCCTCCATCAGCGCTGTGTTGTTGAACCTGTACTTCAACGGCTCCAAGGGCGACAGCAGCGACGCCATTGAAGCGGCCAAACAAGCCGACTCGCATTGAGATGGTGCGGCAGAAGTCATGGCCACCCGGTCACGCCGGGTGCGGTATGATTTCTCCCAACAAGCCCTCCAAAAGCCAAGCCCAGCGCTTGGCTTTTTTGCTTTTTATGCAGGTAATCCGCAGGGTATTCGGTCCTCCAAATGGGTTACGCTTTCTAATGGATTCCCTTACTGAGCCAACGAGACACTTTCCATGAGCCAAAAACCACTCTCCCCCGCCGAAGAAGCCCTGCGCGACGCCGCCCGTGATTACCACCGCTTTCCTACACGCGGCAAGGTCTCGGTCAACCCGACCAAGCCCCTGTCGAACCAGCGCGATTTGTCGCTGGCCTATTCGCCCGGCGTGGCTTATCCCTGCCTGGACATCGAGGCCGACCCGTCCAAGGCGGCTGAGTACACCTCGCGTGGCAACCTGGTGGCGGTGATCACCAACGGCACGGCCGTTTTGGGTCTGGGCGACATTGGCCCACTGGCGGCCAAGCCCGTGATGGAGGGCAAAGGTTGCCTGTTCAAGAAGTTCGCGGGCATTGACGTGTTCGATATCGAGCTGGCCGAGCGCGACCCGGACAAGCTGGTGGACATCATCGCCGCCATGGAGCCCACCCTGGGCGGCATCAACCTCGAAGACATCAAGGCCCCCGAGTGCTTCTACATCGAGAAGAAGCTGCGCGAGCGCATGAACATCCCGGTCTTTCATGACGACCAGCACGGCACGGCCATCATCGCCTCGGCCGCCATGCTCAACGGCTTGGAGCTGGTGGGCAAAGACATCGGCAGCATCAAACTGGCCGTGTCGGGCGCAGGGGCTGCATCCATCGCCTGCCTCGATGTGATGGTGGGCCTGGGCGTGAAGATCGAGAACATTTTTGTGTGCGACTCCAAGGGCGTGATCTACGAAGGCCGCCCCGGCGGTTACGACGAATCCAAAGCGCGCTATGCGCAAAAGACCGAGGCCCGCAGCCTGGCCGATGCGGTCAACGGCGCCGACGTGTTCCTGGGCTGCTCGGCCCCCGGCGTGATGACGGTGGACATGATCAAGACCATGGCCCGCGACCCGGTGATCCTGGCCCTGGCCAACCCCGAGCCCGAAATCCGCCCCGAGCTGGCCAAGGCCGCCCGCCCCGACTGCATCATCGCCACCGGCCGCTCGGACTACCCGAACCAGGTCAACAACGTGCTGTGCTTCCCCTACATCTTCCGGGGGGCCCTGGACTGCGGCGCGACCAAAATCACCGAGGCCATGAAGCTGGCTTGCGTGCGCCAGATTGCCGACCTGGCCAAGGCCGACATCAGCGAAGAAGTGGCCAGCGCTTATGCGGGCAAAGAACTGTCTTTTGGGCGCGATTACCTGATCCCCACGCCGTTTGATTCGCGCCTGATCTTGCGCATCGCCCCCGCCGTGGCCCAGGCCGCCGCCGACTCCGGTGTGGCCACGCGCCCCATCACCGACATGGACGCCTACCGCCAGCAGCTGCAAAGCTTTGTGACGCAAACGGGCATCCTGATGCGCCCCATCTTCAATGCCGCCAAGGCGGTGCCGCAAGACGCCAAACGTGTGGCCTATGCTGACGGCGAAGACGAGCGTGCCCTGCGTGCCGCCCAAATGGCCATCGATGAAAAAGTGGCGCACCCGATCCTGATCGGCCGCCCCGGCGTGATCGCCGCCCGCATCGAAAAAGCCGGTCTGCGCATGCGCTTGGGCGTGGACGTGGACAACGTCAACCCTGAAGACGATGCACGTTTTCGCCAGTATTGGGAGCACTACCACCAGCTGATGAAACGCAACGGTGCCACGCCTGCGGTGGCCAAGGCGGCGGTGCGCCGCTCCAACACCATCATTGGTGCCCTGATGGTGTCGCTGGGCGATGCCGATGGCCTGATCTGCGGCCTGACAGGCAGCTACATGACGCACCTGGAACGCATCGAGAGCATTTTGGGCAAACGTGCGGGCGTGACCAACTACGCCGCTGTGAACGCACTCATGAGCGACTTGGGGCCGCTGTTCATCACCGACACCTATGTGAATGAGGACCCCAGCGCCGAGCAACTGGCCGAGATTGCCTACATGGCGGCTCAAGAAGTTCAGCGCTTTGGCATCGTGCCCAAGGTGGCGTTTCTTTCGCATTCGAGCTACGGCTCGTCCAAACGGGCATCGGCCCGCAAGATGCGCCAAGCGCGTGACCTGTTTGTGGCGCAGCACCCTGACATCGAGTGCGACGGCGAGCTGCATGGCGACGCGGCGCTGCAGCCCGAGATCCGCAACGTGTACCTGGAAGACAGCACCCTGAGCGGCTCGGCCAATTTGCTGGTGTGTCCCAACCTGGATGCGGCCAACATTTTGTACAACGTCATGAAAACCACCACCAGCGGCGGTGTGACCGTAGGCCCGGTCCTGATGGGGGCGGCCGGCACCGCGCACATCCTGACGCCTGCAGCCACCGTGCGCCGGGTGCTCAACATGACGGCCCTGGCCGTGGCGC
The DNA here is from genome assembly GCF_001269405.1 of Limnohabitans sp. 2KL-3. Taxonomy (NCBI): domain Bacteria; kingdom Pseudomonadati; phylum Pseudomonadota; class Betaproteobacteria; order Burkholderiales; family Comamonadaceae; genus Limnohabitans; species Limnohabitans sp. 2KL-3. The sequence goes on from NZ_CXON01000002.1 coordinate 198,832, forward strand.
AAGCGCACCATTGAGGCACTCAAGCAGCCCAGCCCCTGTGCGCAGGGGCTGGGCTGCATGCGCTTTGAACAGCTCAAAAGCCCTTTTTTGGTGCGAATTTGTCACAAAATGGCACCCAAACAGGGCATCTCAGCCGCATCTCTAGGGGATGGACCTGACATTCAGCGTCAGGACCATGGTCGATAATGGCACCGAATTTGCTAGACAAGATTCACCGTTTATTTGACCCTGGAGCCCCTCATGAACAAGCGTTTCTTACTCAAGGCCACGGCCGCATTGGCTGCTGTTGCCTCTTTTGGTTTGGCACAAGCCCAATCTACGGCCATCAAATTTCAGATGGACTGGCGCTTTGAAGGCCCTTCGGCTTTCTTCTTGTTGCCTGCGGCCAAAGGCTATTTCAAGGACGCCAAACTGGACGTGACGGTGGACTCGGGCAACGGCTCGGGTGGCGCGGTGACTCGCGTGGCTTCGGGCACCTATGACTTGGGCTTTGCCGACTTGGCCGCCCTGATGGAATTCCACGCCAACAACCCCGACGCCCCCAACAAGCCTGTGGCCATCATGATGGTCTACAACAACACCCCCGCCTCGGTGATGGCGTTGAAGAAGTCCGGCATCAAGACCCCCGCCGACCTGGCCGGCAAGAAGCTGGGTGCGCCCGTGTTTGACGCTGGCCGCCGCGCCTTCCCCATCTTCCAGAAAGCCAACGGCATCGGCAACGTGGCTTGGACGGCCATGGACCCACCCCTGCGCGAAACCATGTTGGTGCGCGGTGACGTGGACGCGATCACCGGCTTCACCTTCACCTCGCTGCTCAACATCGAAGCGCGTGGCGTGAAAGCCGAAGACGTGGTTGTCATGCAGTACCCCGACTTTGGCGTCAAGCTCTATGGCAACGCGATCATCGCCTCGCCCAAGATCTTGAAAGAAAACCCAGCCGCTGTGAAAGCGTTCCTGAGCGCCTTCACCAAAGGTGCCAAGGACGTGATGGCCGACCCCGCCAAAGCCATTGAGTCGGTCAAGGCGCGCGACGGCATCATCAACGTGGCATTGGAAACCCGCCGCCTGCAACTGGCCATTGACACCGTGATCAACAGTCCCTCGGCCCGCGCCGAAGGCTTTGGCCAGATCAACGGCCCCCGCATGACGCTGATGGCTTCGCAAGTGTCGGATGCCTTCAACACCAAGACCCGCGTCAAGTCTGAAGACATCTGGAACGGCTCGTTCTTGCCCACCGCCAAAGAGCTGGACATCCTGCCCAAAGGCAAGAAGTAATCCTGCGCCAGCTTCGGGGCATGCCGCCCCGGCGCTCCGGGCCCACCGCCACCCTGCACGGGTCGGTGGGCTTTTACAGGGCGTAGCGTGTATACACTTTCGAACACCATTTTCGAGCTCTCACCATGACCCAAGAATCATTCGTTGATTTCCAGAATGTCTGGCTCGCCTACAACGACGAGTTGCTGGCGCAAAACCACTTTGCTGTCGAAGACATCAATCTGCAGGTCAAGCAAGGCGAGTTCATCGCCATCGTTGGGCCCTCAGGCTGCGGCAAGTCCACCTTTATGAAGCTGACCACCGGCCTGAAAATGCCCAGCAAAGGCCGCATCCTGGTCGACGGCCAACCGGTGACCGGCCCGCTCAAGATCAGCGGCATGGCGTTTCAGGCCTCGTCACTTTTGCCATGGCGCACCACGCTCGACAACGTGCTGCTGCCGCTCGAAATCGTGGAGCCCTACCGCACGAACTTCAAGCAAAAAAAGGCCGAATATGTGGAGCGCGCCCGCAAGCTGCTCAACACCGTGGGCTTGGGTGGCTACGAAGACAAATTCCCCTGGCAACTGTCGGGCGGCATGCAGCAACGCGCCAGCATCTGCCGCGCCCTGATCCATGAACCCAAAATGCTGCTGCTCGACGAGCCCTTTGGTGCGCTCGACGCGTTCACCCGTGAAGAACTCTGGTGCATCTTGCGCGACCTGTGGACCGAGCAAAAGTTCAACGTCATTCTGGTCACGCACGACCTGCGCGAATCGGTGTTTTTGGCCGACACGGTGTACGTGATGAGCAAGAGCCCTGGCCGCTTTGTGGTCAAGCGCGAGATCGACCTGCCGCGCCCGCGTGATCTGGAGATCACCTACACCCCCGAATTCACCAACATCGTGCACGAGCTGCGCGGCCACATCGGTGCCATGCGCAAGACCGGCGCGGCGATCAACCAATAAACGGGAGCTACGCACATGAAACAAAAAACGCTGGAACGCTGGTCCCCCTGGGTTTTGCTGGTCCTCAGCATTCTGATCTGGGAAGGCCTGTGCCGCGCCTTCAACGTGTCTGAATTCGTTTTTCCCAGCCCCTCGCGCATCGCACAGCAAACCATCGAATTCAAAGAAGTGATCGCTGGCCACGCCTGGCGCACCTTTTGGGTGACCATGGTGGGCTTTGGCATCGCCATCGTGGTGGGTGTGCTGCTGGGCTTTGTCATCGGCAGCTCACGTCTGGCCTATGCCGCCGTGTACCCGCTCATGACCGCCTTCAACGCCCTGCCCAAAGCGGCCTTTGTGCCGATTTTGGTGGTGTGGTTCGGCATCGGCATCGGCCCGGCCATCCTCACGGCTTTCCTCATCAGCTTTTTCCCGATCATGGTGAACATCGCCACGGGCTTGGCCACGCTGGAGCCTGAACTCGAAGACGTGCTGCGCGTGTTGGGCGCCAAACGTTGGGACGTGCTGGTCAAAGTCGGCCTGCCCCGCTCCATGCCTTACTTTTATGGTTCGCTCAAAGTGGCCATCACGCTGGCCTTTGTGGGCACCACCGTGTCCGAAATGACGGCGTCGAACGAAGGCATTGGCTACCTGCTGATCTCGGCGGGCTCGGCCATGCAGATGGGTCTGGCGTTCTCTGGCCTGGTGGTCGTGGGCGCGATGGCCATGGTCATGTACGAACTGTTCAGCTACATCGAAAAACACACCACCGGCTGGGCGCATCGCGGCTCGCAAGGCGAGTGAAGTGCTTTCTGTTTTGCGTGTGATGCCGTCGGCCAACCCCAGGAAGTGGATCCAATGACTTGGCTGGCCCGACTCGATTTGGACTACACGCTCGAAGCCGAGCGCAGCGTGGCCCGCTACCTGCACCAAGGCCCGCTGCGCATTTTGCAAAGCCTCTACCCCGAAGGCGATGCGGTCTGCCACAACGTGCTGGTGCACCCGCCCAGCGGTTTGGTGGGCGGCGACACGCTCGACATGCGCGTCACCGTGGGCTCTGGCGCACATGGTTTGGTCACGACGCCCGGGGCCACGCGCTTTTACCGCTCTGAGGCAGGACTGGCCACTCAGCAAGTGCATGCGCGGCTGGAGTCGGGTTCGCGGCTCGAATGGCTGCCCCTCGAAGCCATTGCCTACAACGGCTGTGATGGCCTCAACCGCGCTGTGTTTGACTTGGCACCCGGGGCTGAGTTGATCACTTGGGACATCACCGCTTTGGGCTTGCCCGCCGCAGACCTGCCTTTCACTCAAGGCACCTTCCTTCAGCACATAGAAATTCCCGGCGTGTGGCTGGAGCGCGGCACGATCAGCGCCACCGACACCCGATTGATGAACAGCCCGCTGGGCCTGGCCGGCCAGCGCTGCATGGCCACGCTGGTGTTTGCAGCGGGCAGCGCCATCACGCCCGAACGCTCAGATCGCGCCCTGGCTTGTGCGCGTGAATTGCTTGAAGCGTCTGAACTGCGCCTGACCGCCGGGGCCACATCGCCACACCAACAGGTCATCGTGCTACGGGTGCTGTCGCCTGTGACTGAACCGGCCATGCAATTGCTTCGGCAAGTTTGGGCGGCGTGGCGGCATGAGATGTGGGGCTTGCCGGGGGCTGTGCCACGGCTTTGGAATCTGTAATAGCTTTTGCTTTATTTGAGATTTCTTATCATCAAGCTCGAAATCTCATCAAAATCCTATGAAGTGATAGGATTATTTCGTTTCTTATCACCAAAACAAGAAGCTCACCCTTATCCACGCACCTGATCCATTCCACAAATAGATATCACGCCCCACCCTCAACCGTGATTTGAGAGAACTGCTGAGTGCAGGATTTCTGGAAAAAAGTGGGAATGGCCGCTCGACACGTTATGCGGTCACCGTTGCGGCGCAAGCAGCATTGCGTGACACGCTTTCAGCCTCACCTGCTCCTGCCAAAACTGGCCATTTTCAATGGTCGGCAGCTGCACTGCCTTGGGTCCAATCGCTGCAAGCGCCTTTGGGCACCCGCATTCCGGTGGGCTACGACAACCGTTTTGTGGACGACTACGTACCCAACCAGTCAAGCTTGTTGCCACCGGCATTGGCCGCTGATTTGTTTCATGCCGGACGCAGCCCGGACCAACAACCGGCTGGCACTTATGCCCGCGAAGTTTTGGAGCAACTGCTCATCGACCTGTCTTGGTCCTCATCTCACTTGGAAGGCAACAACAAAAGCTTGCTGGACACCCGAATCCTTTTCGAGTTGGGTGAGCAAGCAGGGCCTTTGGACAACGACACCGTGATGCTGCTCAACCACAAGGACGCGATCGAGTTCATGGTCAACGCCGTGCCCAGCGAGGGCATCACCGTGCCCGTGATCGTCGACCTGCAAGCCAAGCTGATGAAAGACTTGCTGATGAAAGACTTGCTGAAGGACTCGCGCGACATTGGCAGCATCCGTCGGCGTGTGGTGAACATTGATGGCTCGGTCTACGTGCCCAGCAACATCCCCATGTTGCTGGAAGAAAAACTGGCCACTGTGGTGGACAAAACCCGGCAGATTCGCAACCCCGTTGAGGCGGCTTTCTTTCTTTGGGTGAACCTGGCTTACCTTCAGCCTTTTGCCGATGGCAACAAGCGCACCAGCCGTTTGTGCGCCAACATGCCTTTGATGCTGTACAACTGCGCACCTCTGTCTTTTTTGGATGTGGAGCGCTCGGACTATACGACCGCGCTTTTGGGTGTGTACGAGCAACGCCAAGTCGATGCGGCGGCGGAACTGTTTGAATTCATCTACCGCCGCTCGATTCAAAAGTACAGCGTATTGCGAGCATCCATGGCAGCACCTGACCCCCTTCGAGCTCGATACAGACAGACACTGAACGAGATCATGCAGTGGTTGGTCATGCATCGGCAACCGCAGCAAACAGCTTTAGCCGCTGTTCAAGTCGATCCCCAAGATCTGCCAGGTTTGAACGAAATCGTCAACACCGAGTTGAACCACTTAGAGGTCTACAACTGCGCTCGCTACAACCTGGCGCGAGGTGTGACACAAACATGGAACACCGCTGGAAGGCCCAGGTAAACGAGCCGACACCCTCAAATCGCCACCAGCTGCTGAATGTTCTTTGCTTTCATCTCACTGCCTGGCCCTCGGGCGATCACCTCGCCCCGCTCCATGACCAAATACTGGTCGGCTAGTTCTTCGGCAAAGTCGTAGTACTGCTCACACAACAACACCGCCATGCGTTGGCCTTGCAGGCCCACGTCGGCCAGTTGGCGAATCACGCGGCCGATGTCTTTGATGATGCTGGGTTGGATGCCTTCAGTGGGCTCGTCCAGAATCAGCAAACGCGGCTTGGCTGCCAGCGCTCGGGCAATGGCCAGTTGCTGTTGCTGGCCGCCTGAGAGGTCACCGCCACGGCGGTGCAACATTTGTTTGAGCACCGGAAACAGTTCAAACAACTCGGGCGGGATCGGGGTGCCGCCGGGCTGCGTGGCCAGGCCCATCAGCAGGTTGTCTTCGACCGTCAAGCGGGCAAAAATTTCGCGGCCCTGGGGCACGTAGCCAATGCCTGCGGCGGCGCGCTCGTAAGGCTTGGCGAGTGTCAAATCTTGGCCATTCAGGGTCACTGTGCCGCTTTTGATCGGCACCAAACCCATGAGCGATTTGAGCAAGGTTGTTTTGCCCACGCCGTTGCGGCCCAGCAGCACGGTGACTTGGCCTTGTGCGGCGCTCAGGCTCACATCGCGCAGGATGTGGGAGCCACCGTAGTACTGATGGATGTTTTGAACTTCAAGCATGTTTCACTCTTTGAGTAGGTCTGACCTTCAGGTCCGACATAAGGTCAATGGGGGCACTTGTCGGAGCTGAAGCTCCGACCTACAAGAACTCGGACTCATCATGTTTCACTCTTCAAGTAGGTCGGACCTTCAGGTCCGACATTCGGTCATGGGGGCACTTGTCGGAGCTGAAGCTCCGACCTACAAGAACCCAGACTCATCAGCGTCCCAAATAAACTTCAATCACCCGCTCATCGGCTTGCACCTGATCGAGCGTGCCTTGGGCCAGCACCGAACCGTCGCACAGCACGGTGACAATGTCCGAGATGGTGCGGATGAAACTCATGTCGTGCTCCACCACCATCAACGAGTGCTTGCCCTTGAGCGTCAAAAACAGCTCAGCGGTGCGCTCGGTTTCAAAGTCGGTCATGCCCGCCACCGGCTCGTCCAGCAGCAAAAGCTTGGGGTCTTGCATGAGCAGCATGCCGATCTCCAGCCATTGCTTTTGGCCGTGGCTGAGCACACCGGCCAGGGTGCTGACGCTGCCTGCCAAATGGATGGTGTGCAGCACTTCGGCCAGGCGGTCTGACTGCGCTGAATCAAGCTTGAAGAACATCGAGGCTTTGACGCCTTTGTTGGTTTTCAAGGCCAGCTCCAGGTTTTCAAACACCGTGAGGTGCTCGAACACCGTGGGTTTTTGAAACTTGCGGCCAATGCCCAGCTGCGCGATTTCGGGTTCGTTGTGGCGCAGCAAGTCGATGGTGCTGCCAAAGAACACGCTGCCTTCGTCAGGACGGGTCTTGCCGGTGATGATGTCCATCATCGTGGTCTTGCCCGCGCCGTTGGGGCCGATGATGCAGCGCAGCTCACCGGGCGCAATGTCGAGCGACAGCTTGTTGATGGCCTTAAAGCCGTCAAAGCTCACACTCACGTCTTCCAGATAAAGAATGCGGCCATGGGTCACATCCACTTCGTTGGCGTCTTGCACCACGCGGCCATAGCCTGCGCTGCGGCCACCGGATTCTGTCGATTCCACACGTTGCTGGGCCGAACGGGCCACGCGCTCAGCGCCTTTTTTGAGCAAGTCGGGCGTCATGCGGCACCACCTTTCTTGTTTTTGATTTTGGCGATCAGGCCTACAACGCCTTGCGGCAAATACAAGGTCACCGCGATGAACAGCGCACCCAAAAAGTACAACCAGAACTCAGGCGCTGTGACCGTCAACCAGCTCTTGGCACCGTTCACCAGGAAGGCCCCCACAATCGGGCCGATCAAGGTGCCCCGGCCACCCACAGCGGCCCACACCGCGATCTCGATCGAGTTGGCAGCGCTCATCTCGCCCGGGTTGATGATGCCCACTTGCGGCACATACAGTGCGCCAGCGATGCCACACATCACGGCCGAAATCACCCAGATGCTCAGCTTGTAAGGCAGCGGCGAATAACCCGAAAACATGACCCGCGTTTCGGCATCACGAATGGCCATCAGCACACGGCCATATTTGCTGCCCACCAACCAGCGCGAGAACAGATAAAAGCCCAGCAGCGTCAAGCCCGTGATCACAAACAACACCATGCGCATGTTGGGGGTGGCAATCGGCAAATCCAGAATACGCTTGAAGTCGGTGAAGCCGTTGTTACCACCAAAGCCGGTTTCATTGCGGAAGAACAGCAGCATGGCCGCATAGGTCATGGCCTGGGTGATGATGGAGAAATACACCCCTTTGATGCGCGAACGGAATGCGAAGTAGCCGAACACAAAGGCGATGAAACCGGGCACCAGCACCACCAAGAGCACCGTGGCGACGAAGCTGTCCGACAGTGTCCAGTGCCAGGGCAATTCTTTCCAATCCAGGAAGACCATGAAGTCGGGCAAGTTGCTTTTGTAGTTGCCGTCTTGCCCAATTTGGCGCATGAGGTACATGCCCATCACGTACCCGCCCAAAGCGAAGAACAAACCGTGGCCCAGCGACAAGATGCCGGTGTAGCCCCAGATCAGGTCCATGGCCAAGGCGCAGATGGCGTAGCACATGATCTTGCCGATCAAGGCGATGGCGTAATCGCTCAGGTGGAAGGCGCTGCCCGCAGGCACCAGCAAGTTGAACACCGGAGCCAGCACACCGACTGTGATCAGCGCGAGCAAAAACAAAGACCAGGCTTTTCGACCCAGCAAGGGTGCAGGAGTGGGTAATAGGATGTTTGTCATGTTCATGCCCCTGTTCACGCTTCGGCGCTGCGACCCTTCATCGCGAAGATGCCTTGCGGGCGCTTCTGGATGAAGATGATGATGAACACCAACACCGCGATCTTGGCCAGCACCGCACCGGTCCAGCCTTCGAGCAGCTTGTTGGCCAGCCCCAGCCCCAAGGCAGCGTAGACCGTACCTGCCAGCTGGCCCACGCCGCCCAGCACCACCACCATGAACGAGTCCACGATGTAGCTCTGACCCAAGTCAGGGCCCACGTTACCGACCTGGCTGAGTGCACAACCGGCCAGGCCCGCGATGCCAGAACCCAAGGCAAATGCGTAGGTGTCAATGCGTGCGGTGTTGACGCCCATGCACGAAGCCATCGGGCGGTTTTGCGTGACGCCACGCACAAACAAACCCAGGCGCGTTTTGCCAATCAAAAGCGCCATGCCGATCAGCACAGCGGCCGCAAACACGATGATGAGCACCCGGTTCCAGGGCAGTTGCAAATTGGGCAGCAGCTGCAGCGAGCCGCTCATCCACGAGGGGTTTTCCACGCCCACGTTTTGCGCACCAAACAGGCTGCGCACGCCTTGCATGAGCACCAAGCTGATGCCCCAGGTGGCCAACAGGGTTTCAAGAGGGCGGCCATACAAATGCTTGAGCACGGTGCGCTCCATCACGGCCCCCACCAAAGCCGATGCCATGAAAGCCAAAGGGACTGCCGCCAGCAAATACCAGTCAAAGGCGCCCGGCAGGTAGTGGCGAAACGCCGCTTGCACCACATAGGTAGCGTAGGCGCCGATCATCATCAGCTCGCCGTGCGCCATGTTGATCACGCCCATCAGGCCATAGGTGATGGCCAAGCCCAGCGCCACCAGCAGCAAGATGGAGCCCAAACTGGCACCTGTGAACAAGGTGCCCAATCGCTCGCCCCAACGCAGGCTTTGCTGCACGGCAGCCAAGGAGGTCTGAATTTGTTTTTTGACCGATAGGTCTTGCTCTTGAGCCAAGCGCTGGTTGAGCAAGAGCAGTGTTTCGGGTTGCCGACTGGCCGCCAATTCCTGCGCAGCCAGCAAGCGGTCATTGGGGGTCTCGCTGCTGAGCAAGGCAGCCGCACGGGCCTGTCGCACCAAGCTCTTGACCGTCTCGTCAGGCTCGGTGGCCAGCGCTTTGTCAAGCAGGGGCGCACGGCTGGCGTCCGGCTCTTTGAGCAGCGACAAGGCGGCCAGGCGGCGCACCTTCACATCGGTGCTGAACAACTTGAGCGCCGCCAAGGCGGTGTCGAGTTCACCCCGCAAGCGGTTGTTCAGCATCACGTCTTCGGCATCATCGGGCACAGGCACCGATTGGCCGGTGACCGGGTCTGTGCCCTGACCGTCGCGCACGACCAGCACTTGGTCTTTGGCAATTTTGACCACATCGTCGGCCAGCGCTTGCAAATAGGCCGCCGTTTTTTCATCGCCTTGGGCCACCGCTTTGGCCAAGGCTTCAACACGCGCATCGCTCTCTCCAATCGCGATGCCTCGGGCCTCGTCCATCGTCAGAGCATGCGCAGCCGTCAGGCCCCACAGCGCACTGGCGATCAACGCGCCTTTCACAATCCATCTTTTCATTTTGATCATCTCTTGGCCTCACATGACTTTGGCCGTAGGTCGGAGCTTCAGCTCCGACAAGCACCCATGTCGGGGCTGAAGCCACCGACCTACAAAACGCTGTTGCCATTTGGAAAAAGGGAGGGACTGTGCCCTCCCTTTTTCAGAACACGCTCAAACGATCACTTCTTGGCTGGCTCGTCAGGCTTCTTGTCGTTGCCTTCAATGAAGGGGCTCCATGGCTTGGCCTTGACGGGGCCAGGCGTCTTCCACACCACATTGAACTGGCCATCAGCCTTGATCTCGCCGATGAACACCGACTTGTGCAGGTGGTGGTTTTTCTCGTCCATCTTGCTGGTGATGCCGCTAGGAGCCTTGAAGGTTTGTCCGGCCATGGCTGCAATCACTTTGTCGGTGTCGGTGGACTTGGCTTTTTCAACCGCTTGCTTCCACATGTTGATGCCGATGTAAGTCGCTTCCATCGGGTCGTTGGTCAAAGGCTTGTCTTTGTGACCTGCGATGTTTTTGGCCTTGGCGTAAGCCGCCCACTTTTTGGTGAACTCGTCGTTGGCTGGGTTCTTGATGGACATGAAGTAGTTCCATGCCGCCAAGTGACCCACCAAAGGCTTGGTGTCCACGCCACGCAGCTCTTCTTCACCCACCGAGAAGGCCACCACAGGCACGTCTTTGGCCTTCAAGCCTGCATTGCCCAGTTCCTTGTAAAAAGGCACGTTGGAGTCACCGTTGATGGTGGACACCACAGCGGTCTTGCCACCGGCAGAAAATTTCTTCACATCGGCCACGATGGTTTGGTAATCTGAGTGACCAAACGGGGTGTATTTTTCATCGATGTCTTTGTCAGCCACGCCTTTGCTTTTCAGGTAAGCACGCAAGATTTTGTTGGTGGTGCGGGGGTACACATAGTCGGTGCCCAGCAAGACCCAGCGCTTGGCGCCGCCGCCTTCTTTGCTCATCAGGTAGTCCACGGCAGGAATCGCTTGCTGGTTGGGCGCAGCGCCTGTGTAGAACACATTTTTTGACAGCTCTTCGCCTTCGTATTGCACGGGGTAGAACAGCAAGCCGTTCATTTCTTCGACCACCGGCAACACCGATTTGCGAGACACCGATGTCCAGCAACCGAAGATGACCGAGACCTTGTCTTGACCCAGAAGCTGCTTGGTTTTTTCAGCGAACAAAGGCCAGTTGGAAGCCGGGTCCACGATCACGGGCTCGAGCTTTTTGCCGAGCACGCCGCCCTTGGCATTGATCTCATCAATGGCCATGAGCACGGTGTCTTTCAACACGGTTTCAGAGATGGCCATGGTGCCCGACAAGCTGTGCAGCACGCCGACTTTGATGGTGTTGCCCGCTTGCGCTTGGGCTTGGTTTGCAAAACTCAGGCTGCCAGCCACAATGGCTGCAGCAGTTGCGAGGGCTTTAAGATTGCCACGGCGGTTCATCATGTGATCACTCCAATCAGGAAAGTAAATGGATTCAAAAAAGGGCGGAGCGCTTGCAACGCTGCAATTCCTCTTGCAATCACCGTGCCAACTTTTCAAAATGCAGGAATGCACCAGAACATGCCTGAGCGACTTCCTAGGGAAATCACACAGTCCCTATAAAGAGGCATGCTCTTTGCTACATTGATGTTCAGCTCGCCCAACACATTCAAAGCACGCACCAAAATGGAACTCACCCCTCGCGAAAAAGACAAACTGCTGATCTTCACGGCGGCACTTTTGGCCGAACGCCGCAAGGCACGTGGCCTCAAACTCAACTACCCCGAAGCCATCGCGCTGATCAGCGCTGCTGTCATGGAAGGCGCACGCGACGGTAAGACCGTGGCTCAACTCATGAGCGAAGGCCGCACCGTTTTGACGCGTGCCGACGTCATGGATGGCATCGCTGAAATGATCCCCGATATCCAGGTCGAAGCGACTTTTCCGGACGGCACCAAATTGGTGACCGTGCACCAACCCATTGTTTAAAAACACCCAGGAGCTGTCATGAAAAAATTTGCATTCACTTTGTCTTTGGCCTTCACACAGCTGGCCAACACCGCCTTGGCACACGATGGGCACGGCCTGAGTGGCACCCATTGGCACGCCACCGATGTGCTGGGTTTCATCGCCATCGCCGCGGTGCTGGCGGTGGCTGTTTATTTCGGCAAGAAGTGAGCCCCGCATGACCCCCGGAGAACTTTTGATTGACCCCGGTCAGCACGCGCTGAATGTGGGCCGCCGCACCTGCACCCTGGTGGTGCAAAACGCCAGCGACCGCCCGATTCAAGTGGGCTCGCACTACCACTTTGCCGAAACCAATGGTGGCCTGAGCTTTGACCGGGCCGCGGCACGAGGCATGCGTCTGAACATCGCGTCGGGGACCGCGGTGCGCTTTGAACCCGGTCAGCAACGCACCGTCGAATTGGTGGACTATGCGGGAGACCGTGTGGTGTACGGCTTTCGCGGCTTAACGCAAGGGAAACTCTGACATGGCCCACATCGACAAACGCGCTTATGCCGAAATGTTCGGCCCCACCGTGGGCGATCGCGTCCGACTGGCAGATACGGCCTTGGTGATCGAGGTTGAAAAAGACTTCACGCTGCAAGCCGGTGGCTACGGCGAAGAGGTCAAGTTCGGGGGGGGGAAAACCATCCGCGATGGCATGTCGCAATCGCAAAGAACGAACGCCGAAGGTGCGATGGACTGCGTGCTCACCAACGCGCTCATCATCGATCACTGGGGCATCGTCAAAGCCGACATCGGCCTGCGCGGCAACCGCATCGCCGCCATTGGCAAAGCGGGCAACCCTGACACGCAGCCGGGTGTCGACATCATCATCGGCCCCGGCACCGAGATCATCAGCTGCGAAGGCTTGATCGTCACCGCAGGCGGCATTGACTCACACATCCACTTCATCGCGCCCCAACAGATCGACGAAGCGCTGGCCAGCGGTGTGACCACCATGCTGGGCGGCGGCACCGGCCCGGCCACCGGCACCTTTGCCACCACCTGCACGCCTGGCCCTTTCAACATCGAACGCATGATGCAGGCGGCCGATGCCTTTGCGATGAACATTGGCTTTCTGGGCAAGGGCAATGCCAGCTTGCATGCCGCACTGCACGAGCAGATCAGCGCAGGTGCGATTGGCCTCAAGCTCCACGAAGACTGGGGCACCACGCCTGCGGCCATCGACAACTGCCTGAACGTGGCCGAAGAAACCGACACGCAAGTCGCCATCCACACCGACACGCTCAACGAATCGGGCTTTGTGGAAGACACCGTGGCGGCCTTCAAAGGCCGCACCATCCACACCTTCCACACCGAAGGCGCGGGCGGCGGGCATGCCCCCGACATCTTGAAAGTGGTGGGCGAAGCCAACGTGCTGCCGTCTTCGACCAACCCCACACGCCCCTACACCATCAACACGCTCGACGAGCATGTGGACATGCTCATGGTCTGCCACCACCTGGACCCAGCGATTGCCGAGGACCTGGCTTTTGCAGAAAGCCGCATCCGCAAAGAAACCATTGCGGCCGAAGACATCCTGCACGACCTGGGCGCCATCAGCATGATGAGCAGCGACAGCCAAGCCATGGGCCGCGTGGGCGAAGTCATCATCCGCACCTGGCAGACCGCGCACAAGATGAAGCAGCAGCGCGGCAGCCTGCCCGGCGACACCGATCGCCACGACAACGCCCGCGTCAAACGGTACATCGCCAAGTACACGATCAACCCCGCGATTGCGCACGGCATCAGCCACGAAGTGGGCAGCATCGAGGCTGGCAAGTGGGCTGACTTGGTGATCTGGAAGCCCGCGTTTTTTGGCGTGAAACCGGCGCTCATCATGAAGGGCGGCTTCATCGCGCTGGCCGCCATGGGCGACCCGAACGCGTCCATCCCCACACCGCAGCCGGTGCACTACCGCCCCATGTTTGGCAGCTATGGCGGGGCGCTGTCGCGCGGCTCGCTGACTTTTGTCTCGCAAGCGGGTTTGCAGGCGGGCGTGGGTGCACGTTATGGTCTGCAAAAAACCTTGTCGGCCGTGAAAAACATCCGCAAAGTAGGCAAGCGCGACATGGTCCACAATGACTACGCGCCCCGCATGGAAGTCGATGCCCAAACTTATGCGGTGCGTGCCGACGGTCAATTGCTGGTGTGCGAACCAGCCACCAGCCTGCCCATGACTCAAAGGTATTTTCTTTTTTGAACATGCCAGACCATTGACCCCCTTGCATTGCAACCCCTTGATCGCCACGAAGCCGTGGCTCCTACACTGATGCTCCTCTGCTCCAAACTCATGCCCCAAGGCCGTGGCCTGGCCCGCGTGCTGATCCAACGTGCCTGCACCATCACCCTGGACTGGGACACCCGCCAGAAAAGCCGCTTTGATGCGACCGACAGCGCAGGCCGTGCCCTGGGCATCTTTTTGCCCCGAGGCACCGTGGTGCGCGGCGGCGATGTGCTGGTGGCCGAAGACGGCTCGCTCGTGCGTGTGCAAGCCGCACCACAAGCCGTGCTGCGCATCACCGCCTGCACCGAGCACGGATCGCCCTTTGACCTGACCCGCGCCGCGTACCACTTGGGCAACCGGCATGTACCCATCGAGCTGCAACCCGACCACCTGAAGATCGAGCCCGACCATGTGCTGGCCGACATGCTGCGGGCCATGCACATGACGGTGATCGAGGTTTCTGAATCTTTTGAGCCCGAAAACGGTGCATATGGTGACCACGGTGGGCATGCCGGTCACGGACACTCACCAGCTCATGGCCACGATCACCCACACACCGACAACGCCGCAACTGCCGAGCCGCATGTGCATGGCCCAGATTGCCAACACGGGCATGCAGCACCTGCTTCAAGCCCGGCAGTGGCCAAGCGCATTCCTATCGGCATCCCAATCCGCACCGTGCAAGCCGCGCCCCATGTGCACGGCCCCGACTGCCAGCATGAGCACTGACACCGCGCCTTCGGGTTTGCTGCAACTGATCTGGCTCGCATCGCCAGCGTTGCCCATCGGCGGCTTTTCGTATTCCGAAGGCCTGGAAGCCGCCATCGAGCAAGGCCTGGTGCACAACGAAGCCAGCGCCACCGATTGGGTGGTGGACCAGCTGCATCTGACGCAGTCTCGCGGCGACATGGCGGTGCTGGCACAAGCCATTCCAGCTTGGCAGCGCCACGACACCGCCCGCCTGCAAGCGCTGAACGACTGGGTCATGACCACCCGCGAAACCGCCGAGATGCGGCTGCAAACCGAGCAAATGGGCCGCTCTCTGCTCGACTGGCTGCGCAACCTGCAGCAGGCCAGCCACGCGCAACTGCAGTTTTGCGCCAGCCTACCTGTGACCTACCCGCTGGCCATGTCCTTTGCTTTGTCCCTGGCCAATACGCCACTGGACCAAGCCCTGCAGGCTTATGCCTTTGGCTGGGCCGAGAACATGACCCAGGCGGCACTCAAGTCCGTGCCCTTGGGCCAAAGCGCAGGCCAACGCATGCTGGCGCGGCTGGCACGAGAAATCCCTACGGCCGTGCAAACGGCCATCGACCTCAGCGACGACGACCGCCAGGCCTTCAGCCCCATGCTGGCCATCTTGTCGGCACGCCACGAAACCCAATACTCCCGAATTTTCAGATCATGACTTCTGCACTGCACCACATCCCCAACCGCACCCGCAAACTGCCGCCCCTGCGCGTGGGCATCGGCGGGCCGGTCGGCTCCGGCAAAACCACCCTGCTCGAGATGCTGTGCAAAAACATGCGCGAACGCTGGGACCTGATCGCCATCACCAACGACATCTACACCAAAGAAGACCAGCGCCTGCTGACGGTGAGCGGCGCCCTGCCCGCTGAGCGCATCATGGGCGTGGAAACCGGCGGCTGCCCCCACACCGCCATCCGCGAAGACGCGTCCATCAACCTTGAAGCGATTGACCGCATGCTCGAAAAGTTTCCCAACGCCGACGTGGTCTTCATCGAGAGCGGTGGCGACAACCTGGCAGCCACCTTCAGCCCCGAACTCAGTGACCTCACGATCTACGTGATCGACGTGGCGGCGGGCGAAAAAATTCCGCGCAAAGGCGGCCCCGGCATCACCAAAAGCGACCTGTTCGTCATCAACAAAACCGACCTGGCCCCGCATGTGGGCGCTGACCTGCAAGTCATGCGCGACGACACCAACCGCATGCGCCCCAACCCCGAAACCCGCCCTTGGGTGATGACCAACTTGAAAACCCTGGACGGCTTGGCCGAAGTGGTGGCTTTCATCGAAAAGCGCGGCATGCTGGCCACCGCTTGATGCGGACCGCTTCTTTTTGAACACGCCTGCCTCAAAAGCCCGCATCTAAGCCGTTACAATCTACCTCCAAGGAAGCGTGGCAGAGTGGTCGATTGCACCGGTCTTGAAAACCGGCGACTCGAAAGGGTCCGTGAGTTCGAATCTCACCGCTTCCGCCAGATCACATTACAAATCAAGCGCTTAGGCGCTTTTTTTGTTGCCGAAAGCAAATTGAACTTCTATCAATTCAGATTTTGCAAAGACCCTTTATTTCACCAAATAAACATTCAAAGTAGTTTAGAATTTTTTACATCTGATTAAAAATATTAGACGAGACTGCAATTCAGAATAAATAAATAATCGATGCAAGACAATAAAAAAAGGGGCCTGAGCCCCTTTTTTTATTCGTGATTTATTTAAAATAAAATCAGAACTTGTAACCAATGCTCACACCGGCTTTGACAAGGCTTGGTTTGTAGGTTTCAGTCACATCTGTGTAATAGGATTTGGTGTTGAAATTAATTTTTTCAATTTCAACTGTGCCGTACAACTCATTTGTGATTTTAAACTTGACACCAACACCGAAACCTGTGCCATTGTGTTTCATACTGGCAGAGCCTGCATCACCCGCTACTGGCGTTGAATCCAAAGTGTAATCAAAAGTGTTTTTGCCAGTTGCGCGAACGATGCTGAATTTTGCATAGGCTTGAACCGAATCATTCAGGTTATAACCTGGCTCAATGGAGATGCCCCAAACGTTGGAGAGTTTGAATTCATCAGACCAGATACCGCCAGTATCTACGGAAAAACTGCGCAAGGAACCAGATTTTTGTGAACCCAGCATGGTGAAAACACCACCAGCCATATTAAAAGCACCGTAAGACTTTGAATAATTCAAAGACAGATTACCAACGGCTTTGGTGTCAGAAACTTTGCCATCAGGGCTGTAGTCTTTTAAAGTTGTTTGTGCAGCGTTAAAACCAATACCCGCTTGGATGGAAGGACCGTCGAATGTACCAGCAGCGGACACCGTAGAAATGGCCGCAAAAGATGCGGCAATGAAAAATCGTGATTTGATCATGGAAACCTCTAGAGGAAAAATTATTATTGAAAATATCACTTGATAAATTTAAATAAATATTCGAGTGACATTCAATCATACACACGCCATCGCAAAAAACTCTTGACACATGAAAAAGTGACTGACAGCAACTTTTACAAATTTTCAAGGAAATATAATTAATTAATATTTTTAATTAAAATAATTTATATATTTATATCAATTTACTTATATTCACAAACCAACCCTTTTCAAGCTCAAGCACTTGGGACATACGCCAGCTTGAACACCCTTGCCCTTCGAACTACTCATCTGGGCAAAAACCTCTCAAAAAAACCACTTCCGTCAATTGCCCACACAGGGTGCGCTGATTGTTTGAGCCATGCGGCTTGTAGAGCGCCCCAGCCGAGCTCAGGATTTTGAGAGCCGCAAAGCCCAAGGTCCCAGAAAAATACCCATGGCCAGGACGGCAAATGCGGCTGTCCAGGCTTGAGGTTCTTGAATACCGCCATGGGCATCCAAGGCCAGGCCTAGCAGCCATCCCGACAAGGCAGACAAGCCAAAACCCACGGTGGAGTGCAAGGCCAAGGTCAGACCCTTGAAGGATGGTTGAGCGTGCGACATCATCCCGGCCGTCAAGGAGCCCGAGTCGGCAGGTACGGTCACGGCATACACCACCAACAAGCCCAGCAGCAACCAAGGCGAACCGTCCGCCCCCCAAGCCACCAGCAAAGCGGTCAGGCCAGAGGCCAGCTGAATCCAGGTCAATGCACGTTGTCGGCCAAAGCGCAAACACAGTTCATTGCCCAAAATGCTCGCAGGCATGGCCAGCAAAGAGGCCACAAAGCTGACCCACATGGGGTCAGGCAGTTGTAGCCCTGAATGGCGTGCGACCACAAACGCCCAAAACGCCACAATCCAGGTTCTGAATCCATACAGTTCAAAGCAATGTGCGCCATAAGCCAGGATGTAAGCCATGGCCGGTCGATTGCGCAAAACGGGACGAATGTCCAGCAAGTGACCGGGCACCACAACCGGTTGCCGTGGGGCCATTTTCCAAGCGACCACAATCATGTACAAGGGCCCCAAAGCGGTGATGGCAAACGCCCAACGCCAGCCCCAGGATTGGGCCAACAGTTGCGACACCAAAAATGAGAACCCGACGCCCATGGAATAACTGGCGGTGTACAAGGTGATGCTGCGCGAGGCATCGGCCTGCCCCAAGCGGTCTGTCAGTGCCCGCAATCCGGGCATATAGGCCCCAGCAAAGCTGGCACCGGCCATGGCCCAAAACACCATCCCGCTCCACCAACTGTTTGCAAAGCAGGCAAAGGCCAAGGTACTCAAGGCACTGCACAAAGACCCCCAAAACAAGATGCGTCTGGCGTCCAAGCGGTCCGTCAATGCCGTCAAACCGGGCACAGCCACCATGTAGCCACAAGCATAGGCCGCAGCCAACAAGCCGGCTTGTGTGCTGCTCATGCCCCAAACCGGCATGAGGTGCTGAACCATCACAGCGGGTACCACCACATGGGGCAATAGATTGCCCACTTGGCCCACACACATGGCCCACACCAGGCGGGTGCCTTGCAGAGTTTTCACGCCGCTCACCTACCAGGCGGCATCCAGGATGCTGCGCACATCTTGGGGGCCATGGATTTTTCTGGGGTTGGTGTGGATAAGGCGGTCGTGCATGGCGTTGTGCGCAATGAGGTCCAGCATGTCGGCGGGCACCCCCACCTCGCGCAAGGTGCTGGGCAAACCCAGTTCGGCCACCAATTCGGCCAGCAGATCACAAGCGGGCTTGTTCGGCTCGCCCAAGGCTTCGCTCACCCGTTTTTGTTGCTCGGCGTTCACGCTGTGGTTGTAGCGCATCACATGGGGCAGCATGACACAAGAGGTGTACCCATGAGGCACCCCAGCAGTGCCACCCAACACATGGCCAATGCCATGGCTGGCCCCTTTGTGCACGCCTGCACTCGAGCCGATGATGGACATCCATGCCCCCAACTGGCAATCGAGTCGGGCGTTCAGATCAGAGGGGTCTTTTTTGACGGCCCGCAAACCTCGGCCCAAAAGGCGCAAGGCCTGAAAGGAGGTGGCCTCTGACATGGGGTGGGTGTTGACAGAGCACAGGTCTTCCACGGCATGGTCTACAGCGCGTAGGCCTGTAGACAACCACAACCATTCAGGGGTGTGGACCGTCAAGGCCGGATCCAGGATCACGGTACGAGGTGACGCTTTGGGGTGCAGAAAATTTTCTTTGTACCCCTTGGCCGTATCGGTGCAACCGGCCAAGGCGCTGAATTCACCCGCCGACAAGGTGGTCGAGATCACCGTGCTGGGCACGCTGGGGCCATTGAATTCGGGCCGCTCCACACGCCCATCGGCATGGACCCGGGTGGCCAAGCGGTCCAGGTCCTCGGGTGAGTCGATGGCATTGCTCATGCACAGGGTCAGCATTTTTCCGGCATCGGTGATCGAGCCGCCCCCCAGCGTCAAAATCAGATCGGCCCGTGCATTCAAGGCCTCATGTGCCGCCTTGACCACAGCTGTGCGCGGTGTGTGTGCAGGCATGTCAGAAAACACCCCCACGCAGCGTGTACCCAAGACTCCTCTGAGTTGATCCACCACATCGGTGTGGCGCGTCAAGCTGCCACTGGCCAACACAAACACCCGCTGGGCGTCCACCGTTTGAACCTCTTGGGCAAGGGCCTGCACAAAGGGAACGCCATAAACAATGCGCTGCGTGTTGGGATAACTGTAGAGGCCAGAACGCATGAGAGTGGTCTTTCATGTCCATGAAACTGGAAGGCTTCATCATCTCGCATCCACGCGGGTTTGGAGTCGCCTAGTTGTCTCGATCTGCCTTGACTTACCCATTGAAAGCTTCAAGATGAGCTGAGTTTCATTGACCGGCGAAAGTAGAGACATGCATGATTTTGTATTTCCTGCAGTGACGCTGCCCGAGAGTGCGCAGTTGTTGCGACAGCAGGTTCGGGCATTTCTTCAACGAGAAATGGATGCGGGGAGTTTCACGCCACGCAAAAATTCCTGGTCTGAAGGCGATGCCGAATTCAGCCGCAAATGTGGGCAGGCTGGCTACATCGGCATGGTGTGGCCCCGCCAATACGGAGGCCAGGAACGCACTGCCCTGGAGCGGTATGTGATGACCGAAGAGATGCTGGCTGGCGGTGCCCCCGTGGGGGCGCACTGGGTGGCCGATCGGCAAAGCGGCAACCAGATTTTGCGTCATGGCAGCGAACGGGCTCGCCGCCTGATCTTGCCCCAAATTGCAGCGGGTGAATGCTTTTTTGCCATCGGCATGAGCGAGCCCGATTCGGGCTCGGATTTGGCCGCTGTCAGAAGCAAAGCCGTCAAGGTGGAGGGGGGCTGGAAACTCTCGGGCACCAAGGTCTGGACCAGCAGCGCCCACCGTGCGCATTACCTGATTGCCTTGGTGCGTACGGCCCCCAAAGAAGAAGACCGCCATGCGGGCATGACTCAATTCATCGTCGACTTGAAATCACCCGGCCTGAGCCTGAGCCCCATCCTGAACATCTATGGCGCACACGACTGGAACGAAGTGGTTTTTGATGAATGCTTTGTGCCCGATGACATGGTGATGGGTGAAGTCGGTGGTGGCTGGGACATGGTGACCAGTGAATTGGCTTTCGAGCGATCGGGGCCAGACCGCTTTTTGAGCACCTACCAGTTGCTGCTGGCGTCGATGGAAAAACTGGGCGACCAACCCGATGCGAGATCGGTCAATGAAATAGGTCGTTTTGTGGCGCACTTGACCACCTTGCGGCGCATGTCCACGTCAGTGGCCGGCATGCTCACACAGGGACAAAAACCGATTCTTGAAGCGGCTTTGGTGAAAGACATTGGCACCGCATTTGAGCGTGAAATTCCCGAAATATTTCGGCAACTGATTCCCACCGAGCCGGTGATGGACAACGACAGCAGCGACTTTGACGCATTGCTGGGCATGAACATGTTGAAGGCTCCCGGCTTCACCATCCGGGGGGGAACCCGGGAAATATTGCGTGGAATGATTGCCAAAGGATTGGGACTGCGATGAGCGATATTCGTGACGATCTTGAAAAAACGGTTGACCGCATTTGTGAGGCCCATTGCCTCAAAGAAGTGTTCATGTCGAGCGAGGAAGGCACTTGGCCCCAAGCCCTTTGGCAGGCACTGCAAGAGGTGGGCTTGCCCCAGGCTTGCCTGAGTGAAGAACAAGGCGGCAGTGGTTTGAGTTATGCCGATGCGCTCTTTGTTTTGCGGCGCAGCGCCTTCCACGGCGCACCGGTGCCACTGGCCGAGACTTTTTTGGCTGGACGCTTGTTGTCTGCCGCAGGTCTGAGCGTGCCCGAGGGCGTTTTATCGGTCAGCGTGGCCCACACCAAAGACCATTTGCAGCTCCAAGGTGACGGCGAACAAACCCGCTTGTCGGGCCTGGCTCACCGCGTGCCTTGGGGGCTGTCTTGTGACCATTTGGTGCTGGTGGCGCAGCGAGATGGCGTGCCTTGTGTGGTGCGGGTCGAGCGTCAGGCGCTGGCCACAGTGGCCCACACAGCGGTCAAAAATCTGGCTGGTGAACCCCGCATTGATTTCAACTTTCAAAACACCCCTTGCGCCGCGGTCGCCCCCCTGGCGCAAGCGAACGAGCGACTGTTGTGCGAAGGGGCTTTGATGCGGTCGGTGCAAATGGCCGGTGCTTTGCAACGCGCCTTGGCGTACAGCCTGCAGTACGCCAATGACCGTGTTCAGTTTGGCCGCCCCATTGGCAAATTTCAGGCCGTGCAGCACATGCTGGCGGTTTTGGCAGGCCATGTGGCCGCCAGCGCCGCCGCTGTGGATGCCGCCATTGAGGCCTCAGAGAATGAACCTTCGGACTTTGCCGTGGCCGTGGCCAAGTCCAGGGCCGGTGAAGCGGCAGGCAAAGGGGCCGAAATTGCACACCAAGTGCATGGTGCCATGGGCTTTACCCGCGAGCACAACCTTCACCACCTGACACGCAGACTCTGGTCCTGGCGTGACGAGTTTGGCAACGAAACCCATTGGCAGACTCGCATCGGCGAGATGGCTTTGAAGCAAGGGGCCAACATGCTGTGGCCTTTCCTCACGCGTTTGTGATTTTTTCAACTGACTCAGGAGACAAAAAACATGCTCAAGCGAAACTTTCTCACCGGCTGCGCTTTGTCGTTGGCCATGGCCCTGTGCACAGGGGCAGTGGCCCAAGACAAAGACTTTCCGTCCAAACCTTTTCGCATTTTTGTCCCCTTCACGGCCGGCAGCGGCTCTGACACCTCGGCCCGCTTTTTTGGCGATCGACTGGCCAAGCAGTTGGGTCAGTCGGCCACGGTTGAAAACA
Source organism: Limnohabitans sp. 2KL-3 (assembly GCF_001269405.1). Lineage (NCBI taxonomy): Bacteria > Pseudomonadati > Pseudomonadota > Betaproteobacteria > Burkholderiales > Comamonadaceae > Limnohabitans > Limnohabitans sp. 2KL-3. The sequence goes on from NZ_CXON01000002.1 coordinate 221,342, forward strand.
AACCCGGTGCCAGTGGCATCATTTCGGTTCAGGCCTTGTTGGCTTTGCCCGCCGATGGTCACGCGATTTTGTTGGCCAGCAATTCACCCATCTCGGTCAATCCCATCAGCATCAAAAATCTCCCCTACAACCCCATGACCGACTTGACGCCTTTGGCCGGTCTGTCGCGCAACATGAATGTCTGGGTGGTGTCTGGCAATTCCAAGTTCAACCATTTGAAAGATGTGGTGGAACATTCCAAAAAGAATCCCACCAAACCATTGAGCCTGGCCAATTACTCGGCGGGCTATCGTTTGGCAGGTGAATGGTTTTCCAACATGGCCGACGTCAAGTTCAACCACATCACCTACAAAGGGGGCGCTCAAATTTTTACCGACCTGATGGGGGATCAACTGGATGTGGGCATTGCCGATCTGGGCGGGGCTGCGGCCTTGATCAAATCAGGCAAGCTCAAGGCACTGGCCGTCTCAGGTGAGAAAAGACACCCCGATTTCCCCAACGTCCCGACCTTCATTGACAGTGGTTTTCCTGAATATGTGAACTACTCCTGGACGTCGTTTTACGTCAAGGCCGGCACGCCAGAAGCCATCAAGAAAAAGCTCATTGAAGCCTTGGTCAAAGTCAGGGATTCTCGTGAAGGCATGGACTTCAACAAAGCTTCCGGTTCAGACAACATGCCTTACTTTGGTGACTCGATGCTGAAATTCCAGCAAGACGAGCTCGAGCGGTTCACACGTATTTCCAAAATGGCTGGAATGCAACCCGAATGAAAGCCCACGGCATGTCGATGTACAGACCCGATTTGCTGGCGGGCAAGCGCATCCTGATCACGGGTGGTGGCACAGGCTTGGGCAAAAGCATTGGCCAGCGCTATGTGGCTTTGGGTGCAGACTTGGTGATTTGTGGTCGACGCCCAGACGTGTTGAGCCAAACAGCCCAAGAGTTCAAGAGCACCTTGGGTGTTGACATTGAAACGCATGTCTGTGACGTACGGGATGCGCAGGCCGTGCAAGACATGATGGACGCCATCTGGGCCAAAGCACCACTGGATGTGCTGCTCAACAATGCGGCGGGCAATTTTTTGGCCCGAACTGAACGCCTGTCCACGCGTGCTTTTGATGCGGTGGTCGACATCGTGCTCAAGGGTTCGGCCTACTGCACCCTGGACGTGGGCCGCCGTTGGATCGAGGCTGGACGCCCAGGCACGGTGATGTCCATCCTGACCCAGTCGGCCCTGACCGGCATGCCCTTCACAGTGCCATCGGCCATGGCCAAGGCCGGTGCACTGGCCATGATCAAAAGCCTGGCCGTCGAATGGGGCCCTTATGGCATTCGCACCGTGGGGGTGGTGCCAGGGCCGTTTCCGACCGAAGGTGCTTGGTCTCGCCTGATGCCGCAAGAACGCATCGGTGACGCCCCCATTGAACAAGGTGTGGCGCTGCGGCGTGTCGGGCAGCACCATGAATTGGCCGACTTGTGTGTGTACCTGATTTCAGACAGTGCCGCCTTCATCACGGGAGAGGCCGTGATCATCGATGGCGGCCGAATGCTGCAAGGTGCGGCAGGCGCATCGGCTTACAACATGCAGCACTGGCCTGACAGCACCTGGGACAGCCTCAAACCCAAGAAAAACACAGCATGAGTGACGCCAACATGGACTTGTCTGATGGGCCTTTGACAGGCATTCGCATACTGGACCTGACCTCGGTGGTGCTGGGTCCTCTGGCCACACAAATGCTGGGCGATTACGGTGCTGAGGTCATCAAGATCGAAAGCCTTGAAGGTGATCTGATGCGCTCCAACGGCGTGAACCTCTCGCCCAGCATGAGTTCGATTTACCTGGCCATCAACCGCAACAAACAATCCATGGCCTTGGACTTGAAGTCTGATCAAGGCAAAGCCATTTTGCGGCAATTGGTTCCGCGGGTGGATGTGCTGGTGCACAACATGCGGGTCTCGGCCATTGAAAAACTCGGTTTTGGTTACGAAGCCGTGGCCCAAGCCAACCCCCAAATCGTCTATTGCGCGGCCACAGGTTTTGACCAAGATGGCCCCGACAAGGACCGCCCCGCTTTTGACGACATCATTCAGGCAGCTTGTGGATTGGCCAGTGTCAACAGCCTTGGCCGCGATCGGCCAGATTACGTCTCCACACTGGTGGCCGACAAAACCACGGGCATGGTTTTGGTCAACGCCGTTTTGGCCGCCTTGCTGGCCAAGTCGCGCAGCGGCCAAGGGCAATATGTGGAAGTGCCCATGCTAGAGACCATGGTGGCCTTCACCTTGGTGGAGCACATGGGGGGACTGACCCGCAACCCAGCCACCCAAAGTGCTGGCTACAGCCGTGTGTTGGGCGGTGGACGTCAACCCAGCCCCACACGCGATGGCTTCATTGCCATGCTGCCGTACACCAACCACCATTGGGAAAGTTTTTTCAAAGATGCGGGTCAAGAGGCCCTGGGTCAGTCTTTGGGGGTGAGCAACCGCGTCACACGCAATGCCAACATCAAAGGGCTGTACGCCGCTTTGCACCAAATCACCGCCACCAAAACCACCGCCGAATGGATTGAAATTTGCGACCGACTGGACATTCCCGCAACGCCCATCTACGCCATGGAGGACTTGCCAGCTCACCCTCAATTACAAGCCGTTGGGCTGTTTGAGGACACGGTGCACCCTGACGTTGGGGCCATTCGTTATGTGCGTCCTACTGTCAAATTTGCCAAAACACCGGCCAAGGTGCGCCACCAGGCCCACCGTCTCGGCCAGGACACGCACGCCATCTTGTCCGAGTTGGGTTACAGCCCCGATCAAATCCAGGCACTGGCCGATCAAGGTGTCATTTTGAAAAGCGACTGACGGCACTTTTACCTCACACGACAGGACCCCATCATGAGCAGCACCCCCGATCTGAAAATCACCCACGACCAACATGTCACCTTGGTGGAAATTTGCAGACCACCTCACAATTTTTTTGACTTTGAATTGATCCAGCAAATTGCCAATACCTTTGAAGCCCTGGATCAGAACCCGCAGTGTCGGGCTATTGTGCTGGCCTCCCAGGGCACGGCATTTTGTGCCGGGGCCAATTTCAACAGCCCAGATGACAAAATCAGCCGCCCTGAAAACCCAGGCACCAATCCTTTGTATTTCGAGGCCATCCGGATTTTTTCTTGCCGTAAACCGATTGTGGCGGCCATTCAAGGCGCTGCTGTGGGTGGCGGACTCGGCTTGGCCTTGGTGGCCGATTTCCGCGTCACCTGCCCAGAAGCCCGTTTCACGGCCAACTTCAACCGTTTGGGCTTTCATCCCGGCTTTGGTCTGTCGGTCACTTTGCCCCGCTTGGTAGGGATTCAAAAAGCCAATTTGCTGTTTTTCACGGGCAGGCGGATTGGGGGACAAGAAGCCTTGGACATGGGGTTGGCCGATGTGCTGGTGGCCCAATCCGATGTGCGTGCCGAAGCCCTCAAACTCGCTCACGAAATCGCTGTCTCAGCCCCGCTGTCGGTTCAGTCCACACGGGCCACCCTGCGCCAAGGCTTGGTGCCGCAACTGCAGCAAGCGGTAGCGCATGAAAGTGCCGAGCAAAACTGGCAGTTCAAAACCGAAGATTTCAAAGAAGGCGTCAAAGCCATGACCGAACGCCGACCACCGCAGTTCCAAGCCCGCTGAATGGGTGGTTGCGCGGGTGGCTGCACAGGCCAACTCGCGCCGGCCTGTGCAACAAGGATGGTGAACATCCCTGTGGCTTGATCACCATTTGACTTTGCCGCTGCCCACATCCATCACCATGCGTGTGGACAGATACAGCCGTGGCGCGATCGAGTCGATGAAGATGTACTCGTCGTCGTTCGAGTGGGCTCCAAAGCCGCGCAGTCCAAAACTCTCCAGCACACCACCTTTGGGACGCAGCCCGGCAAACGCGGCATCCGTCCCCCCACCGGTGGCACGCTCTTGGACCATCAGGTTTTGGCCGATTTCCTGAAAAATGCCCAAGGCGTGTTGCGCCATGACCCGAGATGCTTGAGTGGCTTCAAAGGCTGGACGGCTTCTGTAAAAACTCAGGTCAATTTGGGTGTCTGGGATCAACTTGTCCTTGATGGCTTCTTTCAGGCTGGCCTCCATCTGATCCAGATCCTTGTTGGACAGCGAACGCACATCGGCAATGGCGCTGGCTGAAGCGGGAATCACATTGCGGACATCGCCACCCCGGGCCACGGTCCAGTTGATCTTGAGTCCCTTGGACGGGTCACCAAAGTTGCGGGTCTTGAGCATCTGGTGCGCCAATTCGTAGACTGCGTTGCGCCCGCCTTCGGGGTTGGCGCCAGCATGAGAGGCTTTGCCGGTGACTTTCATCTCCACAATGGCAATGCTGCTGGTGGCCAGTCGAACCATGTCTTTGTCCACGCCACCGCCTTCAAAGGACATCACCGCATCGTATTCCTCGCCCAACCGGACCAGCAAGGCGCTGGAGCCTGCCGAGCCCACTTCTTCGTCGCCGTTGATGGCCACAGCGAGTTCTGCGTAATCGTCAAAACCCAAATCCTGCAGCATTTGCACAGTGTGCAAAATCAAGGCCACGCCCCCTTTGTCGTCTGAAATCGCCAAGCCATAAGCCCGGTTGCCATCGATGCGAAAGGGCTGTTTAGCCACCATGCCCTTCAAATAAACCGTGTCCATGTGGGCGATCAACAGCACTTTCTTTTGGCCCTTGCCTTTTTTGGTGCCCATCACCACCGAACCGAGCTTGGCGCCTTTGAGTTGGGGGTGAAAGTCTGGGGCCTGCGTGGGAATGGTTTTGACCTCCATGCCCAGTTGCTGCAAGCGTTGCCCAATCAACTGGCTGATTTTTTCAAGGCCTTCCAGATCCCGGCTCCCCGACTCGATGGAAACCAAAGTTTTGAGGGTGTCCAGCAAGGCGGGTGTTTGAGATTGGGCCATCGTTTGAACACGGGCCTTGGCAGGATCGCTTGGGGACTGAGCCCAAGCTGGTGTGAATGCTGCTGCGCAGCAGCTGGCAGCCAACAGCAGCCGGGTCGCTTGACGGTTGGAACAACGAACCCAATTCGAAAGCAACATGACGTTTTCCTCAGTGATGAATGGATGGGGTCATTTAACGACTTTGACTGAAGCCAGTCAGCAGCATTCGCGACAGCACAAGCACGCGTGGGGCTGCTCAGCAGGGGGCATTGCAAAGGCGACACGCGTGTGCGGCAGCCTTGCTAAGCTTGCAACCCACAGGAGAAAAACATGACACACAAAATGGCCATCATCGGACTGGGCATCATGGGCCGGCGCATGCTGGAAAACACTTTGCTGCATCCCGCCTTTGAGGTGTGCGGGGTTTGGGACCCCTCGCCTGCATCTGTGGCCAAAACGCGGGAGATGGCACCTGAGGTGCCCGTTGCAGCCCATGCGCAAGCCGCCATGGCCGGGGCCGATGTGGTGTACCTGGCCTGCCCGCCAGGCCCGCGCAAAACCTACGCCTTGCAAGCCGCTGCGGCTGGGCAAGGCGTGTTCATGGAAAAACCCCTGGGCACTGACAACGCGCAAAGCCGTGATTTGGTCACTCAACTGCGCCAAGCGCGTTTGCCCGGCGTGGTCAACTTCACCCAGGCGGCGTCGCGGGGTTTCGAAGAACTGCAACGTGCCATGGACGCTGGAGAAACGGGTGAACTGCTGGGCATTGACATCGTGGTGAACTACCCGGCCTGGCCCCGTGCTTGGCAAAAAGACGCCGACTGGCTGCGCCTGCGCGAGGAAGGTGGTTACACCCGCGAAGTGACCTCACATTTCTTGTTTTTGGCCGGGCGCTTTTTGGGCCCACTGACTTTGCAGCAGGCTTTGCCGCGTTACCCGCAAGACCCCACCTTGTGCGAGTTGGACATGCTGGCACGCTTGACCACGGCCGATGGCAAGCCCGTCACGGTCATGGCCACCACGGGTGGCCAGCAACCCGACCGTCAAGAAGTCACGGTGCGCGGCAGCCGCATGAACCACCAATTCAGGGAGTTTTACCAACTGTGGCGCTCAAACGGCGGCCCCTGGGAGGAGGCCTTGGACTGGCGCACCGAAGACCCGCGCACCAGCGCTTTGCAGCGTCAGTTGAGTGAGGTGGATTTGTGGCTGCGCGGCCAGCCGCACAAACTGGCCACGGCCGAAGAAGCCTTGGCAGTCCAGGAGTTGGTGGAAGCCATGCTGGCAGGTAAGTCCTGATTTCCACTTCCAAGGTGCACCTGACCTGACCCGCCGCTGTGCCGCTGTCGCGGCCTGCGAACAGCTCAGGGCCCTCAGTCGGCTTTGATGTTGGCGCTTCTGACGGTTTTGCCCCACAACTCAAAATCGGATTTGATCCGTTCTGTGGTTTGCTGGGGCGTCATGGGCATAGGGTCGTAGCCTTCGCGTTTGATGGCGGCGATCACTTCCGGGTCTTTCAAGACGCTGGCCATGGCAGGGACCCATTTGTCCATCACTTCCTTGGGCAGACCGGCCGGCCCAACAATGCCAAACCAAATGCTGGCATCAAAGCCTGGAAATCCGGCTTCGGCCATGGTGGGCACATCGGGGAACATGGAACTGCGTTTGCTGGAGGAATCGGCCAAGGCCCGCAGTTTGCCGGCCTGAATGTGAGAAGCTGCTGAGCCCAACGAAGAAAACAACACCGGCACATGCCCCCCGAGCAATTCGGTGATGGCAGGGCTTCCGCCTTTGTAGGGAATGTGGCCAATGTCCAGCTTGGCGGCGGCCTTGAATTGCTCACCCGCCAGATGCCCCACACCGCCCACCCCTGAGGTGCCATAACTCCAGTTTTTGGGGTCTTTTTTGGCCAATTCCACCAAGGACTTCATGTCCGTTGCTTTGGATGTGGGCAGGACCACCACCACCACACCCCCACCCCCCACCATCGAGATGGGCGTAAAGCTGCTCAAGGGGTCGTAGCCGAGTTTGCGCATGTGCGGCAAGATCGTCATGGGGCCTGAGTCTGTGATGTGAAAGGTATAGCCATCGGCAGGCGCTTTGGCGGTTATTTCTGCGGCCAACGCTGCCCCGGCACCTGGCTTGTAATCCATCACAAAAGGCTGTTTGAACATGCGTGACAACCGATCGGTGATGGGGCGCACCAATTTGTCAGCCGCACCACCTGGCGCATAGCCCACCACCATGCGAATGGGCTTGTCCGGGTACTCTGCGCTGGCTGGCGAGACCAGTGCGGCCAAGCCAAAGGTGGCGGTCAAAAGGGTTTTGATCATGTGCATGGTTTACTCCTGTGGGTTCATGAGGGCGTCTGGAATCAGAACGATGGCCCCTTGCGTGGTTCGGCTCTCCAGCAACCGGTGTGCCTCACTGGCCTGACTCAGGGGCAGCAAGGTGTCAATGTCCAAGCGAATCGTGGGGTCGCCCAAGATGCCGAAGGCCTCCACGCTCATGGCGAGCATGTCAGCGCGGTTGGCGATGTACGTGCGCAAAGTGGGGCGGCATACCCACAGCGATTGGCTGTGCAGGTCTTGCAAGGCAAAACCCTCAACTTGCCCGGACGCGGTGCCAAAGTTGACCACCAGCCCCTTGGGCTCCAAGCACTTCAGGGAGCCGTCAAAAGTGTCTTTTCCGACCGAGTCAAACACCACGCTCACGCCCTGTCCCTGCGTGATGCGTTTGACCTCGGAGACAAAGTCCTCGCTGCGGTAATTGATGGCGAAATCTGCCCCCAGCGCCAAGGCGGTCTGGACCTTGGTTTCGCTGCCTGCAGTGGCCAACACCACCAAGCCCAAGCGTTTGGCCCACTGGACCAAAATTTGCCCCACCCCACCGGCAGCGGCATGCACCAGCACGCGGGTGCCGGGCTCGAGTTGGCGCATTTGCTTGAGCAGGTACTGACAAGTGAGGGCCCGCACCAAACCGGCCGCCACACGCACATCGTCCACATCGGGCGGCACAGGGATCAGCCGCTCGGCCGACACCGCCACATGGGTGCTGTAGCTGCCCACGCCTGCGTTGGTGTAGGTGACCTTTTGTCCCAAATGCAGCTCATGGACCTGCGATCCCAACGCCACGATTTCGCCCACGGCATTGATGCCAGGCACAAAGGGAGGCTGCGGGTTGTGTGAATGGGCCTGCCCCGCCCGCAAGTAAATATCGACAAAGTTCACGCCAATGGCCGTGTGAACCAAAACCACCTGATGCGGTGCTGGCACAGGAACCTCGATCGAACGACTTTGCAGAACTTCAGGCCCACCGATGGCGGTGACCTGTATTTCAAACGGAGATGCCATCTTGCTTTCCAGAAAAGAAGCCATTGCACACGGGCTGGACAAGCCCCACGGCCCATGCACAACAGACGCTGCAGTATCTTCAGACCCGCCCACAAAACTGTCGCCTAGCGGACTTTCTTCGGGATATCACGAAGGCACAAGGATGGACCAATCCTCATAATGAATTGGATCGCAGCGACCTTGGTGCGTTCAATGCGAGGCAGGGCATGTCCGGTTGCGTGCCTTTCAAAACAATGGAGACAAAACATGGCTCAAATGAATTTGAAGGTCAATGGCAAAGGCCGCTCGGTCGACGCCGATCAGGACATCCCTCTGCTTTACGCCCTGCGCGATCAATTGGGACTCAATGGCCCCAAATTTGGTTGTGGCAAGGGTCAATGCGGGGCGTGCACGGTCTTGGTCAACGGGCAAGCCACCCGCTCTTGCATCACACCCGCTGCCAGTGTGCAGGGCAAAGCCGTGATCACCTTGGAAGGCTTGGGCAGCACAGCCAAACCCGGCAAATTGCAACAAGCGTTCATCGACACCCAAGCCGTGCAATGTGGCTATTGCATCAACGGCATGATCATGACGGCCACCGCCTTGCTGGCCAAAAACAAAAATCCGAGCGACCAACAAATCCAAGAAGCCCTGGCCGGCAACCTTTGCCGCTGCGGCACCCATCAACGCATTGTGGCCGCCGTCAAACGCGCCATCACCGCCTGAGGAGAGCACGATGAGCAACTTCAATCGACGTCAATTTTTGGGTGCTGCTGGCGCTGGGGTCTTGGCCGTAGGCTTTTCTTTGACGGGTACAGCCCAAGCGGCCAATGGTCTGGCCCCGACCAAGAGCGTGGCCACAGATGCACTGGACTCGTGGCTGACCATTGACAAAAACAACCGCATTACCCTTTACGTGGGCAAAGTGGATTTGGGCACGGGCACCAAAACGGCACTCAGCCAAATTGCCGCAGACGAGCTGGATGTGGGCTTTGGCCGCATTGACATGGTCATGGGCGACACGGGCACCACACCTGACCAATGGCTCACGGGCGCAGCCATCACCATTTCACAAGGCGGCAGCGAGTTGCGCATTGCTGCGGCCAACGCAAGACAAGCCTTGCTTCAACGCGCAGCCAAAAATTGGGGTGTGCCAGTAACTGAATTGATCGTCAACGATGGGGTGATCGCACACGAGGCCAGTCGCAAAACCGCCACTTACGGGAGCCTCATTGGGTCAGGATTTGAAATCAAGATCGACCCCAAGATTGCCGTTAAAAAACACACCGACTACAAACTCGTGGGTCAGTCGGTGCCGCGCGTGGACATTCCAGCCAAAGTCACTGGCGAGCACCTCTATGTGCACGACCTGCGGCTTCCGGGCATGCTGCATGCCCGGGTCATTCGACCCACCCAAATCGGGGCATCACTGCAAGGGGTCGATGATTCACAGGCCAAAAAGATCAAGGGTTTTGTGCAAACCGTGCGTCAAGGCAACTTTTTGGCGGTTGTGGCCAAAACCGAGTGGGCAGCGATCAAGGCCTCAGATGCCTTGAAGGCCCAATGGAGTTCCGGTGCAGACTTGCCTGCCAAAGCCACTATTTTTGAAGCCTGGCGCAAAATGCCTGTGGCCAAGGAAGAGGCCACACAAAAAGTGGGCGACGTGTCCCAAGTCTTGGGCAGCGCAGCCCGCAGCGTCAAAGCCACCTACAACTTTGCGGTACAAACGCATGCCTCCATCGGGCCATCGTGTGCGGTGGCCGATTTCAAAAATGGACAACTGGTGTGCTGGTCGGCCTCTCAGGCCACACACTCCATGCAGCATGAGTTGTCGGTCATCACGGGCTTGCCCAAAACCGCCATCCGGTTGGTGTATCTGGACGGTTCAGGCTGCTATGGCCGCAATGGCCATGAAGATGCAACCGCGGACGCGGCCCTGATTGCCATGAAACTTGGCAAACCTGTGCGCGTGCAGTGGACGCGTCAGGATGAAACGGCCTTGGCACCCAAAAGCCCACCACGTTCGATGGATCTGGAAGCCAGTCTGGATGCGCAGGGCAAGATCACCGGTTGGAAAGGCGATTTTTTCATCGCCTTGAATCACATTGCCGCATTCAAACCACTGGATTTTCCATTGCTGGCCGCCAGCGACACAGGCATTCCTCGCCCCGGTAACTGGGTGGGGTTCTTGTTCCAGAATGCCGGAGCGCCTTATGTGGTGCCTAACATCTTGGTCACCACCAAGCACGTTGCCCAGACTTTTTTGCGTTCTTCGCATTTGCGCAGTCCTGGCCGTATCGAGAACAGTTTTGCCAACGAATCCTTCATGGACGAATTGGCCGCAGCAGCGGGTGCCGATGCCGCCGAGTTCCGTCTGGCCCACCTGAACGATGCACGCGCCAGCGCTGTCATTCAAGCGGCGCTCAAGGCGTCCAATTGGACAAAGCGACCCTCAGCCAGCCAAGTGACTGCAGGCAACATCGCACGCGGTCGGGGCATTTCATATGTGCGCTACAACAATGCCATCACTTATGTGGCCACGGTCGCAGAGGTGGAGGTCAATCGAAGCACAGGCCAAATCCAGGTCACCAAGGTTTTTGTGGCCCACGATTGTGGGCAAATCATCAACCCCGATGGTGTACTGAACCAGGTAGAAGGTGGTGTCATCCAAACCATCAGCCGAACCCTCATGGAGGAAGTGCAATGGCATGGCAGCACCATTGACAGTGTGGATTGGGCCAGCTACCCCATATTGCGATTCCCCGAAACCCCAACGGTTCAAACGGTGTTGATCAATCAACCAGGTCTGCCCGCCTGGGGTGCGGGCGAACAGACCCCCACCACGGTCCCCGCTGCCATCGCCAATGCGGTGTTTGACGCGACCGGGGTGCGCTTGCGCACCATTCCCTTCACGCCAGAATCCGTTTTGACGGCCCTGAAAGGGGCGGGAGCCAAAACCGCATAAAAGGCATCACCACCGTCAAGCGCCATGTTCGACAGGCCCGGGTCAATGACATTGTCCGGGCCTGTGGCTTGGCGTTGGGGTGAGGGTCTTCAATCGCCGATTTTTTCTGCCCATGCCGCCTTGACGTCGTGCACCAGATGGCTCAGCAGTGCTGCGTACGCATCCATCTGACGGATCTCCGAGTCAGGCGATTCGATGTGATAGCTGATGTGGATGGCGTAAGTTCTGCCGCTGGGTGACTGAATGGGCGAAGCGACCGAGCCCATGCCCGGCTGCCATTGGGTGTAACAAAAGCCGCTCAGCTCGAATTGCTGGAGGGCTTGCTGCAGCTGCTCTTGCGTTTTTGGCCAATCCTTGCCCTGCGCAGATTGCATTTTTTCAAGCAAGCATTGGCGTTGCAAGGCAGGCATGCCCGCCAGATAGGCGCGACCCAAGGAGGTGACGGCGATCGGAATCCGACTGCCGGCCGCTTGGTGCCTGAAAACGCCTTGTCGACTGAATCGAACGGTTTCCACATAGACCATCTCCAGCTGGTCTGCCGTGGCCAGGCTCACATTGACTTTCCGGCTCTGAGCCAACTCGCGCATCAAAGGAAGCGCCACGTCCAGTTCAGGCTCTGTGGACCTGAACGACAAAGCCAGACTCAAACTGGCCACACTCAAACGGTAGGCGTTTTGCTGACGATCAAACTCGAGAAACCCACTGTCCACCAAGGAGCGGCAGAGCCGACTCACTGTGGGCCGCACCAGCCCCGTTCGCTCGGCAATGTCAGCATTGGTCAGTGAATCCACACCATGCCGGAAGGTGCGCAAAATTCTCAGCCCCCGCTCCAGAGATTGGCTGCCCGGCGTTGTTCTCACAAACACCCCGGTCTGGCGTGTTTGTCGACGGCTCGAAGAAGGACCGGCGGTCTGTTTGCTGCTCATAATTTCGAATAGCGAAATTATTGTATTGTGCGGTGTTGTTTTCACAGAGATACTGATTTTGGAATTAATTTTGAAAAATAATCAGTTGGGAAATTGAACGCAGTGCGCCGAGCAGGTCATGCTTTTATTGATGCGACTGTTCGTTCGCTGACTTTGGCGCGAAGAACGGGACAATTTGCGACAACATTGGAGTTGTTTGTTTTATCTGGCTTCAAGCCAGCCAAGCGACCCGCCTAGCCCCTGTTCAACCACACTGACCCCGTTTTCAACCATGCACACCATGCCACGCCACTTGATCCTTTCCACCTGCTGCGCCATTGCGGCCATGCTGACGCCCTTGACTCAGGCCACCGCGCAGGAGTTCCCACCTAAAAAGACCATCAGCATGGTCGTGGGTTTTGTGCCGGGCGGCGCAGCCGACACAGGCGCTCGGATCATTGCCAAAAAACTGGGTGAAAACCTGGGCGTCGCCGTCACCGTGGAAAACAAAGCCGGTGCAGGCGGCAACATCGCCCACCAGTACACCGCCACCGGCCCATCCGATGGCAGTGTGCTCTTGTTGGGTTCTGTGGGTCCGCTGACCATTGCACCCCACATGATGAAGCTCCCCTACGATCCGGTGAAAGATTTGGCCCCGCTGACCATGGCCGTGAACTTTCCCAACGTGTTGGTGGTGCACCCCGGCACGGGCATCAAGACGTTTGCCGAATTCATTGCGGCCGCCAAAAAGAACCCCGGCAAACTCGATTTTGCGTCCACCGGCCCAGGCTCCGCATCTCATTTGGCGGGCGAATTGCTCAACGACATGGCCAAACTCGACACCTTGCATGTCCCCTACAAAGGCGGCGCAGCTGCACTGCAGGACTTGCTGGGTGGCCGTGTGGCAGCCTGGTATGCCACCATGGCCACAGCAGCACCTCACATCGAGGCGGGCAAGATCATTCCCCTGGCCAGCACAGGCACACAACGCCTGGGTGCATTACCGCACATCCCCACGATTGCGGAATCGGGCTATCCAGGATTCAATGCCACCAACTGGTACGCCTTCGTGGCCTCATCCAAAGTGCCCAAACCGGTTTTAGATCGATGGAACACCGAATTGGTCAAAGTATTGACAGCATCAGACGTGGTAGAACAACTCAACAAACATGGTTTAACCCCCATGCCAGGCTCGCGCGATGAGCTGGCGCGTTACATGGTCAGTGAAACAGCCACCTGGGGTCGCATCATCCGAGAAAGAAAAATCACGTCACCTTGAACACCATGGATGCCATGTTGTCAAAAGCAACGTGGCATATGATTAATTCGTTAAAATCGAAAAATTATGGAAAAAACCAATAGCCCGTTCGCTGCAGCTTATTTGCGCTTCCTGAAGCTCACCAAAGCCATTCAGGTGCTTCCTGTCGGATTGGAGATGGACGCCAACGAAGAGGCTTTGTTACAAGCGGTGGTGCTGAGGTGGTACGAAAAAAACCCCATGACCGTGCGCGAGGCCATTGCCTTGGAAGATTTGGGCTCTCCGGCCACTCTGCACAAACGCATCACCCGCCTGCGCGACAAAGAAATGCTCATGGCACAAAGCCAAGAGGGTGACCGACGCGCCAAGTTCCTGATTCCGTCTGAGCGCACGCTGGAATACTTCAACACATTGGGCCAGTCCATGCAGCAGGCCCACCAAACACTTTCCCTGTGAATGCACAAGGAAATCTTCAGGTTTCAGACACTTTCAGCCAAAAACAGCGCCTGTAAGTCACTTAAGAAGTCAAACCCCCTGTCTGTCGGCCAGACCCGGTGCAGGTCTCTGCCAATCAAGCCTTTTTGCTCGGCCTCCAGCAACCCTTTTTGAAGGCTGTTGAGCGCCAAACCCGTGCGGTCCACATAATCGGCCAGCGCAAACCCACCCCGTAAACGCAGCGCATTGAGCATGAATTCAAAAGGCAGTTCTTGGCGAGGCACTTCCTTGCTTTGTGTCACAGGCTCGCCCTTCATGGCTTGGAGCATGTACAAAGCGGGCTCGCGGTAACGCACTTGGCGCAACACACGGTGCGCAAAACTGAGCTTGCTGTGCGCTCCCGCGCCAATGCCCAAATAATCACCAAATTGCCAATAGTTGAGGTTGTGTGAGCACCTGTGTCCAGGCTTGGCGTAAGCCGACACCTCGTAACGCTCCAGACCCGCCTGTGCCGTCAACTCAGTGATCCGGTCCATCATCTCGTAGGCCTGATCGTCTTCGGGCAAGGAAGGCGGAAACTTGGCAAACACGGTGTTGGGCTCGATCGTCAGGTGATAAATCGAGATGTGCGGTGGCACAAAGGCCAAGGCGGTTTGGATGTCTTGTGTCAGGCCTTGCAGGGTTTGGCCTGGCAAGGCGTACATCAAGTCCAAGTTGAAGGTGTCAAACACCTGAGCGGCTTCCGTCACGGCGGCCAAGGCTTGGTCGCGGTCATGCACCCGACCCAGCGCTTTCAAATGCGCATTGTCAAAACTCTGCACGCCAATGGACAAACGGGTGATACCCGCTTGGCGGAAGGCCTTAAAGCGGTCTTTCTCAAAAGTGCCGGGGTTGGCCTCCATGGTGATTTCGGCGTCAGGTGCCAAGCGCACGCGGGCGCGGATGCCGCCCACCAAACGGTCTATCGCTTCAGGTGAAAACAGGCTGGGTGTGCCACCACCCAAAAACACGGTCTGGATGCTGCGGCCCCAGATCAAGGGCAAGCTGGCCTCGAGATCGGCGAACAGTGCATCGATGTAGGCGTCTTGCGTGGATGGTGCATCGGCTCCAGCACGCAACTCGTGCGAGTTGAAATCGCAGTAAGGACACTTTTTGATGCACCAAGGCAGGTGAACATACAGCGACAAGGGCGGCAGGCTGCTGAGCTGCAACACGCCTGGGCGCATGGCGTGCACCGGGTCCAACATGGGGTTCATGGAAGGCTCAAAAAGGGTTATGCAGCCGGGGCATCCATCCAGCGCTCACGCATCAGTGCCAGCATGGCTTGTGCGGCGCGACCTCGGTGGCTGTGGGCGTTTTTGACTTCGGCGGGCAGCTCGGCAAAGGTCTTGCCAAACTCGGGCAAAAACATGACCGGATCAAAGCCAAAACCGTTGCTGCCTCGCCGCTCGGGCGTGATCTGCACCACCACCCGCCCCACCGCGATCAGGGGTTCGGGGTCGTCTGCGCTGCGCAAGGCCACCAAGGTGCTCACCATGGCCGCACGGCGTTGGCTGATGCCCTGCATTTGTTCCAGCAAAGCGCTCACGTTGGTGTCGTCGCCCTTGGGGTAACCAAAGCGGGTGGCGTAGTAGGCCGTGTCCACGCCAGGCTGTCCGCCAAAGGCATCCACACACAGGCCTGCGTCGTCCGCCAAAGCAGGCAGACCACTGAGTTGTGCGGCGTGCCGGGCTTTGGCCAAGGCGTTTTCAACGAATGTCTTGAAGGGCTCTGCGGCTTCAGGGATGTTCAGCTCGGACTGGCGCACCAGCGTCATGTTCAAAGGCGCAAACAAAGTCTGCAGCTCGGCCAGTTTGCCCGCGTTGTTGGAGGCCAGAACGATTTTCATGAAGGGATGGTGCTCAAGCGCTGAAAGTCAAGGTTTGGGGTTCGTCGTGCGCCTGCTTTTGCAGTTGCACCAGCTGGGCAATGCCTTTTTCGGCCAGCGCCAGCATGCGGTCCATCTCCACGCGGGTAAAAGCCACGCCCTCGGCCGTGCCCTGCACTTCCACAAAGTGACCCGCGCCGGTCATGACCACGTTCATGTCGGTGTCGCAGGCCGAGTCTTCGGGGTAATCCAAGTCCAGCAAGGCAGTGCCGTTTTTCAGGCCCACCGAGATGGCGGCCACACGGTCGATGATGGGCGACTCGCTCAGTTTGCCCGTGGCCATGAGCCAGTTGACGGCGTCTTGCGCCGCCACAAAAGCGCCCGTGATGCTGGCCGTACGCGTGCCACCGTCGGCCTGCAAGACATCACAATCGAGGTGGATGGTGCGTTCGCCCAGCTTTTTCAGGTCAAACACGGCCCGCAGCGAGCGGCCAATCAGGCGCTGGATCTCTTGCGTGCGGCCGCTTTGTTTGCCACGAGCGGCTTCGCGGTCGCCCCGTGTGTGGGTGGCGCGGGGCAGCATGCCGTATTCGGCCGTGACCCACCCTTCACCACTGCCTTTTTTGTGGCCCGGCACCTTTTCTTCGACCGAGGCCGTGCACAACACGCGGGTCTGACCGAACTCGATCAGGACCGAGCCTTCGGCGTGCACGGTATAACCGCGGGTGATGCGCACAGGGCGCAATGCGTCGCTGGCGCGACCGGTACGGACGTAAGAAATTGTGGTGTTCATGCTGGTGCTGAAATGGTGCTGCCCTTTGCGCTCGGCCAAGTGCGAGCGGGTCAGGCCAAAGAGTTTGAGATAATGCCTCGTTTCATGCACAGCTGTTAGGCTGGGCATTTGCAGCGCTGGATGGTCAGTGTGGCCAAGCGCTGTCACAAGGAACTTGATCGATGTCAGTTTACAGTATGACCGGGTATGCCAGCGTGCAGTACAGCCCAGGGCCCGCAGACGGTGAGACCCCCGCTCCAATGGGTCCTACAGCGAGACTTGGTATGGAAATCCGCTCCGTCAACAGCCGTTTTTTGGACTTGAGTTTTCGCCTGCCCGAGGAATTGCGCCAACTGGAACCCGGCCTGCGCGAGTTGATCACACGGCACATCAAACGTGGCAAAGTCGAAGTCCGTGCCAGCCAGGATGCCGGTGACGCGGCTACCCTTCAAGCCCCCAACCACCAGGCTTTGCAAAAAATCGCGGCCTTGCAAGACAAAATTCAAGACTGGATGCCAGGAGCCCGCGCTTTGAGTGTGGCCGATGTGCTGCGCATGACCGCAGGCAGCTCGGGCCAGCCAGCCCCTGACGACGCCGCCTGGATGAAGCTGGCATCCCAAGCCCTGGACGCCCTGCGCGAAGCCCGCGCCCGTGAAGGAGCCCGTCTGACAGAGATGCTGACAGGCCACATTGCGCAGCTGCGCAGCCTGGCCGAACAAGCGGTGCCGCTCGTGCCTCAACTGGTCGAGCAACAACGCCTTCGCTTTTTGGAGCGATGGAAGGACGCCATGGCTTTGGCCGATGGCAGCCTCCTGCCCGAGGCCGCACAAGACCGTGCCCTCACCGAAGCAACCTCTTTTGCCATCCGCATTGATGTGGCCGAAGAGCTCACCCGCCTGCGCTCGCACCTGGATGAACTCTCCCGCCTGCTGACCCAAGGCGGCGACATTGGCAAGCGTCTGGACTTTTTGATCCAGGAGCTGCACCGCGAAGCCAACACGCTGGGCTCGAAATCGGCCGTGCTCGAGATGACCCGCATCTCGGTGGATATGAAGGTGCTGATCGAGCAAATGCGCGAACAAGTCCAGAACATCGAATAAAGAGCCTCAGCATGGATTACCCCGGAAACCTGTTTGTCGTAGCCGCTCCCAGCGGAGCAGGAAAATCGAGCTTGGTCAAGGCCTTGATGGAGCTGGACTCACGCGTACAACCCACCGTGTCACACACCACCCGCGCTCCCCGGGGCCAGGAAAAGCATGGCCGTGAATACTTTTTTGCCTCAGCGCAAGAGTTTGACGCCATGGTGCTGGGCGACGCCTTTGTTGAATGGGCCCATGTGCACGGCCAGCGCTATGGCACCTCCAAAAAGATGATCGAAGACCGCATGGCCCAAGGTGCCGATGTGGTTTTGGAAATTGATTACCAAGGCGCCCTGCAGATCAAAAAGATGTACGCCAACGCGGTGCTGATCTTCATCTTGCCGCCCAGCTGGGAAGAGCTGCGCTCACGCCTGGAGCGTCGCGGCGAAGACACAGCCGACATCATCGAGCTGCGCCTGCAAAATGCTGCCATTGAGATGGCACAGGCTCCAGAATTTGACTTCGTTATAATCAATGAAGTATTTGATCGTGCCCTGTTTGACCTCAAAGCGGTTGTTCACGCTCAGCGGCTCAAATACCACGTTCAGCGCCGCGCCCTGCCTGACACTTTTCAGGCACTCAAAATGGCTTGAATCCCGCACAGCAATTCTCAAGGAACACATCATGGCCCGCATCACCGTTGAAGACTGCCTGGAACAGATCCCGAACCGCTTTCAGTTGGTTCTGGCTGCCACCTACCGCGCCCGCATGCTGAGCCAAGGCCACACCCCCCGCATTGAAAGCAAAAACAAACCTGGCGTGACCGCACTGCGCGAGATCGCCGCTGGCAAAGTGGGCATTGAGATGCTCAAGCGCGTGTCCTGAACACCTTTCTCGACCGTTCGCCTTGCTTGCGCAAGGCCATCGCTCAAACAAAAGCCCCTTTTGGGGCTTTTTTTACGCCCATTCAACTTGCCCCACAAAGTGGGGCAAAAGCTTGCGTTACATTGAGGCCATGAGTCCCGCTTCGATTCCCTCCACTTCCAACAGCCACAGCCGCCCCAAGGCTGTGGCACCGGCTGCGGCCAACGCGGCAGCAGCCAGCTTTGCCTTGCTCGAAGCGGAGCTGGGGTATTTGAACGATGCCGACACCGACATGGTGCGCCGGGCCTACAAGTTTGCCGATGAGGCCCACTTGGGCCAAATGCGCAAAAGCGGCGAGCCCTACATCACCCATCCCATTGCCGTGGCCGTTTTGTGCACCGAATGGAAATTGGACGCACAAGCCTTGGCAGCGGCCTTGCTGCACGACGCGATGGAAGACTGCGGCGTCACCAAGGTGGCGCTGATCGAGCGTTTTGGCTCTCCGGTGGCCGAGTTGGTCGATGGTCTGACCAAGTTGGAGAAACTGGAGTTCAACACCCGAGAAGAAAATCAGGCCGAATCGTTTCGCAAAATGTTGCTGGCCATGGCCCGCGATGTGCGTGTCATCCTCATCAAGTTGGCCGACCGCACCCACAACATGCGCACCATGTCGGACATGCCGCGCAGCAAATGGGGCCGCATTGCTTCTGAAACACTGGAAATTTACGCCCCCATCGCTCACCGTTTGGGCCTGAATCAAATCTACCGCGAACTGCAAGATCTGGCCTTCAAGCACTTGCTGCCCTGGCGGTATGCCGTGCTGACGAAAGCCGTCTCACGCGCCCGCAATCGTCGCCGCGACCTGATCCAAAAAGTACAGGCGGACGTCGAAGCTGTCTTTGCGCAGGCCAAAATGAGCGTTCGCATCAGTGGACGGGAAAAAACGCTTTACTCCATCTACAAGAAGATGGACGAAAAACACCTGAGTTTTGCCCAAGTCACCGACATTTATGGTTTTCGGGTGATCGTTCCTTCGGTCGTCGATTGCTACACCGCACTGGGATGGCTCCACCAAATTTACAAGCCCGTGCCGGGCAAGTTCAAAGACCACATTGCGATCGCCAAAGTCAACGGCTACCAGTCATTGCACACCACGCTGGTGGGACCCTCGGGTGTGAACGTCGAGTTTCAAATGCGCACCGAGGCCATGAACTTGGTGGCCGAGTCAGGTGTGGCCGCCCATTGGCTTTATAAAGAACATGAATCGGCCAGCGCCCAGTCGGCCCGACTGGGCACGCAGTGGCTGCAGTCTCTGCTGGACATCCAGACCGAAACGCGCGATGCCGCCGAATTTTGGGACCACGTCAAAGTGGACTTGTTCCCTGACGCCGTCTACGTGTTCACGCCCAAAAGCCAGATCATGGCATTGCCCAGGGGTGCCACGGTGGTGGACTTTGCCTACGCCATCCACAGCCGCGTGGGTGACCATGCCATGGCCGCACGCATCAATGGCGAGCAAGTCCCCTTGCGCACCGAACTCAAAAATGGCGATGTGATTGAAGTGATCACGGCTCCCGTGTCCGCCCCCAACCCCGCATGGCTGGGCTTTGTGCGCACCGGCCGCGCACGCTCCAAAATTCGCCACCACCTCAAAACCATGGCGCAAACCGAGTCGGTCGAGTTGGGCGAAAAATTGCTGGCGCAGGCTTTGCGGGCTGAAGGCATCGACCAACTGCCCAGCGATGCCCCAGTCAATCAAGGCCTGTGGGAAAAATTGCTCCGATTCACCGGCAACCGCAACCAAGCCGATTTGCTGATGGACATTGGATTGGGCAAACGCATCGCCACCATTGTGGCCAAACGCTTGACGGCTTTGTTGTCTGAAAACGGTCAAAAACCCGATGCACTCTTAATGACACGCGAACGGTTTACCGCGCACGAGTCCATCTCACAAGGCGCCATTACCCTGGATGGCAGTGAAAACGCGTCGGTGGTGTATTCGCGCTGCTGCCGCCCCTTGCCCGGCGATGAGATCGTGGGTTATTTGGGCCGTGGCGAAGGCTTAGCGGTGCACACCCGAGACTGTGCAACAGCCCGAAAACTCGAACACAAGGACAGCGAGCGCTTCATTGGTGTGGAGTGGTCAGATGAAATCAAGCGCAATTTTGAAACGACCATCCATGTCACAGTGGTCAACGGCAAAGGGGTTTTGGCCCGAGTGGCTGGGGCACTGGCCAGTGCCGAGACCGACATCGTGCACGTCGACATGGGTCAGGAAACGCCCCAAGACACGGCCGAGTTGAAGTTTGTGGTGGCGGTACGCGACACAAGCCATTTGGAGCAAGTGCTGCGCCACCTCAAACGCACATCATCGGTCATCAAGGCCGATCGTCAAACCAACAAAGGCCTCATCAACCCTTCATAGGGTCAGACCTTTCAAGCGGTTTCGGATAGCTGACCTGCAACACCTCAATGTCCAGCACACCTGAAGGTGTGACGAGCTTGAGTTCGTCTCCTTCGCGTGACTTGAGCAAGGTGCGTGCAATGGGTGACACCCAGCTGACCTGCCCTTGCAAGCTGTCGGCTTCGTCGATGCCCAATATCGTCACCGTGCGCTCTGCGCCCAAGACCTCGGCATAAGTCACTGTGGCCCCAAAGAACACCTGATCACTCCCGTGATGCACAGCCGGGTCCACCACTTCGGCTTTCTCCAGACGTTGGGTCAAAAATCGAATTCGCCGATCGATTTCGCGCAAGCGCTTTTTGCCATACAAGTAGTCGCCATTTTCAGACCGATCACCATTGCTGGCCGCCCAATGCACGATCTCGACCACTTGGGGTCTCTCGTCATCGATCAGGGTGAACAGCTCTGCCCTCAAACGGGCATAACCTGCGGGTGTCATGTAATTGCGTGCACCCAAGGGCAATGCGGGTAAACCCAATTCTTCGTCATCGCCACCATCGGTCTCTTTGGTGAAAGCTTTGCTCATGGAATGGACTTGGGGGCAAAAGAAAAACGGGAATGCCAGAACACAGCGCGTGTTTGGACTTTGATGTTTTGCAAATAGAAAAAGCCCACAACTTTCGTTGTGGGCTTTCTAATTTTTGGTGCGGCTGGCAGGAATCGAACCCACGACCCCTTGGTTCGTAGCCAAGTACTCTATCCAGCTGAGCTACAGCCGCATCATGCATTGAATTATAGCAAGCTTTTCAGGCCACTTTGAGCTTGGCCAGGAATTTATTGCCAAGAAACTGCAGACATGTCATTGGCAAAAATGGGCGAGCTGGACCACAAGCCTTTGAGGCCCTTGCGGTAGACCGCTGTGTTGGTGGCGTTGAACAGGAACACGTTGACCGCATCTTTGGCGATCATGCGCTGCATGTCACCAAACAGCTGGGTGCGTTCTTTGGCCGCTGTGGTGGCCGCGTGTTTGGCTGCCAAGTCACGGAAAGCCTTGCTGTCGTAACCCCAGTAATACTGCGGGTTGGCATAAGCCATGTAATCCAGAGGTTCGACGTGGTTGATCACCGTCAGGTCAAAGTTGCCCTTGAAGGTGCCACCCAACCACTGCGCCCATTCCACGTTTTCGATTTTGGCCACAATGCCCACCTTGGCCAGCTGCGCGGCCAAAATCTCGCCGCCCTTGCGGGCATAAGGCGGTGGGGGCAAGGTCAGGGTCACGTTCAGTGGTGTTTGCACGCCAGCTTCCTTGAGCAGGGCCTTGGCTTTTTCGGGGTCGTAAGCGTAGGTATTGCTCAACTCCACGTAGCCCGCATCGGTGGGGGCCATGTGGCTGCCAATGGGTTTGGCCAGGCCTTCAAACACGCCGTCGATGAACGCTTTTTTGTCGACCGCGTGCGACAAGGCGCGGCGCACACGCACATCGTCAAACGGCTTTTTGCGGTTGTTGATGGTCATGATGCCTTTGCCGGCCGTGCTGCCCATCTCAACCATGAACCGTTTGTCGGCCTGAAACTGTTTCAGGCTTTGGGGTGACTGAAAACGCGGCATGCCGTCGATGTCACCCGCCAACAAGGCGGCCACTTGGGCGGCAGAATCGTTGATGAAGCGGAAAGTGACCTTCTTCACCTTGATGGCGTTGGCATCGCGAAAGCCATCCCACTTGGACAAAGTGACTGCCGTGCCTTTGGCCCAGCTGTCAAGCTTGTAGGGGCCTGTGCCCACAGGTTTGGTGGCGGCGTTGGCTGCGCTGTCCGGGTGCAAGATGACGGCGGTGTTCTCGCCCATGCGGAACAAGAAATTACCGTCCGGGTTGGTCAGCACCAACACCACGGTGTGCGCATCGGGTGTGGAAATGTGGGTGATGTTGTTGAACACCGCGCCTTTGGCTTTGTTGGTGCTCTTGGCGTCTTTGGCACGCTCGAAGCTGAACTTGACGACAGCCGAGTCGAATGGCGCACCATCAGAAAACTTCACACCCTTGCGCAGCTTGAAGGTGTAGGCCTTGCCGTCGGCGTCCATTTTCCAGCTCTCGGCGAGCAGTGGGCTGATGCTGCCGTCCACATTGATTTTGGTGAGGCCCTCCAAGATGTTGTAGTGCACCACTTCACCGATGGCCGCAGCTGGGGCCATGGTTGGGTCGAGGCTGGTGGGCTCCAGGATCATGCCGAGCGTGACGGTGTCTTTGCGCGACTGGGCTTGCGCTTGTAAAGGGGCAGCCACCAAGCTGGTGACCAACACGGCCGCCGAGCTCAAAGCGAGGGTGCGGCGGGTCAGGGAAGAACTGTTTTTCATGGGGTCTCCTGCATCAAAAAAGAAGGGGGCTGGCCTGGCACAGCGGCCAACAAAGCCCGAGTGTAAGGGTGCTCGGCTTGCTGAAAAATTTGGTTTGCAGAGCCATGTTCGACCACACGACCCGACTGCAACACCAACACATCGTCGCACATCAGGTTGACCACCGCCAGATCGTGACTCACGAACAAATAACTCAGTCCGTAGCGGTCTTGCAGGTCCATCATCAGGTTCAGCACCTGCGCCTGCACCGACACATCGAGCGCACTGACCGGCTCGTCCGCCACGATCAGGGCGGGGCGGGTGATCAAGGCGCGGGCAATGGCAATGCGCTGGCGTTGCCCGCCCGAAAATTCGTGCGGGTATTTGTCGAGGTCCGCCGTCCTGAGGCCGACTTCGTTCAGAGCCTCAGCGGCGCGGTCGCGCAGCTCGGCTTTACTGTCGGCCCGTTTGTGCCACTCGGATCGGCCGCCCGAAACATGTTGCAAGTTACGTATCTGCTCGGTCACGATGGCCAGCACTTTTTGGCGCGGGTCCAGAGAGCCATACGGGTCCTGAAACACCATCTGAAAACCGCTGCGCAACTGGCGCAAAGCTGGGCCACGAGTCTGGTGCACGTCTACGCCCTTGAACAAGACCTGCCCCTCGGTGGGTGTGTCCAGCGCCATGACCAAACGTGCCAGCGTGGACTTGCCAGAGCCCGACTCGCCCACAATGCCCAAACTTTTCCCCGGCTGCAGCGTGAAGCTCACGTCAGACAAAGCCTGCAAAGCGCCTGCGGGTTGAAAAAAACCCGTGCGGGGCAAGGCAAAACGCCGCCCCAATTGTTTCACTTCCAGCAGCGGCGCAGAAATAGCGTTCTCGCTCATGGCAGCCTCCAGCGCGGGCAACTGACCACATGCGGCGTTTCGCCTGCGCCGTCATTGCCAATGGTTTGCGCCGGAGGTGGCGTCTGGCGGCAATCCTCCACCGCCAAACTGCAGCGATCAGCAAACGCACACCCCGCCGGAAAATCCATCAGCTCGGGCACGCTGCCGGGGATGGTGGTCAAACGTGTGCCGCGTGCCAAGCCCAAACGCGGCCGCGCCGCAAACAGGCCCCGCGTGTAAGGGTGTGCCCGGTGCGCAAACAACTCGGGTGTGGCCGCACTCTCGACCACCGCCCCGCCATACATCACCATCACACGGTCCACCTGGTCCTGCATCAGGCCCAGGTCGTGGCTGATCAAGAGCAAGCCCATGCCGTCTTCGCGCACCAGTTGTTGGATGAGCGCCAACACCTCTTTTTGCACTGTCACATCGAGCGCGGTGGTGGGTTCATCGGCAATCAACAGGTCAGGGCTGCAGGCCAGCGCGATCGAGATCATCACGCGCTGGCGTTGCCCGCCCGACAGCTCGTGCGGATAGGCATCGAGCCG
The DNA here is from genome assembly GCF_001269405.1 of Limnohabitans sp. 2KL-3. NCBI lineage: Bacteria > Pseudomonadati > Pseudomonadota > Betaproteobacteria > Burkholderiales > Comamonadaceae > Limnohabitans > Limnohabitans sp. 2KL-3. The sequence goes on from NZ_CXON01000002.1 coordinate 245,906, forward strand.
CTCTCGCGCCCGGGGCAGCTGCACGCGTTCGAGCAGTTGCAGGGCGCGGGCTTTGGCATCGCTGGCGCTCATGTGTTGGTGCAGGCGCAAGGGCTCAGCGATCTGCTTCCAAATCGGGTGCAAGGGGTTGAGCGCCGTCATCGGCTCTTGGAAGATCATGGCCATCCGGGCACCGCGCAGCTGGCACAGCTGCGGCTCGGGCAGGCCCACCAGCTCTTGGCCTTGGAGCGCAATTGAGCCGCTCACGCGGGCGCGTTCAGGCAACAGGCCCATCAGGGCCAAAGCGGTCAGCGATTTGCCGCTGCCGCTCTCACCAATCAGCCCCACCGTCTGGCCCCGCTCCATGTTCCAAGACACGCCGCGCAGAGCCTGCGCCCAGCCCCGGGCCGTGGGCAGGCTCACGCGCAAATCATCCACTTGCAGCAACGGCATGGCGTTTGATCGATCGCTCATGTTCACCTTTGCCGTGCAAGCCGGGGGTCGAGCACATCGCGCAAACCATCACCCAGCAAGTTCAGCCCCAGCACCGCCAGCGCAATGGCTGCGCCCGGGTACACCGCCAGCATGGGGGCTTGAAACATCTGGGACTGCGCTTCATTGAGCATGCGGCCCCAGCTGGGCTGCGGCGGCTGGGTGCCCAGGCCCAAATAAGACAAAGCCGCCTCGGCCAGGATGGCGATCGCGAACTGGATGGTGGCTTGCACGATCAGCACGCTGGCGATGTTGGGCAGCACATGCGTGAGTGTGATGGCCAGCGGGCCTTGGCCTGCGGCACGGGCTGCCAAGGTGTAGTCCCGCGCCCAGACCGCGTTGGCCGCGCCCCGTGAAATGCGCGCAAACACCGGGATGTTGAAAATGCCAATGGCCACGATGCTCACCACCAGGCCCGGCCCGTAAATCGCCGTGAGCATGATGGCCGACAACAAAGCCGGAAAGGCGAAGGTGAAGTCTGAGGCCCGCATGATGACCTCCTCCACCCCACCACGCCGCGCCGAAGCCAGCAAGCCCAAAGGAACACCCACACCTAACCCAATGCCCACCGCGATGAAGCCCACCAACAAGGAGTTCTGGCTGCCCACCAAAAGCAAAGAACCGATGTCGCGCCCCAAGCTGTCGGTGCCCAGCCAATGCGCGGCGCTGGGCGAAGCCAGTTTGTTGGGGATGTCGATGTCACCCACCGAGTAAGGCGACCAAAACAAAGACAGTACCGCGCACAGCACCATCAGCAGCACCATGCCACCCCCCGCCACAAAACTCGGGTGGAGCAAGGCGCGTCGCCAAAAGATGTTGTTATCCCGCATAGCCCGCCTTCAATCGCGGATCGATCCACGCATACAGCACATCGATGCAAAAGTTGATGAGAATGACCAGCGCCGACAGCAACATGACAACATCGCGCACCACGATCAAATCGCGGTTGGCAATGGCCTGAAAAATCAGCCTCCCAATGCCAGGCAGCACAAACACGTTTTCAATCACGATGGCGCTGGTGATCAGGTTGCCAAACTGCAAGCCCATCACCGTGAGCACCGGGATCATGGCGTTGCGCAGCACATGACCCCACAGCACCTGGCGGCGCGACAGGCCTTTGGCCCGCGCGGTGCGCACAAAGTCTTCGCGCAAAGTGTCAAGCACGGCCGAGCGGGTCACCCGCGTCAAGATAGCCGTTTGCACCGCTGCCAGCGCCATCGCGGGCAAGAGCAAGGCTCTGATGCCCTCGCCCACCCCCCCGCCATCGTCCTCGGACCAGCCCGGAAAACCGCCTGCACTCACCCACTCCAGGTGCACCGCAAACAGCAAGATCAACAAAATGGCCAGCCAGAAATTGGGCAGCGCCAGACCCAGCTGGCTGAGCGTCATCACGCCCACATCGCCCGCCTTGTTTTGCTGTGAAGCGGCGTAAATCCCCAGCGCCAGCGCCAGCACCACGGTCAGGCCCATGGCCATGACGGCCAGCGGCAGCGTCACTTGCATGCGCTCGGCCATCAGCTGCGCTGTCGGTGTGTCATAAGAGATGCTCAGGCCCGTCTGCCCCTGCAGCATGCCGCCCATCCAGTTCAAGTAACGGGTGGCCGCGGGCTGGTTCAGGCCCAATTTTTCTTCCATCGCGGCGATCGACTCGGGCGTGGCCGTCTCGCCCAAAATGACCTGCGCGGCATTGCCGGGCAGCAACTCCAGCACGGCAAACACCACGACCGATGTGGCCAGCAGGGTCAGCACAAAGCTCAGCAGCCGTTTCAAAACAAACAGGGGCACGCGCTATCCTTGGGGTCAGTGAGCAACGATGAACGGGGTTTTCGATGACATCTCAAACGATTGTAAACAGCGAGCAAGGCTCCATAGTGGATGTGCCAGGCCTTCAGGTCGGTCACTTCACGCTGAGCGAACGTCTGACGGGCTGCTCGGTGGTCTTGGCCCCCGGTGGTGCCGTGGGCGCGGTGGATGTGCGTGGCGCCGCCCCAGGCACCCGCGAAACCGATTTGCTGGACCCGGCCAACCTGGTCGACAAAGTGCATGCCGTGGTGCTGAGCGGCGGCAGCGCCTTTGGCCTGGATGCCGCCACGGGCGTGGTGCGCTGGCTTGATGAGCAGGGCATCGGTTTTGAAACCGGCTATGGCCGAGTGCCCATCGTGCCTGCGGCCGTGTTGTTTGACTTGCCGGTGGTGCGACCGGGCGACGACCCCAAGGTCAGGCCCGGCGCAAAGGCTGGTTATCTGGCCTGCAAGGCGGCATCGACGGCCACACCCGCTGCAGGCAATGTCGGCGCAGGCGCGGGTGCCTGCGTGGGCAAACTGTTTGGCCTGGACCGCTGCATGAAAGGCGGCATCGGCAACGCCAGTGTGCGCGTAGGGCCTTGGGTGGTGGGTGCATTGGTCGCCTGCAACGCGGTGGGCGATGTGATCGACCCGAACACAGGCCAGGTGCTGGCCGGTGCCCGCACGGCCGATGGAAAAAACTTGCTGGACACCCAACGCGCCTTGCTGCAAGGCGAGCGCGGCAAGCGCCCCCTGCCCGGCACCAACACCACCATTGGCGTGGTCGCCACCAACGCGACACTCACCAAAGCCCAGGCCAAACGCCTGGCCATGAGCGCCCACGATGGCCTAGCCCGCAGCATCCGCCCCGCCCACACCACCCTGGACGGCGACACCCTGTTTGCCTTGGCCACAGGCACCGAAGCCGGTCCGGTGGATTTGATGCTGCTCACCGTGATGGCGGCCGAGGCCACGGCGCTGGCCACTGTGGACGCGATCACAAAAGCGCTGACTGTGAACACCACCTCAGGCTGTATTCCTGCTGAAAATCAATTCAACGAGGAACACAGACCTTCGGCGTGAAGTGCCCCTCAAACCCCTTGATGAGCACTGAGGACCGCCGCAGCACCCTCGTTCTCACTGCTCAACGGTATAGCCCGAGGCCTTGATGGGCGCATCCCAGCGCTTGTAGTGGACGGCTTGCGTTTCACCCAAGGCTTGAGACCCCGCGTAGTTGGGTGTGAGTCCAAATCCACGGATACGGTTCTGGATTTCCGGTTGACTCAAAGCCTGCGCAACGGCATCGCTGATTTTTTGCGTGCGATCGGCCGTCATGTTGGCAGGGCCATACAGTCCGAAGTAGGCATCAGCGACCACATTGATACCGACCTCCTTGAGAGTCGGCACATCAGGCAGGGCCGCGGAGCGTGTCTCACCTGTCACCGCCAGAATTTTGACCTTGCCCGACTTGTGGTGCTCAATCGTTTCGGAAGCGGTGTCCACCATCAGCGGAATCTGCCCACCGATCAAATCCTGGGCTGCAGGGGCCCCGCCTTTGTAGGCAACATGGGTGATGGGCGTCGACGTGGCCTGCGCCAACAACTGGCCCGCAAAATGCGGCACAGTGCCCGCACCAGAGGTCGCGTAATTGGCCTTGCCTGGGTTGGCCTTCATCCAGGCCAGCACCGATTTGATGTCACCTGCCGGTGCGCCTGGCCCCGCAGTGACCGCAAAGTCAAATGTGGTCACCCTGGCCACGGGCGTGAAGTCTTTCACCGGGTCATAACCCAAGTTTTTATACAACCAAGGCAAGATGACCAAGCCACCGCTGGGGGCCAAAATCAATGTATTGCCATCGGGTGCTGCACGCTTGACCTCGCCCAATGCAATGCGGCCAGCAGCACCAGGCTTGTTCTCCACAATCACATTTTGATCAAGTGTCGTTCGCATCCGCTCAGCCAACAGACGTGCCACCACATCCGCCGAGCCACCAGGTGGAAAGCCGACCAAAATCTTGACCGTGGCTTTGTCCTGCGCCTGAGCTGTACCCATAAGGGCCCATGAGCCCAGCGTTGTGGCCAGAAGCAATACTTTGAACATTTTTCGTTTCATCATCAATCCTTTGGAGGTGAACATGGGCGACAAGGTTAAATGACCAGTTTGTCAATAATTTAGATTCTTGGAATTAGGGTTTTCATCGTACCGAAAACCTGTTTCAAGTAATTTTCAAGGAGTGTCTCGGTATGCCCGTCATTGATGTCCACACCCACATGTTCACGCCCAAATGGCTCGAACTGCTCAAAAGAGAAGGCGGTATGTACAACATACAAACTCGCCCTGATGGCCAGCAAGAAGTGTTCCGGGGCAACACGCCTGTCGTTATTCCTCAAAAGGGTCATTTTGATTACGACATGCGCATTCAACAAATGAACGCGGCGGGCATTGACATCTCCATCGTCTCCTTGACGTGCCCCAATGTTTATTGGGGAGACGAGGACATCAGTTGCCGTGCAGCGCGTGAATCCAATGACACCATGACCCAGGCGCAAACCACCTACCCAGATCGCATTCGCTGGTTCACCTCATTGCCTTGGGAATACCCACAAAGAGCCATCGAAGAGTTGCAGCGAACCTGCGACAACGGGGCCTCGGGGGTGATGGTGCTGGCCAATATCTCCGGTCGCAGCCTGACAGATCCCATGTTTGCGCCCATCTGGGCAGAAATTGACAAAAGAGCCTTGCCGGTTCTTGTACACCCCACGGATCCACCCGGCGTGGACATGATGGACATGACCAAGTTCGATCTGAGCTGGTCCGTTGGTTTCATGTTCGACACCACCTTGGCGATCACTCGCATGATTTTTGAAGGGTTTTTCGATCAATACCCGCACTTGAAAATCATCGCATCGCACGGCGGCGGAACCTTGCCATATTTGATCGGCCGATTTGAAAAGGGCAATGAAGTTGAAATTCCTCAACGCCGACAGATGAAGAAGAACCCAGCCGATTACCTGCGTCACATTTACTACGACTGCATCACCTACAACCCGGGTGCACTGCAGTACCTGATTTCTGTTGCGGGTCCTGACCATGTGATGTTTGGTACCGACTGGCCCCACCAAGTGCACGACATCAAAGGAGCCTTTGCCAACACACAACAGCTGCCGCCAGAACAGCGCGAAGCGATCCGAGGCGGTAACGCGCTGAAAGTGTTCAATATTCGCTGAATGCCTCCAGCGTCCCATGTGTCTTGAGTGATGAAACTCCAGACACCTGGGCTTGCCACCAGGCTCGTCACATCGAGTGGAACGTCATACCCAGCCGTTTGGCCTGTCTGGCCTCGTAAGCCAGAAACTCGTCGGTGATGTTGCTGCCGCGAACCCCGCCTCTGACTGAGCCCGCCTTGATGTCACCAAAATACTCTTTCCAGAGCGGCGGCAATCTCTGACCCTGAGGCAGACTCAACCACAGGCGCAACAAATGCCGCTTGAGTTCAGGTTCTTCGTGGTCTTCAAAGTTGGTGCGCGAATGAATCACCACGTAGTTGTTGAGCAGCTGCAAATCACCACGGTCAAGCTGCATCGAATAACAAAATCGTGGATCGGTCAACAAAATGTCGAGCAAATCCAGCAAGGCGATCTGCTCCTCTGTTAACCGAGGCACCTCTGGAAAATCGCGCTGCGCAGCCGTGACATTTTTTCGATTGGCACGCAAAGAGAAGAATTCAGGATCGTCACCCAAAATGGGACATTTGTAAAAAGGCGGCTGTTTGGGATCGTTGGCACCTTGGTAGCTGTAATAAAAGGGCTGCTGCATCACGGCAATCAAGTCTGGACGCAGGCGCTTGATTTCATCGACCACCGCGATGGAACTGGTCACCATGCTGGTCCCACCCGTTTTGGCCGTTTGTAAACACAGCAAGGCCACCACGTCACATGAGTCGACATGGAAATCCAAGCCCGCATTGGTGTTGTAGCCCCGGCCATTTTTGACCTTGTAGCTACCCCCTTCATCGCGCACATCGTTCATGACCTGACTGGCTTGGTTCTGAGTCCTGGCCACCCCCACGTTCAGGCCAATGCCCCAATGGACCAGTCGAGCATCCTCGACAGACCAACGATGAACAGGAAAGCCCTTGATCAAGCACATGCCGAAATCTTTTTGTGTGACATCGAATGCCCGTTCAATGGCCTCTTTGGCTGCCCCAGAAAGCGGAAAGTCATCTGAAGTCATCTGCAGCCAGTCTTTACCCGTTTTTTTGGCATGGGCCAAGGCACTCTCAAAACCTTCAATCGCATCAGAACTCAGCCAATGAATCCATGAGGAATCATGGCGCAGCTCCTGTGCCACCCAAGCCCTGGGGACAGGGTGAACTGAAATAGGGGTGAGATGCATGTCGTGGTCTCCTGGCAATCCAAACTCTGTCGAAAAGTTTCGACACAGCAAATCATAAAAACTTTCTTCATCAGTAAATGACACATTTTGTTGAATGCTACTTAAAATATTTTGATGAAGTTTTCTTTCTTTGAAACACTCGAAGCCGTCCTGAGAACTGGCAGCTTGAGTCGTGCCGCAGACGAAATGAACCTCACACCGAGTGCTGTCAGCATGCAAATGAAGCAGGTGGAAGTCTTTTTCGGGCAACCGCTTTTTGATCGCTCAGGCTTGCAGGTGAAACCCATGCCTTTTGCGCACGAAGTGGCCAGTGTCATGCAACTGCCGATGCAACAAATTGAGCAGCTTCGCCGTCGCAAATCCATTCAAATCGAAGGCTCGATTCGATTGGGTGTCATTGAAAGCATGCAGGCCAGTTTGTTGCCTGGCGTTATTCATCACCTGTTGAAGAAACACCCTGCACTGCAATTGAAACCGGCCAGAGGGCGTGCCGTTGAACTCATCGCTGCCGTCAAAGCCAATGAACTGGATGCTGCGATCGTGGTTCAGCCCGTCAAAGGTGGGTCACAGCGCCTGCATTGGCAGCACCTGTTCAAAAACGAATTGGTGGTCATTGCCCCGCCTTCTGCCAAGGCCGCCAAGATACACCAGCTGTTTTGCGATTACCCTTGGATTCGCTTTGATGCATCCACCAGCACTGGGAAATTGGCCGCACAATGGATCGGCCAGAACATGCCCCAAGCTCAAAAAAGCATGGATTTACCCTCCGTCCATGCGGTGCTGTCCATGGTCAATGCGGGGTTGGGGGTGTCGATGGTGCCGTCGATTGACCCCCGCATGATGATCGCCTATCCTGTGAAGGTTTACCCTATAGGCAGGGGGGCGCCAGCATTGAATGTTGTTTTACTCACAAAAAAGAACGAGCCCAACACCCGGACGATGGATGCTTTGTTTGATGCCATCCAATCGGTCGCATCCAACCTGCCTGTGACTGCCCATTGAACAGCGCCCCAAGGATTTCATGCACTACGACTTGACAGATTTGCGTCTTTTTTTCCATGTCGGGGAACAGTTGAATCTGACACGGGCAGCTGAAAAATGTTATTTGTCTGTTCCTTCCGCCAGCTTGCGGATCAAGCAACTTGAAGAAAGTTTCCAAACACCTTTGATGTTGCGGCAAGCCAAAGGGCTGCAATTGACACAGGCAGGTGAGGCCATGGCCAATCACGCCAGACTTGTCCTGCAACAATTGGAGGTCATGCATGCCGATCTGAGACCTTACGCCTTGGGCGTCAAGGGGCGGATCAGGCTTCAAGCCAACAGCACCGCCACCAACACTTTTTTGGCGAAGGCTTTGTCTGCTTTCCTGAATGACAATCCTGACATCGACATTGATCTGGAAGAGCTGCCTTCACGCGACATCATTTCCTCGGTCGCCAAGGGGGCCGCCGATTTAGGCATCGTGGCAGGCTCTGTTGATGCAGACAAAATTGATGTGGTCCCGCTTTATGCCGATGAGTTGGTGGTCATCTGTCATTCAGGCGCAGCCATTGCCCATCAACTTTCGGTGAAATTGTCCGACATCCTGGACGATTACCGTTTTGTTGGCCTCAACCAATTCAACTCCATTCAGTCCTTTTTGGATCGCAAAGCCCAGAGCATTGGCAAGCGGGTAAATTTGAGAATCCAAGTGGGAAATTACGAAAATGTCTGTCAAATGGCTGCTGTTGGCGTGGGCATTGCCATTGTCCCTCGGGCCATTGCGCTGAGCCATGCGAAATCAAGTGGCTTGCACATGATCCCTTTGGAAGATCCTTGGGCAAGACGTCAAATCAGTTTGGTCAAACAGCAGCAACGCATGTTGCCCAAATTCAGTGAAGATTTGATTCACCATTTGAGGTTGGCCGCCAGTCAAGCGCCAACCTCTGCCATCAAACCGGCGTGAGCCACCCGTGGCGGTCGGGCGTCAAACCCCTGACGGTTTCGAAATAGATTTTTTGCATGCTTCGGGTCTGCACGCCGATCGTGCCATCACCGACCGGCAAACGATCGATCTGAACAATCGGAATGATTTCCTGGCCCGTCCCACATAAAAATGCTTCATCCGCAAAGTACAACTCGCTGCGGTCTATCTCGCGTTCGACTACGGCCCGCCCCGTGGATTCTTGGTACAAGGTGATGACGGTATCCCTTGTGATGCTTTCCAAGATATTGCTACCGATGTGGGGCGTGATCAGCTTTCCATCACGCACCATGAAAAAACAAGCAATCGGTGCTTCAGACACTTTGCCAGAGGGCGTCAACATCAATGCGCCGTCATAGCCATCGGCTTTGGCTTGCAGCTGGGTCAATCTGGCGTTGTGATAATTGGCCGTTGCCTTCACTCGAGGTGGACTGGCGTTGTCAGCCAATCGACTCCATGAGCTGACACCCAGACTCATGCCCGTATCGGCAAATTTAGGCCGCTCTCGTGGAGAGGCCGCAGCGGTGTAACCCACTGGCCCAGTCTGGGCCATCAATCCCAGTGCCTCGATGTACACCAGCAGTCGAATGTAGACATCGTCATCGGGTTCGTTGGCACGAATCAGAGCCGACAGCTCCTGCCTCATTTTTTCCGGATCGAAAACATGGTCAAACCGCATGACCTTCATGCCGGCCTGCAAGCGTTTCAAATGCTCAGCCAAGCGAAATATCTTGAACTCACCCGTGTCCGGATTTCGATAGGCACGAAGCCCCTCAAACAAAGCGGTCGCGTAAGTCATGCCCAATGTCATGGGATGGACTTTGGCCTGCGCATAGGGCATCAATTGGCCATTTTGCAAAATGATGTTGGCTTGCCACATGACCATCAATCCTTCTTGAGACCAATTTCAGGTATCAATCGGCCCATCTGTCGGTACACACCCGTCACGGATGCCGTGAATTCGGCATGACCTTGATAAGCCGTCGTTCCCTTGAGCTTGTTCACCAAGTCTGCAAATCCAGGGGTTTTGACCATGTCAGCCGCAGCGGCATTCCACTCTTTGATCACATCGGCAGACAGACCTGCTGGTCCAGCAACGCCGTAAAAGATCGGCACTGAAATCGGGAAATTCAACTCTTTGTAGGTGGGCACGCGTGGGTATTCAGGGATTTTGTCGGGTCCGCTCTCGGCCAAAAGACGAATCGTTCCAGCAGCTGCGTGCGGCGGGAATTCAGCTGCAACCAGTGCCTGAATCTGACCACCCAGCAAACCGTTCATGGCATCGGCACCGCCTTTGTAGGGCACATAAGTGGCTTGAATACCTGCGGCGCGGAATGCGGCTTGTGTCGAGATGTGTGTGCCCCCATTCGTTGCGGCTGTTGACCAGAACAATTTGTTGGGGTTGGCTTTGGCCCAAGACATCATCTCTTCAATGGTCTTGTGGGGCGAATCCGATTTGACAAAAAGTGGTTGTGCACTGACCAAGGTCTGAAACAGGTAGGTGAAGTCCTTGGCGGGGTCATAACTCACGGTTTGAAAATAAGGAGCCACTGTGAATGGACTGGTGGTTGCCAATGCCACGGTGTATCCATCAGGCTTTGCCCTGGCCAACAGGCCCGCCGCGATCGTGGCACCCGCTCCTGGTTTGTTGTCGACCACAACCGGCACTTTCCATCGCTCCTTGAGAAAATCAGCAATCCATCGCGATGAAATGTCACCGCCACCACCAGGAGCAAAGCCCACAATGATCGTGACCGGTCTGGACGGAAATTTATCTGGCGCTTGCGCTTGGGCTTGCGCTGTGCTGAATGCCCAGAGTGATGCAAGGAACATCACTGTTTTGGAAATCGAAATTGACATGCTGGTCTCCATTTATTGATTGACAGACAAAACAAGTCCTGCACGCTCAATGGCATCGTCTAGCCATGCAGGCGAAATGAACCCTTGCGATATGGACGCGATTCGCAAACTCTCCTTGTCCATTTTCTTGACGACTTCTTGGGCAACACGGGCGATCGATGAAAAGGGAACGACCACGACACCATCGTCGTCCCCCACGATCAAATCACCAGGATGCACCGTCACGCCGGCACAGTCCATGGTCATTTGAAGCCAAGCTGGCCCATCTTTTCGGCACTGCTGCGCATAAATGCACGCTGCAAAAACTGGCCATGACTCGGCACGTAACTTTTCCGCATCACGAACAGCGCCGTTCAGGACCATGCCAGCAAGCCCTTTGTGCATGGCAGCCATTGCCATGATTTCACCCACCGGTGCGCCCAAAGCACCGCCCGATTGCTCAGCCACGATCACATCACCAGGCCGAGCCTCTCGAACCGCCACATGCATCCCGAGATTGTCTGATGGCGGCAATTTCAAAGTGTAAGCCGCCCCAAGCAGACGCATACCGGGTCGCAAAGGTCGAACCGATGCATTCATGACATGGCCAGGCCCTAAAACATCACTGATGGTGGCCACAGGCAAATGGCGATAAGCCGCCACGAGGTCCATGGAGGGGCGCTCGAAATCAGGTCCAATCGTCAACATGTCTTCAGCCTCTCATGGCTTTGAGTTGATGCGAATAACCCGATGAATCAATCTGCACATCAATCAAACACGGCCCATTGGCATCAAGAGCCGTCTTCAGCGCTTGCGTATATTCAATTTCATTGTGAACCGAGAAACCCAAACCGCCCAAAGCTTGCATGGCACCCGCAAAGTCATGCCTGCCCCAGCGCACGCCCCGTGTCGGCAATTGTCGACTTTGCTGTTTGATGTCAATGAGCGACAGTGCACTGTCGTTGAAAACAACCACCACGATTTTGGCTTGTGTCTCGACAGCCGTACACAATTCACCCATGCACATCATCAGCCCGCCATCACCCGTGAAACACATCACCGCTTGTGTTGGATCGTCCAAAGCACAGGCGATCGCTGCTGGCAATGCGAAGGCCATAGAAGCCAACCCATTGGATATGAGCGCATCACCAGGCCGGGTGCTGGGAAAAAAAGCGGTCGCTGAAAACATGTGAGCGCCTGCATCGACCGACATGCGAGGCAGAATTTTTTTGTCGGCACACGCCCGCGCAGCCAATTGAACCACTCGGTCAGGTGCCACCCCAAACTTCACTGGGGGATAGGCCAGTTTCTCTTGCACTTCGGTTCGAATGTCCGACCATTGCGAGGGTTGCCAGCCAGATTGGTAATCCAGGAGTGCGGCATTCAATTGACCCAGGATGGCATCCAGAGATCCGGTCACTCTGGCATCAGCTTGCACATAGTGCACAAGGTGCTCCACCGAGGCAATCTCGCAAACGGCTTTGCCGTAGCGCCAGGGCTGCAAGATCATTTCGACCGGGTCCAATCCCACCAGCACCATCAGGTCTGACTGCGCAATACATTCCGCCTCTTGGAGTCCACCCGTAAAAACACCCACGACCTGCGGGTCCTCATCCGATACAACACCCTTGGCCTTGTAAGTCGGCAAGACTGGGCAGGCCAGCAGTTGGGCCAATTGTCTGACTTGCTGTGCGCTCTGTCGGGCTTCCAATCCAACAATCAAGACAGGTCTTTGGGCTTGACCCAAAAGTTGCTTGACCGCAGAAAAATTCTCTGGTGAAAAAGCATCGGGTTCTGAGGGCTTGGTCTTGACCATTAACGCAGGCACCAAGCGTTTGGCCGCTTCACTCGTCAACTCAATGTGCACCGGTCCAAACGGTGCAGATGCAGCCAGCGCCAACATGGCGTTGATCTCGGCCACAGGATCAGTTCCTTCGAGCCGACTGAAGCCTTTGACCACAGGAGCCAACATGTCCTTTTGATTGAACACTTGGTGGGTGATGTAGCTCAGTTGCTTGGGTGTGAAACCATCGCTAATCACAAGAACCGGTGCACGGTCGAGTGATGCGTAGGCCACACCGTTTGCACCGTTCGCAACACCCGGCCCTTTGGTCATGATGGCCACACCGGGTATGCCGGTGGTCTCGGCCATGGCACCCGCCATCATGACTGCTGCATTTTCCGACTTCGTCAATACAAAATCGATGCCCAACTGGGCGGCGGCTTCGATCACATCCAAAGAGGAGCCGCCACCGGGCAAGCCGAAAATTCGTTGAACACCTGCCTCGCTGAGCGCTCGTGCCAAGGCTTGGGCTGTTGTGATGGTGTTTTCCATGTCAAAGCCCTTTATCGCCTGATGTACGGATTGGCGGCAGGCCCGCCGGTGTAAATCCAAACGCTCTTGACTTGCAAGTAATCATGAATCGCATCCAAGCCGTTTTCTCGCCCCATTCCGGAAGACTTGAAACCACCGAAGGGTGAGGTGTAACTTGTCGAACGGTATGTGTTGACCCAGACGGTCCCCGCCACCAGCCTGTTGGACATGTCAACGGCTCGGCGCAAATTTTCAGTCCACACACCTGCTGCCAAGCCATACTGGGTGCCATTGGCAATGCGAACAGCATCGTCATCGTCCTTGAATTTGATGACACTCAGTACGGGGCCGAACACCTCCTCCTGCGCAATGCGCATGTTGGGCGTCACGTTCACAAAAATGGTGGGTTGCACAAAGAATCCTTTGGCACCTTCAGGCCCCTGAGCAACCGCCCCGCCCATCACGCAATGCGCTCCTTCATTTTTGGCAATCTCGATGTAATCGAGCACCTTGCGGTACTGCTGCTCGGTGGTGATGGGACCGAGTTGTGTATCTGCCGACATGGGGTCGCCAAATCGCGCGGTGCTGGCCAATGCCACCAACTTTTCAACAAAAACATCATGGATCGATTCGTGGACCAGCAAGCGAGAGCCTGCAATGCAGGTTTGACCGCTGGCTGCAAAGATGCCCGAAATCGCCCCTGACAGGGCGTCCTCGATCCGGGCGTCCTCAAAAACAATGTTGGCCGACTTGCCGCCCAGCTCCAAGGTCACATGTTTGAAGTCCGCTGCTGCAGCCACATTGACACGTCGACCACCTGACTCCCCCCCCGTGAAGGCCACTTTGCGCACCAAGGGATGGGTGACCAAGGCCTCGCCCACATCCGCCCCCAAACCGGTGACCACATTGATCAGCCCTGCAGGCAAGCCCGCCTGGGCTGCCAAAGCCGCAAACTCCAGCGTGGAAGCAGAGGTGTATTCGGAGGGCTTGATCACCACCGCATTGCCTGCGGCCAATGCAGGCGCAACCTTCCATGCCAACAACAGCAAAGGTGAATTCCAGGGCGTGATGCAGGCCGTCACGCCGATGGGTTCGTAACGCGTGAAATTGAGCACATTCGGTTTATCAATGGGCGGCACTGTCCCCTGTACCTTGTCTGCCAGACCGCCAAAATAGCGAAACCACTCGACCAAATACTTACACTGGTTGCTCATTTCAGCGTAAAGCTTTCCGTTGTCACGCACCTCAATTTCAGCCAGCCGTGGCGCATGCTCCAGCAGCACATCGGCAAAGCGCACCAAGGCCTGACCGCGCTGAGAGGGTGTCATGCGCGACCAGGTACCCTGGCGCATGGCCCGCTCGGCCGCTTGAACGGCTTGGTCAACGTCTTGCTGATTTCCAAGAGGAATTTCAGCCCATTTTTCACCCGAATAAGGGTTGACTGAATCCAGCCAACGCCCGGAAAAGGGATTGACCCACTCCCCGTCAATGAACATCGAATAACGTTTCATTTACCAGCTTTCAAGAAGACTGAAGGGGAAGGTCAATGCGCAAGTTCAAATGCGCATCAACAGTGACACGGGCCATTTGGGGAATAACCACCGTTGATTCGCGCTCTTCAATGATGGCAGGGCCTTCCAAAACAGCGCCAACAGCCAGCAAATGACGGGCATACACAGGTGTGGTCACGAATTCTTTTCTCACGACACAAAAGACGGGGCGGTGCCCTTTGAGTGCATGGGCAGCTTGGTGTAAGGCCGTCTCATCCAGCGAATCTGCCACTTGCAGCAAATCGGGGGAAGGCCCCTGCACAACCACACGCCATGACACCACTTCGGCGGGCGTGTCTTTTTCGGTACGGCCATACAAGTGCTGGTAACACTCAGAAAAACCGTGCGCCATTCTGGTCACCAAACTACCCAGTGGCGAGGCCATGTCCACGGGCACCTCTACTTCATATCCTTGACCCACATAGCGCATGGCTGCACTGACCTTGACACGACACTGGTCCGATGTCAGGCCAGAGTGCGCCATCATCGCCATGCCCTTCTTGTGCAAACCGTCCACCAACTCTTTGACTTTGTCTGCATCGAGTAGCGTCAAGGTTGAGATCTGTGCCTGGACAAACTGGAATGACATGGGCGATGCCAAAAATCCAAAGGCCGATGCCACACCAGCACCTCGTGGAATGAGAACGTGCCGCATGTCCAGTTTCATGGCCACATGACAAGCGTGTACAGGACCAGCACCACCGATGGGCACCATGGCGTAATGGGACGCTTTGAGTCCCTTTTCCAGAGCATGGATGCTGGCCGCCTGGGCCATGGCTTCATTGACGGTTTCATGGATGCCAAATGCCGCATCAACGATGGCCAATGACAATGGCTGCGCGATCTGAGTGTCGATCGCTCGGCTCGCTGCAGTCAGATCCAAGGGCATGTCGCCACCCAAAAATGACCCCGCATCCAAATACCCCAGTACCAGGTCAGCGTCTGTGACCGTCGGATCTTGTCCACCCTGCCCATAACAGGCAGGACCGGGAACGGCACTTGAACTGTCAGGACCGACCTGGATCAAGCCCAATTGATTGACCCGGGAAATACTGCCGCCGCCTGAGCCAATCTCAATCATGTCGATCGCCGGCACCTTCAGAGGTATGCCACTGCCTTTGCGAAAACGCTGCAAGCGAGCGACTTCAAAATCGTTGATGACCTGAGACTCAGAGCCATTGATCAGACACGCTTTAGCGGTCGTACCCCCCATGTCAAAACACAGAACATCTTTCAAGCCAGCCATTTTTCCAATCAATGACGTGGCCTGCACGCCGCCGGCAGGACCCGATTGCACCAGTCGAATCGGATAGGCCATGGCCGTCGTGTAATGGACCGTTCCACCGTCCGATTGCATGAGGTACAAGTCCTTCTGAATACCCATGCTTTTGAGACCCTGGATCAGACCAGAGATGTATTTTTCAAACAGGGGCTGCACATACGCATTGCACACTGCCGTTGCTGTCCGCTCATACTCGCCAATTTCAGGCATGACTTCGCTGGAGATGCAAATGGTCACGTCGGGCAGCAGCGCCTGCAATATTTCCTTGGCCTTCAATTCATGGGCATCGTGCCGGAAGGCATGCAGAAAACAAATCGCGACCGCCTGGGCACCGGCCTCCCGGATTTGCCGTGCAATGGGCTCAAGCGCAGCTTCGTCCAGTGGCACCACCACGGCGCCATCAAATGCGACCCGTTCATTGACCTCGAAGCGAAGTGATCGCGGCACCAAAGGCTCGACTGGCGTTAAAAATAAATCATAGATGTCGTAGCGCCATTCACGCGCAATTTGAAGAACATCCCGAAACCCCTGTGTGGTGACCAATGCGGTCACCACACCTTTTCGTTCGATCAATGCATTGGCGACCAGCGTGGTGCCATGAATGATGTTCTCCACTTGCTCGGGTAAGACGCCGTTGTTTTTCGTGATCAGGGCAACCCCGGTCAGCACCCCTTCAGAGGGGTCATGCGGTGTGGTCAATACCTTTTCGTTAACCAAGAGACCTTGCGAGTCAATCATGACCAAGTCGGTGAATGTTCCCCCAATGTCCACCCCAATACGGAAGGGGCCCTTCATGACCTTCGGTTCACTGCTCATGACAATTTGCCTTTGTTTGCAATCAGCATTTGTTTGATTTCGGACTCAGA
This sequence comes from Limnohabitans sp. 2KL-3, assembly GCF_001269405.1. Lineage (NCBI taxonomy): Bacteria > Pseudomonadati > Pseudomonadota > Betaproteobacteria > Burkholderiales > Comamonadaceae > Limnohabitans > Limnohabitans sp. 2KL-3. Next base: position 262,370 of record NZ_CXON01000002.1, read on the forward strand.
CAAACCATAATCTTGCTGCGCGCTTGCAACTGAAACTACGCCATCGATCAAATCTCTTTGGACCGCAGAACGCTCACGCAGATGAGCGGGTGACATACCACCCCCACCAGGGGTTTCAAAAGTCACGACCTGCCCCTCTTGCATGCTGATGACCGATTTAGCGGGAATTTTCACACCGTCCAATAAATCAAGCCCCGCTGCCCCATCGAGTCCACCCAGAAAGCCCCGAGGCGGATGCTTGACCCGCTCATGACGAATCATGAAGGCCAAAGGCTCAGGCGACAGCGATTTGAAAGAAATCCGCTGCCCCAGTCCACCTCTGTGCAGACCTGCCCCTCCGCTGTCTACGAGCAAACTCTTTTCAGTCACCAGCATGGGCGTCTGATTTTCAAATTGCTCTATCGGGCTGTTGGCGACATTGGTCGGAAAGCTCAAACAAGCAGGACCATCGCTGTTGGCTCTGGCACCGTAACCACCGCTCATGAAAAACATTTTCACAAACTTACGCTTGGATCGATCGACCCCTTTGAAATAGACATTCCAAATCGGTGAGCCACTGTCCGCAATGATTTTGTTGGGCATCATTTTGGAGAGCGCTCCAAAAATGACAAAGGGCAAATAGTGCCCAGAAAGATGCCGACCCCAGACGGGCGCCGGCCGTGTTGGATTCACCAAACAGCCCTCCGGTGCCAAGATGGTCAAGGGACGCAGTCCACCATCGTTGTTGGGGGATGAGGGATCAAATGCACACTTGACGGCATAGGCACTGTAAGCAAAAGTGAAATTCATCACAGAGTTGATCGGCTTATCGATTTGTGCATCCGTGCCTGAATAATCGATCACCAACTCGGAGCCTTTTTTCCGAACATTGCAACAAATCAACAATGATTTTTCAAACCCATCTGCCATGACCTGGTCATCGAACTCCCCATCGGGCATGGATTCCAGCATTCTTCGCATGCTGTTTTCTGAACGCAACAAGATCTGATCTGTCACCGCCGCCAAATCGTCGATTTTTTCTTGCTGCAGCAAGGCCAACAATTTGATTTGAGCCAACTCGTAAGCGGCAAACTGCGCACGGATGTCACCCAGGGTTTCCAAAGGCTCACGCAAGTTTTCTTTGATGAAAGAAACCACATCCGAATTTTCTTCACCCCGTCTGCAAATTTTGAGAACAGGAATGCACAAGCCCTCCTCATAGGCGTCTTTGGCAAAAGGATTGGGGGCACCACCAATGTCAACCGTATGGAAGGTTGAGCCCACAAATGCCACCAACTCCACACCGCGAAAAATTGGCCGAACCATGGTGATGTCGTTCAGATGTCCAGTACCCAACCATGGGTCATTGGAAATCAAGACATCACCAGGCTCCAGCGTGTGTTTGGGATAGCGCTCCAGCATGGCGGCCAGAGTTCGTGGCATGGTTCCTAAAAATGAGGGAATAGAACGGGATGATTGCGCAAACACCCTGCCGTTGGCATCCATCAATGAACAGGCCAAGTCCCAGTTTTCACGAACGACCACTGAAAACGAAGTGCGAACAAAGGTTTGAGCGACCTCATCCATCAGCCCCGTCAAACGTTGCCAAACAATTCCAAGTTGCAGTGCGCTGATGCTTTTTCCCATGGATCACCCAATCAATTGCTTTTTTGATTGTGACCAACCACCTGAACCTGGACCATTGGGCAATCACAAAGTCTCATTTAGCGACAGGCTAAAGTCGTCCTCTGTCCCATAAGGGTCAACACCCATGTTCAAACCCTTGCCGACTGGCTCACTCTCTACCTACACTGGCGGCTAAATTTACACACCACGAGACAGTCATTTTATGAATCGCTTCTGGGCAATTTTGTTGGGGCTTTTGGCATTTTCTGCCCATGCCCAAGATGCGAGCTACCCCAATAAACCCATCCGTTTGATCGTAGGCTACGCGCCCGGTGGTGCCACCGATATCGTGGCCAGAAGCATTGCTATCAAGCTTCAGGAAACGCTCGGACAAGCTGTGATTGTTGAAAATCGTGCGGGGGCAGGCAGCAACATTGCCTCGGAATTTGTAGCGCGCAGCACGCCCGATGGCTACACCTTGCTGTTGGGCACCATCGCCAACGCCACCAACATGACCGCCTACAAAAATCTCGGTTATGACACCATGCGGGACTTCATCCACATCACCCAGACCATGACTGCCCCTTCGGTTTTGGCATTGCACCCCTCAGTACCAGCTAAAAACCTGCGCGAGTTTGTGGCCCTGGCAAAGCAAAACCCAGGAAAAATGGCTTTCTCATCCAGTGGGAGCGGCGGATCGCCACACTTGGCAGGCGAACTTCTCAAACTTCGCGCCAACATTGATTTGATCCATGTCCCTTACAAAGGGGCAGCGCCTGCGATGTCTGATTTGCTGGGCGGACAGGTTCAAATGAGCTTTCAAACCGCCTTATCAGCCATTCCCCATCTCAAAAGTGGAAAGCTCAATGTGATCGCGGTGGCCAGCAAAAAACGCATGGGCACTTTGCCCCATGTTCCCACCATGGCAGAGGCTGGAATTGCGGACTTTGAGGTCTCCAGTTGGAATGGTCTGTTTGCCCCCGCCAAAACCCCTGCGCACATCGTCAATGCCTTGTACAACGCCACCATCAAGGCCATCAATACGCAAGACATCAAAGACAAAATGGAGGCACAAGGCGCCGAACCCGTTGGCAGCAGCCCCGAAGATTTCAAAGCCTTTGTGAAGGCCGAAATTGACAAATGGGAGCAGGTGATCATCAAGTCCGGGGCCAAGATGGACTGAATCGACTTTCAGATCCATCGCTCCAAGATGTGGAGAACCTGCATTCAAGAGGCCGAATCAACTGTTCATAAAGCGGCTTGGATTCAAGACCTGATAAGAGGTGTTGCACTACACTTTTTATCCGCCCAGTGTTGAAATTTCTACTCGAATCCACTATTTCATTCTTTCTTGCCAAATGGCAAAAAGATGTTCATTCTGTCTTTTTTTTCTGGTATTTTAGATAAGTTTTTAACACTGAAAAAGAGCAACAACAAGATAAATATACGCAACAACAATATAGCAGTCAACAAAGTAGTTGGCGTACCAATTTGACCATTGTACACAGTAAAAAAGTCAAAGATAAAGTTCACTGACGATATCAAAAATATACAGAAAATTACAATACTGATATACCAGTTGTTGAGATACGCATAGGTTGCTATTGCTGTCACCAAAATTATGAACCAGCCTCTGAAATAAAGAAAATTAGTTAACCTTGCAATTTCCAAAGGCTCATTGGAGAGTCTTGATGCAATTTCATTTGGGGTAAACAACAAGTTGAATGCATAAATAAATGCAATTGAAACTATGAGCCAAAAACGCAAAGGGTAAAACTTGTCAATTTGCTGATTCGCTGTTTCTCCCCAGCCCTCAATTAAAGCATTTAGCTCTTGAGCACTCACAAGTGGTTTATTTTCTTTCATATGTCTGCTACTTTTTATTTTTAATACTTAAATTTAAGCAATGAGAAGAATCAGCAAAAACGACGAATTCAAAGCTGGAGTGTAGCACTTCACCCTTGAGTTTCAATCAATGATCGTGGTGTATTCAGAGGAAGCTCCCTGCAAATAGACAGCGATGATCGTCCGCCCAAGCCTTTGTGCAGGCGGTTGTTGAACTCATCTGCAATCGCATCCAGCTCGCCTTGGCTGTCAACCTAGAAGGCAACGTCCGTGGGATGAAGCCATTCATTTGCTCGGTTGAGATCATTTCCCTCGGGCTTATGTTTTAAAAAGTACACAGTAAATCCTGTGCGCTCGTTCCATTCTTTGTGCATCGCCATTGCCCGGGCTTGGGTATTGATAGGATTTTCGGACGCTGCAGCAAAGCAACGTAAGTAGGCTTGTCAGAGTAACCCAGCAGCATATCGGACGAAATGGCGGACTTGATCTCCAGCAGGCTCACCTGCATCAGGAACCGACTCGTGCGCACCACAAGTGCGCATTCGACACTGCCATTGGTCTCACACTTGTTCAAGTCCCCTTATTTGTGGTCTGCGAATTTTTTGAAACTCATTCCGAGTATGTACATCTAAATTTCACGTCTAAACGGTAATAGAACATCAAATCGACTGCCTTTTTCCGGTATCCGCGACGCATTTTTAACACCTAAGAACAAAAACCACAATAGCGTTATGCGACCGAGTAAAATAAGCGTAAAGTCTGGTGTGATATTTTGCAATCTTGAAGGATAGACCATGAACAAATCAGATATAAAATTCATTGCCGCCAATATAAATATGATAAAAAAGTTAATTGCAACATATTTACCCGTTCGATAAGCATTGAATCCAATCATCAAAAAAATCAACATAAACCATCCTCTAAAATACATATATCTTTTAATATAAGTAGCTTCAGAATTATTATGTAAAGCTTGAAAAATATTATCTGTAAAAAAAAGCAAGCTAAAAGAGGCAATAGCACCCAAGGTGATTAATAAAACAATTCGAATTGGAAAAAATTTATCAACCATCGCGGGGCTCGATGAATAACCCCATCCTCCAATCAGTGCATCTAACTCCTGTGCGGAAATAAGCGGTTTGGTTTTGTTCATTTTCCAAATTTTAAGACAAAACTGCAATTCCAGTCAACCTGCCTATCATCATTGATGCTAGAAAATTATATGTTAACATTAACTATTAATATTAAATTATGTTTAATTTATATTTATAAAAATATTTATATAGATATATAAATACTATTTTTAATTTTAGTTATTGACCAATGTAATGCCACGGATTGACCGCTTCAAGGCTCTGTTCAAACTTGGTCGTTGAAAGCCTTCACAGAAACGGAAAAACTTGCAGGACGTCAGCTGAGTGAATGTTGTTTCAAACAACGCCTCGTCAATGCACACGTAGCATGCGTGTGTCTGCTTCATCTCGTCAACTGCCTCGTCCTTGGCCTTGAGCTTCGATGATTTGTATTGCCATTCACAAAAATCCGCAGGTAACGGGCGCCTCTGTCCATGTGGCATTCCAAGTTTCATCAGCAAATGGGCCTCTATGCCCATTGATTCTGTACCGCACCACGTATCTTTCAGCAGGCGTTCTGTGTGCTAAACCCAGCCGCTGGCGGTATCTGGCTTCGTCATACCTATCCCAGGCAGCAGCCATGGCGTTTTCCAAACTGGCACGGCGTGTTGAGAATCTGTGCCACTTGCCGTCTGCCAACTTGAAGCGGCATTGGTCAAGCAGACTGCGTGTGCGGCGATACAGCACCAACTCACCGTCTCGCAGCAGCAGGACGCTGGGCGATGCTGCTGTCAGTGCGTCAATGGTGCGTTGCTTGCTGGTTTTGACGGCGGCTGCGTCAGTTGCCAGCGGTGCGTCAGTGTGGCGTTCAGTCATAGAACACAGCCCCGCAGCGTGGAACTACTGTACTGGCAGCGTGTGCCAACTTGGAACCGCCCAATAAAAAAGTCACTTTGTAGCGTTGTACAAAGTGACTTGAAGAATTAAATGGTAGGGCGTCACGGACTTGAACCGTGGACCAAAGGATTATGAGTCCTCTGCTCTAACCAACTGAGCTAACGCCCCCACCGAAGCCGTGATTGTAGTGGCCTGGCGGGCGTTTATTTGGACTGGCTCAGCGCATTGCTGACCAAGCGCGAAGTGATGTTGACGATCTGGATCATGCGGTCATAGGGCATGCGGGTCGGGCCGATCACGCCCAAGGTGCCCACCACTTGGCCATCCACCTCATAAGGCGAGCTGACCACCGACAGCTCTTGCATGGGCACGATCTGACTTTCACCGCCAATGTAAATGCGCACGCCCTCGGCCTGGCTGGACACGTCCAGCAAACGCATCAACTGGGTTTTTTGTTCAAAAAGCTCGAAAGCACGGCGCAAATGCCCCATGTCACTGGAAAAGTCACTGACCGACAGCAAGTTGCGCTCGCCGGCAATCACCACCTCGTTCTGGTCTTCGGCCAAAGCCTCGCTGCTGACCTGAACGGCCGCTTGCATCAGCGTGGCGATTTCGCTTTGCAGGCTCACAAGCTCTTGCTGCACCCGGCTGCGCACCTGCTCAATGGCCATGCCAGCGTAATGGCTGTTCAAAAAATTAGAAGTTTCAATCAGCTGGCTTTGGGAGTAATCGGTCTCGGTGAACAGGATTCGGTTTTGCACATCGCCCTCGGGCGAGACAATGATGACCAGCAAACGCCGCTCGGACAGGCGTAAAAATTCAATGTGCCGAAACACCGAAGGCCTGCGGGGGGTCATGACCACGCCCACAAAATGCGACAAATTGGAGAGCAAATTGGCCGCACTGGCGATCACTTTTTGCGGCTGATCCGGGGTGAGCGCAGGCGTATCCAAGCCGTCGCGTTGCACCGTGAGCATGGTGTCCACAAACAAACGATAGCCACGACTGGTGGGGATGCGCCCTGCCGAGGTGTGCGGGCTGGCGATCAGGCCCAGCTCTTCGAGATCGGACATCACATTGCGGATGGTGGCGGGCGACAGGTCCAGGCCAGAGGCTTTGGAGAGCGTGCGCGAGCCCACGGGTTGGCCGTCCGCAATATAGCGTTCAACCAGCGCTTTGAGCAATAACTTGGCACGATCATCTAGCATAGACACATTTTAATGATGTAATTTGCAGATGAAATCCAAGTTCCGTCATGTTGCACTTTTTGGTAAGTACCACACCACCGCCCACGGTGGGGCACTGGAGAGTTCTCGCCGGGCTTTGGACGACGTGGCCCAGTTTCTGACGCGGCAAGGCTGTGACGTGGTGCTGGATCAAGAAACCGCTTTGCACACCGGATTGAACCAACACCCCATGCTCGACATGGCTGCCATTGGCCAGCAGTGTGATCTGGGGCTCGTGGTTGGGGGTGACGGCACCATGCTGGGCATTGGTCGGCAAATGGCCCGATTCAATCTGCCTTTGATGGGCATCAACCAAGGTCGACTGGGTTTCATCACCGATATCCCGCTACAAAGTTACCAAGATGTGTTGTTGCCGATGCTGCAAGGCCACTATCAAACCGAAGACCGCAGCCTGCTGCAAGCCCATGTGATGCGTGACCAACGCAGCGTGTTCAGCGCTTTGGCCATGAACGACGTGGTGGTCAACCGGGGTGGCACCTCGGGCATGGTGGAGTTGCGGGTCGAGGTCGATGGCCGTTTTGTGTCCAACCAACGCGCCGACGGCCTGATCATCGCCACCCCCACAGGCTCCACCGCCTATTCCTTGTCGGTGGGCGGGCCTTTGATGCACCCTGGCATTGGTGGGTGGGTCATGGCACCCATTGCACCTCACACCTTGTCCAACCGGCCGATCGTTCTGCCCGAGTCGTCTGAAATCAGCATCGAAATCGTGGCCGGGCGATACGTCAGCGCCAATTTCGACATGCAGTCATTGGCCGATCTGATTTTGGGTGATCGGATTGTGGTCAAGCGCTCTGAGCACACGGTGCGCTTTTTGCATCCCGCAGGTTGGAACTACTTTGACACCCTGCGTAAGAAAATGCATTGGAATGGAGGCGACTGAGACATGGCACTGACGCACATCACCTTGCGCGACTTTGTGATCGTGCAATCCCTTGAATTGGACCTGGCCAGTGGTTTCAGCGTTTTGACGGGTGAAACCGGTGCCGGCAAATCCATCTTGATTGACGCACTGCAGCTGGCCTTGGGTGCTCGCGCCGAATCTGGCGTGGTCCGTGAAGGTGCAAGCCGCTGTGAAGTTTGCGCCGAATTCGACCCCACCCCCGCCATCCAGTCTTGGCTGGAGGAGGCTGGTTTTGAAACGAATGTATCTTTGTTGTTGCGCCGCACAGTCGACACCTCGGGCAAAAGCCGCGCCTGGGTCAATGGCAGCCCTGCCACCGCAACACAGCTGCGCGAACTGGGCGAGCAACTGTTGGACATCCACGGGCAACACGCCTGGCAAAGCCTGACTCGCCCCGATGCGGTGCGGGGCTTGCTGGATGCGTATGCGGGCATTGACACCCGCCCCCTGAAAACCACTTGGCACACTTGGCGACAAGCCCAGCAAACTCTGACCGATGCGCAACAAGCTCAAAGCACCCTGACCCGTGAGCGCGAACGACTGGCTTGGCAAATCGGTGAACTGGAAAAACTCAATCCCCAAGTGGATGAATGGCAGGAGCTGAGCACCCAGCATGGCCGACTGGCCAACGCTCAAGCCCTGCTGGATGGGGCCAATTTGGGCACTGTCTTGCTCGAAGGTGAAGAAAACGACGGCGAAGGTGGCGCACTCAGGCAGCTGTCGCGTGCCATCCAGGCCTTGCAATCGCTTGGCCCCGTCGAGCCTGAGTTCAGCGCTCTGGCCGATGTCCTGGCTTCAGCTCTGGCACAAGCCGAAGACGTGGCCCATAGCCTGCATGCGTATTTGCGTAAAACCGATCTGGACCCCGAACAATTGGCCAAACTCGATGAGCGAATGGGCCTTTGGTTATCCTTGGCCAGGCGTTACAAAAAAACACCTGACGAACTGCCACTGTCACTGCAGGCTTGGCGTCAAGAGTTGGCTCAACTCGATGCTGCTGCCGACTTGCAAAGTCTGCAAAAAGCCGCAATGGCTGCACAAAACGCCTGCACCCAAGCGGCCAAAGCGGTCTCGCGTCAGCGTCAACAAGCGGCCAAACCACTGGCTCAGGCGGTCAGCAGTGCGATGCAGCAACTGGGCATGCAGGGGGGGCGATTTGAGGTGCAATTGCTACCCTTGGAGACACTCGCGCAGCACGGCATGGAAGAGGTCAGTTTTCTCGTTGCCGGGCACGAAGGCAGCACGCCAAGACCTGTGGGCAAAGTGGCCTCGGGTGGAGAACTCTCACGCATTGCACTGGCCATCGCAGTGACCACCAGCGAACTGGGCGAAGCAGGTACCTTGATTTTTGACGAAGTGGACTCTGGTGTGGGCGGTGCCGTGGCCGAAACCGTGGGCCGCTTGATGAAGCAATTGGGCCAACACCGTCAGGTGCTGGCGGTCACCCACCTGCCCCAAGTAGCCGCCTGCGCTGACCACCATCTGTTGGTCAGTAAAGCCGCCGCCAAGGGCCAAGTCAGCAGCCAAGTGCGAGGCGTCAGCGGCGATGAGCGCGTGAGCGAAATCGCTCGCATGTTGGGCGGAGAAAAGTTATCGGCGACCACCTTGGCACATGCCCGTGAAATGCTCGGCAACCCCACCAAAATCATGGGCCGCAAGGCCGCTCAACGCTGAACATGGACATCATCCTCATCACCGGCATGTCCGGCTCAGGCAAATCGGTGGCGCTGCACGCACTCGAAGACGCGGGCTATTACTGCGTCGACAACCTGCCACCCGAATTGTTGATCCCCTTTGTCAAGCTCGAACAACAACAAAAGGAACAACGACTGGCCATTGCGATTGACGTGCGCAGCGCCAACTCCTTGCACCTCTTGCCCGAGCAAATGGCCTTGTTGCGCGACATGGGCATGACTGTGAAGTCGGTCTTCCTGGACGCCTCATCGGACACCTTGCAGCGGCGTTATTCGGAAACACGCCGCAAGCACCCTTTGTCAGGAGGCGACAAACCTCAAAACGACAAAGCACTGGTGGAAACCATCGGATTCGAACGCGAACTCTTGTCTGACCTGCGAGAGCGTGCCCACGTCATCGACACCAGTTTGCTGCGCTCGGCTCAACTTCAGACCTACATCAAAACGCTGGTCAGCGCCCCATCGGCGCAGCTGACTCTGGTGTTTGAATCCTTTGCTTTCAAACGCGGCATTCCCACCGACGCCGACTATGTGTTTGACGTGCGCATGCTGCCCAACCCTCACTATGAAAGTGCCCTCAAGCCCCTGACGGGACGTGACGAGCCTGTTCAGGCTTACCTGCGTCAGTCGGAAGAATTTGTTCAAATGCAATTGCAAATCGAGGGGTTTTTAAAACACTGGATTCCGGCGATCGAGCGTGACCATCGCAGTTACGTGACGGTGGCCATCGGCTGCACAGGAGGGCAACACCGCTCGGTGTTCATGGTGGAGCAACTGGTGCAAAACTTCGGCACACGGTGGCTCACCCTCAAACGACACCGAGAGCTGGACGCGCTCTGACTCAACTCATTTGCACATCCCTATTGCGGCTCACCTGAGGAGCGGGTTGCCACAAATACAGGCCAGGCACAGGTCGCCGACATGCCATGGGTCAATCCATCAGCAAGGTTCGAATCGGCGCTGGCAAACCCATCGCGGGCCAGGCATGGGCATCCACCCACAGTCCGGCACAAGCCGGGTTGGATGCCGCAGACCCAAGCATGCGCACCGGGTGCAAATGCAAATCGCGGTGGGTCAACACATGCTTCCAGGGTGTTCTGTAATCAAGCTGCGTGCCTTGCGCCCAGGCGGCCAACAAATCCGTTTCCGAGTCGAACACCGGCAAGCTGAACAAACCGGCCCAAATACCGGTGTCCGGGCGCTTTTGCAGCCACACCTGCCCTTGCTCATTAACAGCCCAAAGTAACCACAGCGTGGCACTGCTGCGTTTGAGTTTGCGGGTTTTGACGGGATAGGCCAGCGGCTCGCCACGGGCTTTGGCTTGGCACACAGCGTGCACAGGGCAGGATTCGCACTGAACCTTGCGCGGCAAACACACGGTGGCCCCCAAATCCATCAGGGCCTGGGTGTAACGCGGCATGTCGGCAGCTTGGGTGGGCAACAAGTCTTGCGCCAGCGCCCAAAGGGTTTTTTCGTTCTTGGCCACAGCCAAATCATCGCCGTAACCCAGCACACGGGTCAGCACGCGTTTGACATTGCCATCCAAAATGGCCACACGTTCTTGAAAGCAAAACGCCGCAATCGCTGCCGCTGTGGATCGGCCAATGCCGGGCAGGGTTTGCAGATCGTCGGCGCGGCGCGGAAATGACCCGCCAAAACGCCCCATCACCTCTTGGGCGCATTTGTGCAAGTTGCGGGCACGGCTGTAATAACCCAGGCCACTCCACAGAGCCAGCACATCGTCTTGCGGCGCGGCTGCCAACGCAGCCACGTCCGGAAAACGCACCAAGAAACGCGAAAAATAATCCAACACCGTGCTCACCTGCGTTTGCTGCAACATGATTTCGGATAACCAAACGCGGTAAGGGTCTTGGGTGTTTTGCCAGGGCAGGCTTTGCCGCCCGTGCAGTCGCTGCCACGCCACCATGCGGCGGGCAAAATCTTCAGGCAAAGTTGTCACGGTTTCTGGCATGTTGGGCAATAAAAGGTGGTGCGCTGGCCTTGCAGCATGGACTTGATGGGTGCAGCACAGCGTCGGCAAGGTTCGCCCGCCCGGCCATAAACAGCGGCTTCCAACTGAAAGTAGCCGGTGCGGCCTTCGGCGCTCACAAAATCCTTGAGTGAACTGCCGCCTTGCTCCAGCGCTCGGTTCAGCACTTGGACAATGGCGGCGTGCAAGCGGGCCACACGCGGTTTAGACAAACGCGCGGCCTTGGTCGTAGGGCGAATGCCCGCCATGAACAAAGCTTCAGAAGCGTAAATATTGCCCACACCCACCACCACATCACCCGCCAACAAGACCTGTTTGATGGCCGACTGACGTTTTTTAAGGGCCAGCGCAAAAGCGATTACATCAAACTGGGCACTCAAGGGCTCGACACCCAGACGTCCCAGCAATTTCTGCGCTTGAGGTGAGTCTTCAGACGGGGCCCAGACCACTGCACCAAAGCGGCGCGGGTCGTGCAAACGCAACACCCCCCGATCGGTCACCAAGTCCATGTGGTCGTGCACGCCGGGCTCGGGCTGCGCAGGCGCAAAGTTAAGGCTACCGGACATGCCCAAATGCAGCAGCAACAAGCCTTGGTCCAAATCAAGCAAGAGATATTTACCGCGTCGGCGCACCCCCACAACCTGTCTTCCCACCAAGTGAAGCGCAGGCACACCCAAGGGCCAGCGCAGTGGCTTGCCCATGTGCAGGGCCAAGATTCGGGCTGAAGCAATGCGATCGACAAAACTGCGACGGGTGACTTCTACTTCGGGGAGTTCAGGCATAGGCTGGGGGGCAAAAAGGGGCTTGTTTGACGCTGCTCAAGCCAGCGGCTTGCTCGATTATGATGAAGCCATGAAATTCTGGTTTCGACTCGCCGTCATCTCCTCTTGCGTTTTGAGCGCATGGGCACAACCGGCCACACCCGCCGCACCACCCGCAACCCCCGCGGCCGAAAACCCCGCGCAAAAATCAGCCCTTGATGCTGTTTTGTTTTACCAATTGCTGCTGGGTGAATTGAATGTGCGCAGCGGCTCGCCAGGCAGTGGTTTTTCTCTGATTCTGGATGCGGCACGCAAAACCAACGACCCCCGGCTGTTTCAGCGAGCCGTCGATCTGGCTTTGCAGTCGCGATCAGGCGATGCAGCCCTTCAAGCCGCACAGGCATGGAAAAAAGCGATCCCCCAAGCCACCGAAGCCAACCGCTATGTGTTGCAAATTTTGCTCGCCTTGAACAAAGTTGACGAAGCGGGACAGGCCTTGACCGACTCCATCCGAGAACTGCCCGAAGTCGAACAAAGCATGGCCATTGCGTCTGTGCCCCGGGTTTTTTCCAGGGTGCAAGACAAACAAATGGCGGCAGACACTGTTGAAAAAGCCTTGGCTTTTGCCTTGAAACAAAGCAGCACCGCAGCCACGACATGGACCACCATTGGCCGCATGCGGCGCGATTCAGGTCAACTCCCTTTGGCCATAGAAGCAGCACGCCAAGGCCACGCCGCAGATGCCAAGGCCTCTGCGCCCCTGATTTTGGCGCTCAGCCTGGCCAATTCAACCCCTGCCGAAATGTCGCCATTTTTGGCACAGGCCATGCAAGGCGACGTTCAGCCGCCATTAAGACTTGGATACGTCAGGCACCTGATCGGTCAGGCCCAACAAGCACAAGCCTTGCATGAGCTCAAGCGCCTGAATGCAGAACACCCCACCTTTTCAGAAGCCTGGCTGGTACACGGTTTGATGCTCCAAGAAAACAGCCAATGGTCCGAAGCCGAAAAAAAACTGCGCCAATACGTTCAATTGGTCCAAAGCAGTCAAGACAAGGATGAACAAGCCAGATTGTCCGAGGCCTTGATGGCCTTGGCACAAATAGCCCAGCGCTTGGGTCAATTGAACCAAGCAGCGCAGTGGCTGAGTCAAGTTCCTGCCGCGGCCGACCCCATCAAACTGGCCAGCCGTCAGGCCGACTTGCTCAGCCAACAAGGCCGCAGCGAGGAAGCACGCCAAGTATTGGCCCAAATCAAAACCACCAACACCGAACAAGCCATTCGCAAAGCCCTTGTTCAGTCGGTTTGGCTGCGTGACAACAAACGGTTTGATGAAGCTTACACCGTCGTTAAACAAGCCATGAATGCCAACGCCCCCAACAGCGAACTGCTGTCCGAGCTGGCCATGGTGACTGAAAAGCTCAAGCGCTTTGACGAAATGGAAAGCCTGCTGCGCGAGCTGATGCAGCTCAAACCACAAGACCCCCATGCCTTCAACGCCCTGGGCTATTCCTTGGCCGACCGCAACGTTCGACTCGACGAAGCCCGGCAATTGATCATGAAAGCCCTGAAGCTCTCTCCCAACGACGCCTATATTCAAGACAGTCTGGGCTGGGTGGCTTTTCGCCAAGGCCAGTTGAGCGAAGCTCGGGACATTTTGCAGGCCGCCTACAAAGCCCGCCCTGATGCCGAGATTGCGGCCCATCTGGGCGAAGTCCTTTGGAGCATGGGTCAACAAAAAGAAGCTCAAGCCATTTGGCGCGAAGGCCTTTTGCTCAAAGCCGACAACGAAACACTGGTTGAAACCCTCAAACGCTTTGATTTCAAGCCATGATGAACAAGGCAACTTGGCCAGCGGTGGGCACACAACTTGTTTCTGGTCGAAACAGGCCAAGCTGGCAGCTGGAGCGAGGTACATGGGCTGCAACGCTGGTCTTGGCCCTGTTGGCCACGGGCTGCTCGACCCCTCGCTTGAGCGCACCAGACGCCAACGCTTACTGGTCAGGACGCTTGGCCATTGAAGTTCTCAAAGAGCCCCCCGAAACCTTAAGCGCCAGTTTTGAATTGCAGGGCTCGGCCCAAACAGGTGAAATTGTTTTGCTCAGCCCCATCGGAACCACCTTGGCCTTGCTCAAATGGTCCGCACAGGGTGCGCAACTGATACAAGGACAGCAGCAAACTCAAAGCAACAATCTGCAAAGCCTAGGGGCTCGATTAACAGGGACCGAGTTGCCCATTGCGGCCTTGTTTGAATGGCTTGCAGGTCGTCCGGCTGAGGCACCGGGCTGGCAAGTGGATTTATCAGGACACGCTCAAGGCAAAATCACGGCTGTGCGCCAACAGCCCGTCCCAGGGGCTTTGCTGCGCATCGCCTTGGACCGCTGAGCACAAACCATCATCATCCGAGCACACCCAGCATGGTGATAATCCATTCATGAAATCGCTCTACGATGTGCCCGCCCCGGCCAAACTGAACCTTTTTTTGCACATCACAGGCCGCCGACCTGATGGCTACCACTTGCTGCAATCGGTTTTCATGCTCATCGACTGGTGCGACACCTTGCATTTTGAAAAGCGGCCTGGCGGCGGCATCAGTCGTGAGGATCTCACGATGGCACTGCCAGACAATGACCTGATCACCCGCGCTGCGCATTTGCTGCAAAACCACACCGGATGCACCGATGGGGTTCACATCGCCGTTGAAAAACAAATTCCTGCGCAAGCGGGCATGGGCGGTGGATCTTCCGACGCTGCCTCTTGCCTGTTGGCCTTGAACCGCTTGTGGAAACTCAAGCTGAATCTGTCCGAACTTGAGCAACTGGGCCTGAAACTGGGTGCCGATGTGCCATTTTTTTTGCGAGGTCGCAACGCTTGGGTCGAGGGGATTGGAGAAAAAATCACCCCCATCGATTTGCCTGCAGCCCACTTTTGGGTCATCAAGCCCCCAACTGGTCTTGAAACTTCTCAAATATTTGCGCATCCAGATCTTAAACGTGACACAAACACTGCTACAATTTCGGTCTTCGCTGCACAGACATATGACTTCGGTCACAATGATTTGCAAGCCGTTGCACAAAACTTGTGCCCCGGTATCGGTCAGGCAATTCTCTTGCTCAACGATCACGGATTACAAGCTAGAATGACGGGTTCCGGAAGCGCAGTGTTTGCCCTTTGCAAGGACAACACCAAGAAAGTGACAGTACCTGATCATTTTCTCAGCCGGTTTTGCAGCAATATGGAAGTTCATCCTTTATCAGGTTGGGCATCCAGCGAAAGTTGATCGGTTGATCGCTGTTCCAGCGGTTAACCCGTGTAGGGGAGTCGCCAAGTTGGTTAAGGCACCGGATTTTGATTCCGGCATTCGAAGGTTCGAGTCCTTCTTCCCCTGCCAAATACGTTCATTCGTACAGGCCCTTTTTTCTGATCGCTGGAATGCACATGCAGCCTGCCCCGCTCCCCCCTGAATTCATGCTGTTCACCGGTAATGCCAATCCCGTTTTGGCTGCCGAAATCGCCAAGCACTTGGGTACGCAACTTGGCGCTGTTGATGTAGGACGTTTCTCCGATGGTGAAGTCACTGTCGAACTCAAGCAAAACGTTCGGGCACGCGAAGTGTTTGTGGTTCAGTCCACCTGTGCACCCACCAATGAAAACCTGATGGAATTGCTGATCATGGTCGACGCGCTCAAACGTGCATCGGCTGGACGCATCAGCGCTGTCATTCCTTACTTTGGTTACGCCCGGCAAGACCGTCGTCCACGCTCGACGCGCGTGCCGATTTCGGCCAAAGTGGTGGCGAACATGCTGCAAGCCGTTGGTGTTGACAGCGTTTTGACCATGGACTTGCACGCCGACCAAATCCAAGGCTTCTTTGACATCCCGGTTGACAACATTTACGCGTCCCCAGTTTTGCTGGGCGATTTGCGCCAGCAAAACTACGACGATCTGATTGTTGTATCACCCGACGTCGGTGGCGTGGTCCGTGCCCGCGCTCTGGCCAAACAACTCGGTTGTGATTTGGCCATCATCGACAAGCGTCGCCCCAAAGCCAATGTCAGCGAAGTGATGCACGTCATTGGCGAGATCGATGGACGCAACTGTGTGATCATGGACGACATGATTGACACGGCGGGCACTTTGGTCAAAGCCGCAGAAGTGCTCAAAGAGCGTGGCGCAAAAAAAGTCTACGCTTACTGCACTCACCCCATTTTTTCGGGCCCAGCCATCGACCGCATCGCCAAAGGCGAAGCCCTCGACGAGGTTGTGGTCACCAACACCATCCCCTTGTCGGCACAAGCGGCTGCGTGTTCCAAGATTCGCCAACTCTCCGTGGCACCATTGATCGCTGAAACGATCAACCGCATTGCCCACGGTGAATCGGTGATGAGCCTGTTTTCTGATCACGCCTGATCGGTCACAGGCCCACAGTCGCCAGCCGTCTTCCAAGACTGGCTGGCTTTTTTGAGTCAGGGTCGCACTGGTCGCGGTGGACCCTAGAAGGAGAAATGTATGAAATTTGTCGCTTTTGAGCGCTCCAAGCAGGGCACGGGTGCGAGCCGCCGTCTCCGCAACGCCGGTCGCACACCTGGCATCGTTTATGGTTCCACAACGGCTCCTCAGCTGATTGAACTGGACCACAATGCTTTGTGGCACGCCTTGAAAAAAGAAGCGTTTCACGCCTCCATCCTGGACATGGAGTTCAATGGTGAGTCCAGCAAAGTCTTGCTGCGTGACTACCAAATGCACCCCTACAAGCAATTGGTTCAACACATCGACTTCCAACGCGTCGATGCCAACACCACTTTGCACATGAAAGTGCCATTGCACTACAGCGGTGAAGAAGAGTCAGAAGCCGTCAAGACTGACAAGTGCACGATCAACCACGTGGTGACCGAAATCGAAGTGGCTTGCTTGCCTGCCAACTTGCCTGAATTCATCGCCGTGGACCTCAAAGGTCTGACCAAAGGCGTGTCACTGCATTTGAACGACATCACTTTGCCAACAGGTTGCAAGCCTGTGACCCATGGCAAAAAGAACCCCGTCATTGTGACGGCCGTCGCACCTGTTGAAGAAATTGTGGTCGCACCTGTGGCCGCTGCTCCTGCAGCTGCCAAGGGCAAAGGCAAAGGCAAGAAGTAATCTTCGTGTCTAAGGGCTCTCCAGCCTGCTTTGAAAGGCCCGCGCAAGCGGGCCTTTTGCTTGGCACCGGTGCTGTTGATCCGACCCCATGAATGCTTCACCAAGGACAATGAACCCCCATGATCAAACTCTTCGTTGGCCTGGGTAACCCGGGTAGTGAATACGACGACACCCGCCACAACGCCGGATTCTGGTGGATTGACGCCGTGGCCCGAGAGCTCAAGGTCTCACTGGTGCCTGAGCGCAGCTACCACGGTCTGGTGGCTCGCACCACCGTCAACGGTCAAAACGTGTGGCTGCTCGAACCCCAGACCTTCATGAACCTGTCGGGCAAGTCGGTCAGCGCACTGGCTCGGTTCTTCAAAATTCAGCCACAAGAAATTTTGGTCGCGCACGACGAACTCGACATCGTACCGGGCGAGGCCAAGCTCAAGCTGGGTGGCAGCCATGCGGGGCACAACGGTCTGCGCGACATCCATGCGCAGTTGGGCACCGCCGATTACTGGCGCCTGCGCATTGGCGTGGGCCACCCGGGCGACAAGGCCGAAGTGGTCAGCTGGGTTTTAAAGAAGCCCATGCTTGAACACCGCAAAGCCATCGACGACAGCATCCACCGCTCTGTAGCAGCTTTGCCGCTGCTCTTGTCGGGTGACATGGAAAAGGCCATGGTGCGCATCCACACCAGCAAGCCACCACGCCCCAAACCGCCCCGGCCGGTCAAAGCGCCTGCGCCAGACGTACCCACCGCAGAATGAGGCGGGCTGCCCGGCTCACTGCCCCTGCAGCCTGCGGTATTTGGCCCAAAGCGATTCAGGGTTTTCGATGTGCTGGGGGTTGACGGGAATGCAGGCCACAGGGCAAACCTGCACACACTGAGGCTCGTCAAAATGGCCCACGCACTCGGTGCACTTGGACGGGTCGATTTCGTAAATTTCTTCACCCAGATAGATCGCCTGGTTCGGGCACTCGGGTTCACACACATCGCAGTTGATGCATTCGTCGGTGATCATCAGTGCCATGGCTGGGGCTCCGCAAAAGTCTGCATCGTGGTCATGCCTGGATTATCGGCCACAGGCATCAGCCCGAAGGACTGCAGGGCTGTTGTCTGCTCCAAAGCTTGGGCAAGACAAGACCCCACAACACGCCCTGGCCCAGCGACATGCGCCTAAAATGGACCGCATGATGAACGCCGACTTGCACTGCCACTCCGTTATTTCTGACGGCACCCTCACCCCCGAAGCCCTGGCCGAACGTGCCAAAGCCAACGGCGTGGAACTGTGGGCGCTGACCGACCATGACGAAGTGGGCGGGCAAGACCGCGCCCTGGCCGCAGCCCGTGCGCAGGGACTGCCCTACCTGACCGGCACCGAGATTTCGGTCACCTTTGCCCACCAGACGGTGCACATCGTGGGCCTGGGCTTTGACCCGCACGACAGCGCCTTGGTGGCTGGATTGCGCCGCACCCGGGGCGGGCGCAGTGAACGCGCACAGGAAATGTCAGACGGCCTTGCCAAAGTGGGCATCAAAAACGCCTACGAAGGCGCCCTGCACTACGTCGGCAACCCCGAGCTGATTTCGCGCACCCACTTTGCCCGCCACCTGGTCGAAACGGGCGTGTGCAGCGACACCTCGGAGGTGTTTCGCAAATACCTGACCGAAGGCAAACCCGGCTACGTGCCCCACCGCTGGGCACGCTTGCAAGAAGCGGTGCAATGGATCACCGAAGCGGGTGGTATCGCCGTCATTGCCCACCCGGCCCGTTATGGCTTCACGCCCAACGAAGAGTACGCGCTGTTCAGTGAATTCAAGGCCCACGGCGGGCGCGGTGTGGAGGTCATCACTGGCAGCCATTCTTCACCCGAAGCGGTGCGCTACGCCGAAACTGCGCTGGAATTCGATCTGGCCGCCTCGCGTGGCAGTGACTTTCACAGCCCTGAAGAAAGCCGCATCGACCTGGGCACCCTGCCTTTGCTGCCTGGTCAACTGACCCCGGTTTGGGACCTGCTGGCCAACCGCATTCAGTGACCCCCACGCTCAGACTCGCCAGCCTTCAGGGCATCGGATTTGCCGTTTTGGCGACGGCCTGCTTTGCCACTCTGGACACCACCACCCGTCACGTCAGCGCGGGCCTGTCGGTGCTGGTGGCACTGTGGTTCCGGTACGCCATCCAGGCCGTCATCACCACGGCCGCAGTCTGGCCAGGCCGCGGCCGTCGCATTTTGCAGACACAGCACCCGCGTTTTCAGCTTGCTCGCGGCATGCTCTTGTTTGCTTGCAGCATCCTGGCTTTTTTAAGCCTCAAATACATGCCCGTGGGAGAGTTCACGGCCATCTCACTGCTGGCACCCCTGGTCATCACCTTGCTGGCAGCCTGGCTACTGAAAGAAAAAATCCGACCTCTGCGCTGGCTGCTGGTGCTGGGGGGATTTGTCGGCACCCTGATCATCATCCGTCCCGGCAGCCAACACCTTGATTGGACCGTGCTCTTGCTGCTGATGCTGGTGGGAACCAACTCCGGCTTTCAACTTCTGACCAGCAAGATGGCCAAGACCGAAGACCCGATCACCACCCATTTCTACACCGGCTGGATCGGCACCGCCATGGCCTCACTGCTGCTGCCTTTTGTCTGGGAAATGCCTGCAGACTGGACAGTCTGGTTGCAATTACTGCTGATGGGGGTGTTGGCCTCGATTGGACATTTTTTGCTGATCCTGGCCTACGGCCGCACTCCAGCTGCCACCTTGACGCCCTATTTATACACCCAGATCGGCTTTGCCGTGCTGGGCGGCTGGGTGGTGTTCAACCATTTGCCCGACCCATGGACCTTTGCTGGCATGGGTTTGGTCGCCCTGTGCGGCGCATTAGGCGCCTGGCTCACTGTGCGGGAAAGCCGCATCGCCGTTCAAGCTGCGCAAACTTGAGTCTGCCCTCTTTTCAAAGCTGACGGCGCCCTCAAGTAAAGTCCACCATCATCACCGGCAATCTACTGCCCACAGCCATGGCCCAGTTTTTCACTGTTCACCCCGAGAACCCGCAAGCACGCTTGCTCAAACAAGCCGTGCAACTGCTCAAGCAAGGCAATGTGCTGGCGGTGCCCACCGATTCCAGCTACGCCCTGGTCTGCCACCTGGACGACAAGAACGCCGCCGACCAGTTGCGCCGCATCCGCGCTGTGGACGACAAGCACCACCTGACGCTGCTGTGCCGCGACTTGAGCGAGCTGGCCAACTACGCCCGGGTGGACAACCGGCAGTTTCGCGCCATCAAGCAGGCCACGCCCGGGCCCTTCACCTTCATTCTGGAAGCCACCAAGGAAGTGCCGCGCCGCTTGAGCCATCCCCAGCGCAAAACCATTGGCCTGCGCGTGCCCGAGCACAAAGTGCTGCAAGAACTGCTGGCCCTGCATGGCGCACCGCTGTTGGCCGCCACCTTGATCATGCCGGGAGAAGATGCCCCCCTGAATGACCCGCAAGACATTCGCGAGCGACTGGAGCACCAAGTGGGCGCGGTCATTGATGCAGGCGCCTGCTCGCTCGAGCCCACCACGGTGATCGACATGAGCGGCGATGAACCCACCCTGGTGCGCCACGGTCAAGGTGATCCTGCGCTGCTGGGCCTTTAAAACACAACACGGTGTAGACCATGGCCTGGCGCTCTGCCCGGTCAAAAACGACCACCAGCTGCCCCAATAGAAAACCCCTGCAACAGCACCAAGGGCCGCAGCAGGGGTCAGGCAGGAAAAACGCAAACGGCTTACTTCAGATCGCCCGCCAGGCTGGCCAAGGTATCTGCAGCGATTTCAATGTGTGACGGGTAATGCGTGTGGTCGCAGCCCATCTTGACGCCAGCGCCAGCCTTCACGGCCGCGCACATGTCGGGCTTGAGTTCAAAACGCACAAAGTGCACCGCTGAGGTTTTTTCTTCGGTCTCACGGTCCAGGTCTTCGTCGGCAATCGCATACACACGGCCATGGCCTTCGACCTCGACAAACATCCTGTCTTCCACGCCGATCAGCTTGGCCAGTTCGCGCTTGCGCTCGTTGATGTCGGTGTACTCGATCATCATGGTGGCTTTCCAGTTGCTGCCGTCGGGCACCAGCGGGGCATAAGCCTCGATCTCTTGCAAGATGCCCTCTTCTTCGAAGACTTTTTCGATGCGCAGCATCTCCTGGATCTGATAGCGGATGGTGGTTTCGCTCTCAAACTGCATGTTGATGTGCTCGCCCAACTGCACGCTGCGCAGCTTGCGGTGGGCGATGACATCGGGTTTGTGGACCTTGCGCCACTTGGTGTAAGCCTCCAAAGACATCAAGGTCTCGGGTGTGATTTTTCCAGTCAGTTGCATGGCAGTGTTCCTTATTTGAGACCGTAGGCTTTGCGCACCAGGGTCAAGGGGTGGTTCAGTTCGGGGGCGCCCAAGCCGTTGACCTCAAAGCCTTGGGCAATGTGGTGGCCGCCCAGCGGGCAGTCAGAGCTGATGAAGTCGGGCTTGGAGCCGTCTTTCATGGTGGCCATGGCCTTGAACACGGGTTTGCCGATTTTCATGGCCATGTCGTGTGAGCCTTTTTTCACGCCATAGGTTCCGGCGTGGCCCGAGCAGCGCTCGATGGTGTTGATCTCGGTGTCCGGGATCATCTTGAGCATTTCTTCGGTCTTTTTGCCAATGTTTTGCACCCGGCCGTGGCATGGGATCTGGTAGCTCACATTGCCCAATTTTTGCGGGAATTCGGTCTTGAGCAAGCCGTCGCGCTTGCGGGCCATGAAGTATTCAAACGGGTCCCACATCGCGTCTTTGACCAACTGGGTGTCGGCGCAATCGGGGAACATCAGAGGGATTTCCTGCTTGAACATCAAGGCGCAGCTGGGCACGGCCGCCATGATGGCGTAACCATCTTTGGCGTATTTGGCCAGCACCGGAATGTTGGCTTCTTTGGACTGCTGGACCGATTCAAGATCACCCAATTCGAGCTTGGGCATGCCGCAGCACTTTTCTTTCTCGACCAGCACATAGGGAATGGCGTTGTGGTCCAGGATCTTCAGCAGGTCATGGCCGATGCCAGGCTCGTTGTAGTTGATGTAGCAGGTGGAGTAGATCGCCACTTTGCCATGTGTTTTCTCGCCATCCACCACTTTGGACGCCTTGGCATCCGGGGCGCTGGAGCGGAATTTTTTCGTGGCCAAAGAGGGCAGCCAGGCGTTTTTGTCGACACCTGCCACACTTTCCATGACGCTGCGGGCCGCTTCGGTTTTGTTGATGGCATTGATGGCTTGCACCACGATCGGGATGCCTGCAAACGAGCCATGTGTGTCGGTGGAGGCCAGAAACTTTTCAGCCGCGCCCACTTCGCCTTTTTTGAACTTGATGGCCTTGGCACGCAGCATGGTGTGCGGGAAGTCTAGGTTCCACTCGTGAGGTGGGGTGTAGGGGCATTTGGTCATGTAGCACAGGTCGCACATGAAGCACTGGTCGACCACTTTCCAGTAATCCTTCTTGTCCACACCATCGACTTCCATGGTGCTGCTCTCGTCCACCAGGTCGAACAAGGTGGGGAAAGAGCCACACAAGCTCACGCAGCGGCGGCAGCCGTGGCAGATGTCAAAAATGCGCTCCAACTCGTCGAAGCACTTTTCCTCGTTGTAAAAATCCGGACCCTCCCAGCCAAGGGCATGTCGTGTGGGGGCTTCGAGGTTGCCTTCTTTGGCCATGTTGTGCTCCTGTGAGATTTTTATGGGGTTTTTCTGAAGGTTCTGCGTTCAGAGCCCTGAGAAAAACCCGCTGCGCCTTGCGGTGCAGCGGGCTGAGGGAACAAGGGGAATCAATCCACCAGTTCGTTCAAAGCTTTCTGGTAACGGTTGGCGTGTGAACGCTCAGCCTTGGCCAGGGTCTCGAACCAGTCGGCGACTTCGTCAAAACCTTCTTCGCGAGCAGTCTTGGCCATGCCAGGGTACATGTCGGTGTACTCGTGGGTTTCGCCAGCCACAGCCGAAGCCAGGTTGTCACGTGTCGAGCCAATGGGCATGCCGGTTGCTGGGTCGCCGGATTGCTCCAGGAATTCCAGGTGACCGTGGGCGTGACCTGTTTCACCTTCGGCGGTGGAACGGAACAGGGCTGCCACATCGTTCTGACCTTCAACGTCAGCTTTGTTCGCGAAGTACAAATAGCGACGGTTGGCCTGGGATTCGCCAGCAAAGGCGTCCTTCAGGCATTGTTCCGTGCGCGAGCCTTTGAGTGCTGCCATGGATATCTCCTTGTGGGTTTTAGGTGCATTGCCCTGGCAGAATCGCCAGAGAACCCTCAGGTTAAACCTAAACTGATCAGTCTCCCAATTGATTGATCCAATGGCACAAATTTAGATTGCCTATTGCCTTGGCGATTTGATAAACATCATGCTCATTGAAACGACTTGGCACCCATTCGCCCTCATCGGCAGATAAAAAACACAAAACAAGGTGGAGCAAAGGCCATTCCAAAGCGTCAAGGTCTTTGATAGGCCTCGTTAAAATAAGCAATTTGGGATGCACCTGTCCCACACGGCATCGGTTGCGTTGCCGTTTCTTTTGGAAAATCCGCCCCATGAGCAACGCCCCCGCCACAGTGGCCCACCAGCCCGGCCTTGAAAGCCTGTCCAAATCCTTCGAACCCGCTGCACTGGAAGCCCATTGGGGCCCCGAATGGGAAAAACGCGGCTACGGAGTGGCCGGTTTCCGGGGCACCCAAGCCCCCAAAAAAGGCGCTCCAGCGTTTGCCATCCAGCTGCCCCCGCCCAACGTGACCGGTACGCTGCACATGGGCCACGCCTTCAACCAGACCATCATGGACTCGTTGACCCGCTACCACCGCATGCTGGGCCACAACACCGCCTGGATTCCGGGCACCGACCACGCGGGCATCGCCACCCAGATCGTGGTGGAGCGCCAGCTGCAGGCCAAAGGCATCAGCCGCCACGACATGGGCCCCACGCCCGCCGAAGCCCGCAAGAACTTTGTGAGCAAGGTCTGGGAGTGGAAAGAAGAGTCCGGCAGCACCATCACCAGCCAAATGCGCCGCATGGGCGACAGCGTGGACTGGAGCCGCGAATACTTCACGATGGACCCCAAGCTGTCCAAAACCGTGACCGAAACCTTTGTGCAGCTGTACGAGCAAGGCCTGATCTACCGTGGCAAACGTCTGGTCAACTGGGACCCAGTGTTGCAAAGCGCCGTGTCTGACCTGGAAGTGGAAAGCGCCGAAGAAGACGGCTCGATGTGGCACATCCGTTATGACTTGGCCGATGGCAGTGGTTCATTGACCGTGGCCACCACCCGCCCCGAAACCCTGCTGGGCGACGTGGCCGTGATGGTGCACCCCGAAGACGAGCGCTACAGCGCCCTGATCGGCAAGCAAGTGAACCTGCCTTTGTGCGGCCGCACCATCCCGGTGATCGCCGACGACTATGTGGACAAAGCCTTTGGCACGGGCGTCGTCAAGGTCACACCCGCGCACGACACCAACGACTACCAAGTCGGCCAGCGCCACAAGCTGGAAATGATCTGCGTGTTGAACCTCGACGCGACCATCAACAACAACGCCCCCGAAAAATACCGAGGCCTGGACCGCTTCGTGGCCCGCAAGGCCGTGGTGGCAGACCTCGAAGCCGCTGGTGCTTTGGTGGAAGTGAAGAAGCACAAACTCATGGTGCCCCGCTGCGCCCGCACCGGCCAGGTGATCGAGCCCATGCTGACCGACCAGTGGTTCGTGGCCATGAACCAGGTGGGCCAAGGCGACGCCACCGGTAAGAGCATCGCCCAAAAAGCCATTGACGCCGTGCAATCCGGCCAAGTGAGCTTTGTGCCCGAGAACTGGGTCAACACCTACAACCAGTGGATGAACAACATCCAGGACTGGTGCATCTCGCGCCAGCTGTGGTGGGGCCACCAGATCCCCGCTTGGTACGACGAAGACGGCAAGGTGTACGTGGCCCGCGACGAAGCCGAAGCGCAAGCCCAAGCCCCGGGCAAAACGCTCAAGCGTGATGAAGACGTGTTGGACACCTGGTACTCCAGCGCCTTGGTGCCCTTCAGCACCATGGGATGGCCCAACAACGAGACAAGCACCAAGAACGCAGCTGGCGAGCGTGCCGGGCTCGGACGCAGCGACATTGCGAGCGAAGCGAGTGGGAGCAAGGCCGAGCCCGGCACGCTCGCCAGCGGAACCGAAGGCCACACCAGCGACTACGACCTCTACCTCCCCAGCAGCGTGCTGGTGACCGGCTACGACATCATCTTCTTCTGGGTCGCCCGGATGATCATGATGACCACGCACTTCACCGGCAAAGTGCCCTTCAAACACGTCTACATCCACGGCCTGGTGCTCGATGCCCAAGGCAAGAAGATGAGCAAGTCCGAAGGCAACGTGCTCGACCCGGTTGACCTGATCGACGGCATCACCTTGGAGCCATTGCTCGACAAACGCACCCAGGGCCTGCGCAAGCCCGAGACCGCCCCCAAGGTGCGCAAGCAAACCGAAAAAGAATTCCCGGACGGTATCCCCGCCTACGGTGCCGACGCGCTGCGCTTCACCTTTGCAGCGCTGGCCAGCTTGGGCCGCAGCATCAACTTTGACAGCAAGCGCTGCGAGGGGTACCGCAACTTCTGCAACAAGCTGTGGAACGCCACCCGCTTTGTGCTGATGAACTGCGAAGGCCAGGACTGTGGCCTGAAAGAACACACCAAAGCCGAATGCGCTGCGCCCGGCATCGATGCCAATGGCCAAGCCACCGCAGCAGGCCCTGTGCACGGCTATCTGACCTTCAGCCAGGCCGACCGCTGGATCAGCTCGCAACTGCAGCGGGTTGAGGCCGATGTGGCCAAAGGCTTTGCCGAGTACCGCCTCGACAACGTGGCCAACACGATTTACGACTTTGTCTGGAACGAGTTCTGCGACTGGTACCTTGAAATCGCCAAGGTGCAAATCAACACCGGTGACGACGCGCAAAAACGCGCCACGCGCCGCACCCTGATCCGCACGCTCGAAACCATCATGCGCCTGGCGCACCCCATCATCCCCTTCATCACCGAAGAACTCTGGCAAAAAGTGTCGGTGGTGGCGGGCCGTCCGGGCGAGTCGGTCAGCATCGCGGCCTACCCCGTGAGCCAGCCCGAACGCATCGACACAGCCGCCGAAGCCCATGTGGCCAAGCTCAAAACATTGGTGGATGCTTGCCGCAACCTGCGCGGCGAGATGAACGTCTCGCCCTCGACCCGCATGCCCCTGTATGTGCTGGGTGACACCGACTTCATGCACAGCGTGGCACCGGTGCTGCAGTCATTGGCGAAACTGAGCGAAGTCAAAGTCTTTGACACCGAAGCAGAATGGATCGCTGCAGCACAAGCCGCCCCCGTGGCCGTGGTGGGCGAGGCACGTTTGTGTTTGTTCATCGAAGTCGATGCCGCTGCAGAAAAAATCCGTCTGACCAAAGAGGCCACTCGCTTGGAAGGTGAAATCACCAAGGCCAACGCCAAGCTCGGTAACGAAGCCTTTGTGGCCAAGGCACCACAAGCCGTCCTCGACGAAACCAGAAAGCGCGTGGCCGACTTCGGGGCCACACTCGACAAAATTCGCCAACAACTGCAACGCTTGGGCTGATCGCCTGCACACCAAGGACACCCCCATGAGCCACAACGTCATCCGCAAAGCCGTGTTCCCCGTCGCAGGTCTGGGCACGCGCTTTTTGCCCGCGACCAAAGCCGCACCCAAAGAGATGCTGCCCGTGGTCGACAAGCCGCTGATCCAGTACGCGGTCGAGGAAGCCTATGCGGCGGGAGTGCGTCACATGATCTTTGTCACGGGCCGAAGCAAGCGCGCCATTGAAGACCACTTTGACACGGCCTATGAGCTGGAGACAGAACTCGAAGCCGCCCACAAGGACGAGTTGCTGGCTCTGGTGCGCTCGGTGCAACCCGACGACATGGTGTGCGCCTACGTGCGCCAAAACCGCATGCTGGGTTTGGGCCACGCGGTGCTGTGCGCCGAGCCGTTGGTGGGCAACGAGCCTTTTGCCGTGCTGCTGGCCGATGACCTGATGGTCAACCAGGGGCCGTCCATCTTGTCCCAAATGGTGGACGCTTACACCAAGCAAGGCCGCTCGGTGCTGGCGGTGCAACAAGTGCCGCTCGACCAAGTCAAGCGCTACGGCATCGTGGCCGGTGAGTCGGCTGGCAAACAACTGATCCGCGTCGAGCAAATTGTGGAAAAGCCCAGTCCGGACAAAGCCCCTTCGCGCATGGGTGTGGCGGGTCGCTACATCCTGACGCCAGGCATTTTTGACGAGATCCGCAACCAGCCCACCGGCGTGGGCGGCGAAATCCAGCTCACCGATGCCATTGCACGCCTGATGCAACGTGAGGCGGTCTATGCCTTCCAATACCAAGGCAAACGCTACGATTGCGGCAGCAAAGAAGGTTTTCTGGAAGCCACGGTGGAGCTGGCTTTGCAACACCCCCAGGTGGGTGCGTCGTTCCGCGAATACCTCAAAAGCCTGAGTCTCTGATTGCGTTCAGCGGCGTTTGAGCGCAAACACAAACGCCGTTTCGGTCTTTTCCTGCAGCAATAAATCATTGCCCGTTTGTCGCGCAAAGGCCTCAAAGTCGCGCCAGGCACCCGGGTCGGTGGCGATTACTTTGAGCACCTGACCGCTGCTCATCTCATTCAAAGCCTTTTTGGCTTTCAAAATGGGCAAGGGGCAGTTCAGGCCGCTGGTGTCTATTTC
The DNA here is from genome assembly GCF_001269405.1 of Limnohabitans sp. 2KL-3. Lineage (NCBI taxonomy): Bacteria > Pseudomonadati > Pseudomonadota > Betaproteobacteria > Burkholderiales > Comamonadaceae > Limnohabitans > Limnohabitans sp. 2KL-3. The sequence goes on from NZ_CXON01000002.1 coordinate 290,272, forward strand.
TTTGTCGATGTGCATCATGAGCCCTGATTTTGTTCTTGGCTTTGCGCGGCACGCTCTTCCCACGTCATGAATTTCGGCTCGATGCCGATGGTGCGCAGCCAGTCGCCCAAAGCGTAGCCGGTGCCTGCGGGCCAGCAAATAAGATCCTTGAAATCAAACATCTTGTATTCGGCCAACTCAGGCGACAAACGCACCTCGCCTTCGGCCACCGCATGGTAGGCAATGATGACCTGGTTCATGCGCTGAAAGTCGTACACGCCAATCAACTTGAGGGCTGACACCTTCAGGTTGGTTTCTTCGGCAATCTCGCGGGTGATGCCTTCTTCGGGTGTTTCGCCCGCTTCCATGAAGCCGGTGATCAGCGCAAAGCGCCGGCCAGGCCAGGCGGCATTGCGGGCAAGCAAAATCTGATCGCCCACTTGCACAATGCCTGCCAGCACTGGCGTGGGGTTGTTCCAGTGGGTGAAATCGCAGGCGGTGCAACGCAGGCGCATCGTTTCGCCCCCGTCTTCCATTTGCGAGAGCCAAGCCAAAGGACTGGCACACATCGGACAAAAACGGTATTCAGCCATGGTTCAAGCCTTGTCAAAGTTCAGCCGTTCAGGCCGGGAATACGCCTGTGGAGAGATAACGGTCACCGCGATCGCAGACGATGAAGACGATGGTGGCGTTTTGCGCCGTCTTGGCCACTTGCTGGGCCACCCAGCAAGCACCCGCTGCGGAGATGCCCGCAAAAATGCCTTCGCTGCGTGCCATCTGGCGGCAGGTCTCTTCGGCATCGTTTTGGCTCACGTAAATCAGCTCATCCACATGGCTGGGGTCGTAAATTTTGGGCAAGTACTCTTGTGGCCACTTGCGGATGCCCGGAATGCGCGAGCCTTCGCTGGGCTGTGCGCCAATGATGCGGATGGCCGGGTTCTTTTCTTTCAGATAGCGCGAGACGCCCGTGATGGTGCCCGTGGTGCCCATGGCGCTGACAAAGTGAGTGACCTTGCCGCCGGTCTGCTCCCAGATCTCGGGACCGGTGGTTTCGTAATGGATGCGCGGGTTATCGGCATTGGCAAACTGGTCCAGGATGCGGCCCTTGCCTTGCGCCGCCATGTTGTCGGCCAAGTCGCGTGCGTACTCCATGCCGCCGCTCTTGGGGGTCAGGATCAACTCGGCCCCAAACGCTTTCATGGTCTGGGCGCGTTCAATCGACAGGTCCTCGGGCATGATCAAAATCATGCGATAACCCTTGATGGCCGCGGCCATGGCCAAAGCAATGCCGGTGTTGCCCGAGGTCGCCTCGATCAAGGTATCACCCGGTTTGATCTCGCCTCGCTCTTCGGCACGACGGATCATCGACAAAGCCGGCCGATCCTTGACAGAACCTGCCGGGTTGTTGCCTTCTAGCTTGCCCAAAATGACATTGCCACGCGCCACCGTATCGGCAGCCCCCAAGCGCTGCAAAGCCACCAAAGGTGTTTTGCCAATTGCGTCTTCAATGGTTGAATAAATCATGTTCGTACTTTGCCATAACTTGACCACCCGCATTTGATGCGGTGACTTTGAACAAGACACTTGCGTGACGATGGATTTGCATTTTTTCAACATGGCTTTCAAAAAGCGCCCCATGTTGTGTCATAATTCAGGTCTTCACAAATACCAGCCCGGGTGGTGAAATTGGTAGACTCAGGGGACTCAAAATCCCCCGCCGCAAGGCGTGCCGGTTCGAGTCCGGCCCCGGGCACCAACTCTGGAAACTCAGCATCCATGCGGGTTCCAAGCGAATCAAGGCCAACTCTAACGGGTTGGCCTTTTTTCTTGTCTGACGCCTTTCGGGGGCGGTAGCTTCATTCTCGATACCTCGGACATCCAGACTGCTGATCACTTGCGTGACATTTTGGGCTTTGGACTGACAGGTCGCCGAAAGGGCCCCCTTCTGCAGCGCGGCAGAAAAAAGCGTTCCCAGTTTTACAACTCAAACTGCCAAGAATTTGATCAACTCGGAAGCGACCTGCTCTGGATCTTCGCGCTGTGGAAAATGCCCAATCCCGGGCATCAGTTTGCGCTCGTAGCGATTGAGGAAATATTGGGATTGCCCCATGAAAGACGCGGGTAAATTGACGCCATCTGCATCGCCATGCAATATCAGCGTGGGCACATCCAATGGCGTGATGATGCTCAAGGCCTGCTCTTCGGCCGCATAACAAACATCTCCCGGGGCATGGCCCCAACGGTGTTGATAGGAGTGCAGCGTGACCTCCGGCCAATCGTCATTGGCAAATGCTTGGGCTGTGGTTTCGAACTCTTCGGGCGTGAACCATCCAGAAGGTGCCCAAGTTTCCCACATGATTTTGGCGAAAGCATTGCGGTTTTCGCGCACAGCACGTTGGCCCCGCGGTGTCGCCATGTACCAGTGATACCAGTATTGACGCGCCTGCTCCAGTGACAAGTCTTGTGATGGCAAATTGGTGCCATAGGCCACAGAAAGCAACACCAGGTGGCTGGCCACGCCAGGCTGCAAGGCACAGGCATTGCCCGCAGCGCGTGCCCCCCAGTCGTGGCCCACCAAGGCAGGTTTGTGCAATCGCAGCTGAGCTATCAGCTCCAGCAGGTCACGCCCCAGGACAGACAGTTGCCCGCTGCGCGGCGTGTCATCGCTCAAAAAACGAGTTGGCGAAAACCCACGCAATGCAGGAACAATGACCCGCCAGCCTTGAAGGGCCAACACCGGTGCCACTTGGGCCCAAGTTCGCGGGCTGTCAGGCCAGCCATGCAACAAAACGACCGTGCGAGCCGCATGGGGGTTCCATTCTTCATACCCGATGCGCAAAACAGAGGTGTCAACAAATTTCATGGCTTGCTCCCTAGTGAAGATGCTCATGCTTGGCGAGTCGGCTCCACTGGCGCAAGCATGCTGGAATAAACGGTTCTGTTGGGCGATGGCGTTCAGATCTGTGAGGTTCATCGGGTGCCATCGATGCGCCATCCGGGTTTGCTCGAGCGCAATGGAAGTCGCTGCTTCTAAATACTGGGCGCACCTGCGGACAAGAAACCGCCATCCACCGGCATCACGATTCCGGAAATATAGGAGGCACCTTCTGATACGAGGAATGACACGGCGTGAGCAATTTCAGATGTCGTCCCATAACGCTTCATGGGTATCGCGCTGGCGTACTCTGAGCGAAACTTATCCGTGTGAAGAACCCGGGTCATTGGCGTATCCACAGGGCCAGGCGCAAGGGCATTGGCCGTGATGCCGTGATCGGCAAGCTCTACCGCCATCTGACGCGTCAAGGCGATGACCGCGCCCTTGGACGTACCGTAGGCAGTACGCCCCTTGCCCACAGCCCGCATCCCCGCAACAGAAGCGATGTTGACGATGCGGCCCCACTTGTTTTGACTCATCAACCGTGCGGCGTGCTGGCTACACAACAAGGTTCCTGTGACGTTCACGTTCATGGTCGCGATGAAGTGATCCAGTGGAAAGTCCATGAACGGGAACACCTTTGCGATCCCCGCGCAGTTCACGAGAACGTCGCATCTTCCGTGCTTTTCAGCGATGGATGCAAACCCTTGTGCTATAGACTCGGCTCGCCCGACGTCCATCTGCAGCGCCTGCGCGGTATACCCCTCACCGGTCAACTGGCCGGCCAGGTCGCTTGCGGCTTTGACATCGAGGTCTGCGATGACCACACTGAAACCAGACATGGCCAATTGTCGGCAAACCTCTGAGCCGATGCCCATGGCCCCACCCGTGACCACAGCAACGCGTTGTTTCGATTCCATTGCATGTTCTCCCGTGTTACGTTGGCGCGCCTTGTGGCGTTCCCCGAAGCGCCCGGACAAAGTAGGACGCGTCCCCCATCTGCCCCCCCTTCAGAGCCATTTGCAGGCCTTTCAGGTGGGGTTTATTTGAAATCACTCTGCACAAGGGCGCACCAGGGGACAGACGGGCTTGTATCTCGATCGCATCTGGTGCGAGAACACTGGTGATTTGACTTGATGTATCGCCTCCGGACAAGATCAAGCGTTGCACCACGCTTGCGAGCAAGATGTTCTGAACGATGGCACCGAGCCGAGCGCCCAAAAGTCGACCACCGCCGTACCTGGCTTGTTCACGGCTTTCTCCGCGAGCCATCAGTGACTCGATCAGCAAGCTGATACGAGGATCTTCTGGCCCCCGTGCCGTGTGCAAGATGACGCTTTTTCCTTGGGCGAGCAACGCAACGGTGGTTTCAACGAGGGCAGCTGCCGCCTGCTCCCAACGCTCACCATCCACCAAGGCACATGCGTCGATCGCAACCGCTGCAAACCCCTCGGCGATGGCCGTGTCTATCTGCTTGGCGCTCAGTGCCGACGCGCTGCCAGAGATGGCAAGAACCTGCTGAACGGCCGGGAAAGATTCGAAGTGACGACTCTTGTCTGAGAAAGCGCCTTGTTCGGCCCACCACTGTGTGAGGGCATATTCAACACCCGACGAGCCCACCACAAAGACGGGTCGATGGTCTTGATGGTGTGAAAGCAGCAGGCCACCGACCTCGGTCAGGTCAGCATTTTCCGCCGAATCGATCAACAGCGCAGTCTTGACGTTCTGTCTCGAAGCCGCGTATTGAGCCTGCAGTGCCTCACGGCCCAGCGCGAACTTGGGCAGTGTGAATTTGCCAATCGGCATCGAAGTCTGACGGCCAAGGTGGACGACCAGGTCGGCCTCGTCCATCGGCGTGACTGGATGCACACTCATGATCGGATGGCGATCGATGCGATAGGTGAGTCCATCCGTGCCAGATCGTGCAAACAAGTTGCCAAAAACACAGTAGCGGGACAGTGCCGGCGTGCCGGCAACGATGGGGATCAGTTCAGGGCCAAAAGTTTTTTGCGCAAGGTCCATCGCACGGCCGATGCTCCCGACCGATGGGGAGCTGTCGAAGGTCGAACAGACTTTGTAATGAACGATGTGTGAACCAAGGGATGCCAGCGCTTCAAAAATAGCCGGAAGTTTTTGCGCCATCTCGACGGGAGACATGCCTCGGCTGTCCCCTGCGACCCCGATGGCGTCATAGCCGCCGAGGGACTCCAAAAGCGCTGGCGTGGGCGGGCTCAGAAAAAGGGCGCATTTGAGCCCGGCAAAGGCCAGAACTTCGAGCGCGTCGGTCGACCCTGTGAAATCGTCACCGTAAAAGGCGAGCCGCAGTGGGGCGGCGTGAGCATTTGAACTCATGGCTGCAAAGCGCTGAACTGCGCCAGCGCCCTTTGCAATGAAGGATGAGTTTGGGCATAGCTTTCGAGGCTCACCCCGGAGATGGCGGCCTCCCATCCCTCGCGCATGCTCGCCACACCGGCGGCGATACCCTCCGGATGGCCGATGATCCCGCCCCCCGCCAAGTGCATCAAATCTGTAGATCCAAGCTTTTGGTAGAGATCGGGGGCCTGCCCGGCCCATTGGCCCGACGAAAAAACCGGCATCACCGGCTGGATACCCGCAAAGTCTGCATGACAGGACAATGCTGACGAAATGACCGAATCATCCGGTTCCCAAAATTTGCTTCGTATCCCGTTGACATGCATTTGGTCGATACCCACCAAGCGCCAAATCTTCTGGTAAGCCGCAAACGAAAATCCGAGCAGAGGATGCCGCGTGAAGGCTCCCCAGCCATTCCGATGGGCATGAATGGGCAGCTGTGCGTGCCGTCGCAAATGCTCAACGGCCGCAAAGCCCATCCAGTTCACACTGACCATCACACAGGTTCCACCCGCTGCGAGCACGGCGTCGTGTCGCCGGAGCATCTCGTCGATGCTGCCGGAGATGTTGATCGCATACATCGGCTTTCGACCCATGCGATCGGCATGCTTCAGGATCACGGGCATGACGGCTTTGAGACGCTCATCAAATGGCGCATAAGGCGGGTCGGCCATCAACTCGTCGTCCTTGATAAAGTCGATGTCTGCTGCACAAAGTGAATCGACGAGGTCTGCCGTTTGCTGAGGCGACAGACCGATGCTGGGCTTGATGATCGTGCCGATGATGGGTCGGCCGTGCACACCCGCCATCGTGCGCGTACCTTGGATGCCAAACTGGGGGCCGGAAAAACGCTTCGCGTAGTCCGCCGGCATATCGATGTCCAGCAGGCGAAGACCCGTGACCTCGCCCAACTCAAAGAGATTTCCTGCGACGGTCGCCAGCAGCGTGGAAATGTTGGCACCGACGTTGTCAATGGGAAAAGCAATCTCGATTTCGGCACGGTTGAAACTCTGGTGTCCACCCCGTCGGTGCACGAGAGCACTGTGCAGCGACGGTTGCGCAACAGATTCCAGCGCATCGATGCGTGTCACCCTTGCACGAGATCGTTGCTTGAGTTCATCCGTTTCACCTGGCAAAGCCATGAACGTTCCACTGGATTGCTCGCCTGCGATGGTGTCTGCGACTCGCTCAATGGGCATTGAGCTTTCGACAAAGTAGCGGGCGGTGAATTCAGAACGTTGTGTGAACATGTCGGGGAGCTCGCTCGATGATTTCAAAGTTCGTGTGCATGCAGGACGCGCAGCTTGGGAGTCTTGAGTGGTCCCGCACGTTCACCGGGCCCATTTCCCACACCTTGCCTTGATGCATCCATGCCGCATCCGGGGTGTTCTTCGGGAAGTTTTGCAATCCAATGCTGAGGGCCTGCCATCAATCAATCCCCGCACTCCATCGGTCGTTCCAATTGCGCTCGATTTGCCGGCGGTCGCGTTTGGTGGGACGGCCTTGTTCGATGCTGAGTGCAGGCTCGCGGGCAAGGCGGTGTTGCTCGGCGGCTTTTTGGCGGGCCGCGATGCTTTCCGGGGTTTCTATGTACAGCAGCTGCGCCACAGGTGCCGGGCCACGCACACCGCTCAAGGCCTGCACCACGACCGTTCGCTCGACAGCGCCTTGCCGCAGGCACACCGTATCGCCAGGTTTGACTTCTTTGGACGCCTTGGCATCCTGCCCATTGACCTGCACGCGGTTTTTGCCGATTTCATCGCTGGCCAAGCTGCGGGTCTTGTAAAAGCGTGCCGCCCACAACCATTTGTCGATGCGCAGGGCGTTCATGACGCCCCCGAAAACAAAGCGCCCTGGGGGCTCAAGCCGTCACGCACATGCGGGTAGTGCAGCTTCAGACGCAGCTCCCGCTTCATCCGGGTGTTGTCCAGACGGCGCGACTCGTTCATGAAGCTCAGCAACATCAAGGGCAGCGCGTTGTTGGCGTCGTTGCGCGATATGCGAGGCGGTTTAGGCAAGCCATACAGACCTGCCGCCAAATCAAAGTATTCGCCCATCTTCAGATCGGTGTCGTCGGTGACATTGACCACACGCTGAGGCTTGCCACGCCACAAGGCAGCGGCACAGGCGCGGGCCAGATCGTTGGCGTGGATGTGGTTGGTGTACACATCTTCCTTGGCCACCAACACGGGCGTGCCCCTGAGCAAGCGCTCACGCGGGGTGCCACCTTCACGGTCAAGCGCGTAAATGCCAGGAATGCGCAACACACTCACGCGCACGCCGCTGCGCCCCAAAAACCGCATCAGGTTTTCGGCATCGACCCGGCGCTGGGCGCGGGGGGTGTGGGGGTTCACCGTCCGGGTTTCGTCCACCTGCTGCCCCCCGCAGTCGCCATAAACACCCGTGGTAGAACCATAAACCAAGGCTTGGGGCGGTGTGCGCAAGCGCAGGGCTCGCACCAAGGCCAGGCTGCGCGGATCGCGGTCGTTCGCACCTTGGCGGTCAGAAGGCGGCGGTGCCAGGTGGATCACCCGATGCGCGATGCCCGCCAAACGCTTCAAACTGGCCGCATCGTCCAGATTGCCCTTCAAAGGGGTGATGCCGCAGGCCCGAAGCAGCCGTACGCGCTCGGGCGATGAGGTCAGTGCCATCAGGCGTACACGCGGGGTGAGCGGCGCACCCAATTGGCCCGCTGTGCGCAGGCCCACGTCACCACAGCCCACGATCAAAACACGTTGGCGGCGAAAGCGGGCAGGCCGTGCGCCCAAGGGGGTTTGGTTTGAAGGCAAAATCAGGGGTTCCGGGTCATATTCACACCCTCTAGGATACCGAAAAGATGAGCTTTCAAATTTCCGTGCAGCCCAGCGGCCGCAGCTTCAGCGCAGACGACAACGAAACCCTGCTTGCCGCGGGCATTCGCCAAGGCATTGGCCTGCCTTATGGCTGCAAAGACGGCGCTTGTGGCTCCTGCAAATGCAAAAAAATCTCGGGCACCGTGGTGCATGGCCCCCACCAAGCCAAAGCCCTGAGTGACGAGGAAGAAGCCCAAGGCCTGGTGCTGACCTGCTGCGCCACCGCCCAAAGCGATGTGGTGCTCGAATCCAAACAAGTCACGGCTGAAGGCGGCCTGCCCGTCAAAAAGATGCCGGTGCGCGTGGTCAGCCTGGAGAAAAAGTCACACGACGTGATCGTGCTGAAACTGCAACTGCCCGCCAACGACGTGATGAAGTTTCACGCGGGCCAGTACATCGAGTTTTTGTTGCGTGACGGTTCGCGCCGCAGCTACAGCATGGCCAACGCCCCACACACCCTCGAAGTGGCACCCCCGACGGTGGAGCTGCACATCCGCCACATGCCGGGCGGCAAGTTTACCGACCCGGTGTTCACCACCATGAAGGAAAAAGACATCCTGCGTGCCGAAGGCCCGTACGGGAGTTTTTACCTGCGCGAAGACAGCAACAAGCCGATCGTGCTGTTGGCCTCGGGCACGGGCTTTGCGCCCATCAAGGCGCTGATCGAGCACATGCAGCACCGGGGCATCACCCGCACCGCCACGCTGTACTGGGGTGGCCGCCGCCCTTCTGACCTGTACATGGCCGACTGGGTGGAAGCCCGCTTGGCCGAAATGCCCAACCTGAAATATGTGCCCGTGATCTCGAACGCCGAAGCCGAAGACCAGTGGACTGGCCACACCGGCTTTGTGCACCAGGCCGTGTTGCAGGACTTCCCCGATCTGTCGGGCCACCAGGTTTATGCCTGCGGAGCTCCCATCGTGGTGGACTCGGCCAAACGCGACTATGTGGCGCTCGGCCATTTGCCCGAAGAAGAGTTTTACGCCGATTCGTTCACGTCTGAGGCCGACAAGGCCAAGGGCTGAGCTCTTGACTCCGATACCGCTCCCTGTAAGTCGGAGCTTTAACTCCGACACTTTGGGTTTCTGCCGAGGTTCACGTCGGAGCTGAAGCCGCCGACCAAGTAAAAAGGACTTAGTCGTCCCTGAAAAATTCACTTTCAGACCAGCGTCAAGTTCATTGATCCGGACTTGACCGAGGGACCCATAAAAAACTGCCGCAATCGGTGGCCCAACGCCCCCAAACTGGTGGACAAAAGCAGGCGCAAAAAAAGGCTGATGCCCTTTTTTACGATCATGCGCAGCAGCCACCGAATGTTGTAACCGGCTGCGCACAGCACCGCGTGCAAACTGTCGCCCAGTGACCCTTTCATGTGGCACCGGTTCATTCGGTGATCTGCTTTCAAGTGTCCAATGATGGGCTCGATGGCTTGTCGGCGCTTGAGATCTTTTTTGTCTTCATCCGTCAGACTTTTGAATTTGCCCCGGTGCTTGATGTCAATGTCTGGGTTGGCTTTGTCCACCCCCCGGTAGCCCAGGTCAACGATCGCCTTGTTCGGCTTGGTGTCCAGTGCTTGCATGAGGATGCTGACTTGTTCCACTTGCTCGCTGAGCGTGTGTCCGTCGTACGGATTGCCTGGGAAGGCTCTGGCACCCACGATCAAAGTGCCTTGGAGTGTGGTGGCAATGCCCACCTTCACACCAAATTCATACGGGTTGCGGCTCTTGCCTTTGGAGATGCACTCCACTTCCGGGGCGTGCCAGCTGTACAGCTTGGGTTGTTTGTCTTGCGCCTTTTTGCTGCGCGACTGGGCGATCAGCCTTTTGGCTTTGTCGATGCTCACTCCCAAAGCGTCTTGAACGGCTTGGCTCAAGGTCGTCATCTTGCGTGCGATCTCGCGGTGCAATCGGCCCACGATGGTGGCTTGGCGTTTGATGGCCTTGCGCATGCGTTTGAACTGACGGGCATGGGCGTAGCGCCCAGCCTTGTATCCCAGCAGTTGTCCCTCTTTGACGTAGGTTTGCTTGAGCTCGATCCCTTGGGCCTTGGCCGCTTCGACCAATTTGACGCGAGCGGTCTCCAACAACTTGCTGTCGGTGGGATGAGCGATGGCTTTCTCTTGAACAGTGGAGTCGACAATGATTTGACTGAGTTCTTTCTTGGCAATCAGTTTCAATGTCACGGCCACCTCTACCGTGCGGGCCAGGAGTTCCTCGACGCCTTCTTCGCCCAGCAGCTTGCGGAACTTGACCAGTTGGGTCGGGTCGCAAGGCCAGCGGTGTTCAAAGTATTCGTTGCCAGAAAAGTACTGCCAAGTGGGCGTCTCGCCCCAGCGCTGGATGACGTCTTCATCGCTTTCGTTGAAGGCGTGTTTGAGGTACAGCAGGGCGACCATGAGGCGGGTGGGCAAGCGGGGGCGACCGGCTTTGGAGACGCCAGCACCGGCAATCACTTCGGTTGCGCCAAACAAGTCCGAATCTTCGATCTTCTTGCCAGCGCGCACTTGGCGGGCAAAGAGGTGGGCCAGAGAAGCTTCGATTTCTTGCCAAGGCATGCGGTTGGCCAAAACGGCCAATGGATGACGCAGGTCGATCATTTGATCGAGGCGGTTGCGAAAGAAATCGGCGGTGATGGACATATGGGCCTCAAGAACTCCCAGAAAACAGGCTCAATTGAATATCAATGTGGGAGTTTTGAGAATTGGGAATGACCCTGAAAGCCAGCATTCATGCGGGTCCCAGGGGTTTCTCAGGGGCGACGACTTACCATGCAACGCCGTGATTTTTGCCTGAGTGCCATCGCCGCCAGTGTGGCCGCCCCTGCATGGGCACAAGCCAAACCCATCCGCATCATCGTGCCCTATGCACCGGGCGGTCCGATTGACGTTACGGCACGGGCCTTGGCAGAGCGGGTGAAAGACAGCCTGGGCACCGTGATCATCGAGAACCGTCCCGGCGCGGGTGGCAACCTGGGCGCTGATTTGGTGGCCAAAGCTGCGCCCGATGGCCTGACGATCGGCATCGCAGCCACGGCCACACACGCCATCAACCCCTGGCTGTTTGCCAAGATGCCCTACGACGCGAGCCGCGACTTTGCGCCCATCACGCAAATGCTGCGTGTGCCCAACGTGCTGGTGATGAACGCCGAGACCGCGCAGCGCCTGAAAATCAACACCTTGGCCGATTTGGTGGCTTATGCCAAAGCCAACCCCGCCAAGTTGAACTTTGGCTCAGGTGGCAACGGCAGCGCCGGTCACCTTGCGGGTGAAATGTTCAAGCGAGCAGCGGGCATTTTTGCGGTGCACATTCCCTACAACGGCGGCAACCCCGCACAGCTGGCTTTGTTGTCGGGCCAAGTCGACTTCAACTTCGACAACCTGGCCACGGCAGCGGCCAACATCAAGTCCGGACGACTCAAAGCCCTGGCCGTGACCACAGGACAGCGCAGCAGCGCCCTGCCCGACATTCCAAGCATGAGCGAAACGCTCAAGGATTTTGAAATCGACACCTGGTGGGGGCTGGTCGCACCTGCGGCCACACCCCGCGATGTGGTGGATCGGCTGAACAAGGCTTTTGTCGCAGCGCTGCAAACCCCTGAGACCAAAACCCGTTTCGGCCAACTGCTGGCAGAGCCCGTAGGCAACACACCAGAACAGTTTGGCGCCTTCATGAAGAAGGAGCTGACACGCTACGAAAGCGTGGTCAAGGCCAGCGGCGCACGGGTGGATTGAGAGCGCTCTGACCCAGAATGCAAAAAGCCCGGCATGCCGGGCTTTTTGCTGATCTGAGCGCGGCTCACTCACCCAGATAGGCTGCACGCACTTTGGGGTCTTCGAGCATGTCCTTGCCTACACCGGTCATGGTGATGAGGCCTGAGTCCATCACGTAACCCCGGTCGGCAATCGCCAGCGCACGGCTGGCGTTTTGCTCCACCAGCAGCACCGTGACGCCCTGGGCGTACACATCTCGCACCACTTCAAAGATCTTGTCGACCATGATGGGCGACAAACCCATGGACGGCTCATCGAGCAAGAGAACCTTGGGGCGGCTCATCAGGGCGCGGCCCATGGCGAGCATCTGCTGCTCACCACCGGACATGGTTCCCGCCAACTGGTCCTTGCGCTCGCGCAGACGCGGGAAGATGGTGAACATCTTTTCGATGTCATCGGCAATGCCTGCGGTGTCCGAACGGATGTAAGCGCCCATTTGCAGGTTTTCGGTGATGGTCATGCGGGTGAACACGCCACGGCCTTCCGGCACCATGGCCAGGCCTTGCTTGACCAAATCCCAAGGGCCTTGGCCCTGGATGCTTTTGCCCAAGTACTCGATGTCGCCTGCTTGCAAAGGCAAGGTGCCGGTGATCGCTTTCATGGTGGTGGTTTTGCCCGCACCGTTGGAGCCAATCAGCGAGACCAGCTCGCCTTCGCGCACTTCAAGGCTGACGCCCTTGACCGCCTGAATGCCGCCGTAGCCGACTTGCAGGTCTTTGACTTTCAAAAAAACATTGGCCATCTCAGTGCCCTCCCGTGCCCAGATAGGCCTCAATCACTTTTTCATTCTTCTGCACATCGGCAGGCGTGCCTTCGGCAATTTGCTTGCCGTAGTCGAGCACCGTGACGCGGTCACACAGGCCCATGACCAGCTTCACGTCGTGCTCGATCAGCAAGATGGTGCGGTTGTCTTTGCGGATCTGGTCGATCAACTCGCGCAGCTGCACTTTCTCGGTCGCGTTCATGCCAGCTGCAGGTTCATCCAGGGCAATGAGCTGGGGATCAGTCGCCAAAGCGCGGGCGATTTCCAGGCGACGCTGGTCGCCATAAGACAGCGTTCGGGCCTTGAAGTCAGCGTATTTGCCGATACCGACATAGTCGAGCAACTCTTGTGCACGCTGGGCAATCGCAGCTTCTTCCGCCTTGAAACTGGGGGTGCGGAAAATCGCACCCAGCAAGCCCGAATGGGTTCGCACATGGCGGCCGACCATCACGTTTTCGAGGGCTGTCATTTCGGCAAACAAACGAATGTTCTGGAACGTGCGGGCAATGCCCGCCTTGGCCACTTCGTGCACTGCGGTGGGTTGGTAAGGCTTGCCCGCCAACTCAAAAGTGCCGCTGTCTGGTGTGTACAGGCCCGTGATCACGTTGAAAAAGGTGGTCTTGCCTGCGCCGTTGGGGCCAATCAGGCCATACACCTGGCCGCGTTGAATGGTCATGCCCACATCGGTGAGGGCTTGCAGTCCGCCAAATCGCTTGGAAATGCCCGAGACGTTGAGGACGGTGTCTTTGTTGGCTGTTGGATTCATGTTCTGCTCCTTCATTTCGTCTTGAGCGATTTGCCATGCTCAGGCGAAGGCCACAGCCCGCGAGGACGCATCAACATGATCACGATCATGGCCAGCGCCACCAACAATTGACGCATGATGGAGGCATCCAAACGGCCACCCGTCATCTCTTGCAAAGGACCTGCCACGTAACGCAAGACTTCGGGCAAAGCCGACAACAAAATAGCGCCCAAAATCACACCAGGCAAATAACCCAGGCCGCCCAGCACCACCATGGCCACGATCATCACCGACTCCATCAGACTGAAGGACTCGGGCGAAATAAAGCCCTGGAAGCCCGCAAACATGGCACCCGAGACACCACCAAAGGTTGCGCCCATGCCAAAAGCCAGCAGCTTGAGGTTGCGGGTATTCAAGCCCATGGCTTTGGCGGCGATTTCGTCTTCACGGATCGCCATCCAGGCACGGCCAATGCGGGACACCTCCAAGCGGTGCGAGATCAAAATCGTGACCAGCACCAAGCTCAGGAACAAGTAGTAATAGAGCGAGACCGAAGCGATCTCGAAATCACCAATCATCAGCTTTTTACCCAGGTTCAGACCAAAAATCGAAATCGGGTCGATTTGGTCCAGGCCCTTGGGTCCGTTGGTGATGTTGACCGGGTGATCCAGGTTGTTCATGAACACACGGATGATTTCACCAAAGCCCAAGGTCACGATGGCCAGATAATCGCCTCGCAGCTTGAGCGTGGGTGCACCCAGCAACATGCCAAAGATACCCGCCAAGGCCGCGCCCACGGGCACGATCAGCCAAATGGGCATGTGCATGCCGTTCGGATAGGCAGCGGCGATCCATGCAAAAGTATTGGTCAAATGCGGCGATGAAAGCAGGCCGTACATGTAGGCCCCCACCGCAAAAAAGGCCACATAACCCAGGTCCAGCAGACCGGCATAGCCCACCACAATGTTCAAGCCAATGGCCAGCAAAATATAAAGCAAGGCCATGTCGGCAATGCGCACCCAGGCGTTGCCGAAGATTTGAAGGACCAGGGGCAAGGCGATGAGCGCTGCACCGATCAAGATGTATTGAAGTGTTTTGTTGTTTTTCATGCTCACCTCCATCAAGCGCGATCGGCCACACGTTCACCCATGAGGCCCGAGGGTCGCAGGGTCAACACGATGATCAAGACAATGAACGCAAAAATATCGGTGTAGTGGCTGCCCAGCACACCCCCCGTGAGGTAACCGATGTAGCCGGAACCAATGGCTTCGATCAGGCCCAACAATATGCCGCCAATCACCGCGCCGGACAAGTTGCCAATGCCGCCAAACACCGCTGCGGTGAAGGCTTTGAGGCCTGGCAAGAAACCCATGGCATGTTGTGCCGTACCGTAATTGGAGGCGTACATCACACCCGCAATCGCTGCCAAGATGGCGCCAATCACAAACGTGGCAGAAATCACCATGTCGGGCTTGACGCCCATCAAAGCGGCTACACGAGGGTTCTCAGAAGTGGCCCGCATGGCGCGACCCAAGCGGGTGTAATTGACCAACCACATCAACACAGCCAGGGACACGGCTGTGACGCCCAAAATCATGATCTGAGTCGGCGTGATCACCACACCCCCCATGTTGATGGGCGTGCTCGACAGCAAAGTAGGGTAAGCCTTGTAATTGGGCTTCCAGATGATCATGGCCAAGGTCTGCAGCAAGATGCTCATGCCAATGGCGGTGATCAAGGGGGCCAATTTAGGACTGTTGCGCAGGGGTCGGTAAGCGATTTTTTCAATCGTGAAATTCAGGACCACAGCGACCACGCAGGCGATCAAGGTCGCCAAAATCAAAATGACCCAACCTGGTGCGCCGGGCATGGCACCTTGCATCATGCCAATGGCTGACCAACTCGTCAGAGCGCCCACCATCAGCACCTCGCCGTGCGCAAAATTGATCAAGTTGATGATGCCGTACACCATGGTGTAGCCCAAGGCCACCAAGGCGTACATGCTGCCCATGACCAGGCCGTTGATGACCTGCTGGAAGAAGACGTCCATAAATTTCTCCGTGTTTTAACCCGCGCTTAACGGGTTGTAGCTTCGGTTGTTGTTCTTGCATCAAGAATCACCTTTTGGGTGATCCATGACAACTAGCAAAAACCCCGCCAGATCATTGCAACCTTTGGCGGGGTGGCGGGATTGTAGTGAAAGAAAGTATCCCGTCAGTCTTCAAACCGGTCAGGACTTACCCTGTGGCTGCGTTTTTCTTTCGCAGTTCTTCCAGTTTGTCTGCGATTTTGATTTCCAAGCCTCGCCGTACAGGTCTGTAAAAGCCTGGATCAGGCATGCCCTCGGGCAAATACCGCTCGCCTGCTGCAAAACCATCTTCCTCGTCATGGGCATAACGGTAGCCTTTGCCGTAATCCAGGTTTTTCATCAACTGGGTCGGCGCATTGCGCAGGTGCATGGGCACCGGGCGAGTGCCGTCTTTTTTAACCCATGCCTTGGCCTCTTTGAAGGCTTTGTAAGCAGCGTTCGACTTGGGTGCAACAGCCAAATAAATCACGCATTGGGCCAAGGTCAGCTCGCCTTCCGGACTGCCCAAACGCTCATAAACATCGGCAGCATCCAGTGCCATGCGCAGCGCACGCGGGTCGGCCAGGCCAATGTCTTCACTGGCCATGCGAATCAGGCGGCGGGCCATGTAACGGGGGTCGGTACCGCCATCGAGCATGCGCACGAACCAATACAGCGCAGCATCCGGGTCTGAGCCTCGCACCGATTTGTGCAAGGCACTGATGGTGTCGTAAAACTGTTCACCGCCTTTGTCATAACGGCGCATGCGCTCACCGAGCACCCGCATCAACCAAGCGTCGGTCACCGGATCGATGGCCTCTTGTTTGGCTGCCATGGCCAAGGTTTCCAAGGTGTTGAGCAAGCGACGCGCATCGCCATCGGCATAGGCCAACAATCGGGCCAGCGCAGCGGGCTCGATCACAGGGATTGCATGAATGGCCTGTGCTCTGACCACAATGTGGCTCAGGTCGTCTTCGGTCAGCGGTTGCAACACATACACCGCTGCCCGAGACAGCAAGGCCGAGTTGACTTCAAAAGACGGGTTTTCGGTGGTCGCGCCAATGAACGTGAACAAGCCACTCTCAACATGCGGCAAAAAAGCGTCTTGCTGGCTTTTGTTGAAACGGTGCACCTCGTCCACAAACATGATGGTGCGTTGCGGGTGCAAGCCCGTTCGGGCGGCTTCGGCCTTCTCTACAGCTTCACGAATGTCTTTGATGCCCCCCAAGACCGCGCTGATGCTCAAAAATTGAGCATCAAACGCATCCGCCATCAAGCGGGCGATGGTGGTTTTGCCCACCCCAGGCGGCCCCCACAAAATGCAGCTGTGCGGCTGACCCGACTCAAAGGCCAAACGCAAGGCCATGCCCTCGCCCAGCAAATGCTGCTGCCCGATGACTTCACCCAGATGGCGTGGACGCAAACGCTCGGCCAACGGGGCATGGGTTCCCGAGTGAAACGCGGTCATGGTCACCACACCCAGATCAAGGCCGTATGACGGCAGCCCCAGCTGGAGCCTTGAAGACAAAGGTGCCGGGAGGCAGCGAGGGATTGGACTCGAAGGCCGCAAAGCTCAACACCGAGCGCTGCCCCAAACTGTCTTGCACATCCAGCATCGCCAGCTCAGGCCCGTTGACGGCCGCACGCAAGCCCACCATCACCGAGCGGATTTGCCCATCAGGCGATTGAGGCGTAGCCCGAACCCACTGCAAGCCATCCCGATCGGGTTCGGGCGAGAACTGAAAGTCTTTTTTCAGAGCCTGCAAATCCGACGCTGAAGTCAGCAAGGCCGCCGGAGTCGAGCCCAAAACTTGCGCCTGCGGGCGAGCTGTCACCTGGTTCAAGTCCACGTCATGCAACCACAATGTCTGGCCATCGGCCACCAAAGTTTGAACAAAAGGTTTGCGGTAATCAAATCGGAACTGGCCAGGCCGCTGAAATTCGAAGCTGCCACTGGAGGTTTTGGTTCGCGGCGCTTGACCGGCCCGACTGGGTGAGGTCACCACTTGAGTGAACTGAGCACGCCCGCTTCGGGTTTGTTTCATGAACTGGGCCAGCAAGTCCACACCATCGGCATGGGCCGTCACATTGCAGGTCAAGACCATCGCGGTCAAGGAAACCTTGGCCCCTAATGCCAACACAGCGCGACGCTGCCAAAAATTGTTTTTCATCGGTCTCATTCTGCCCGTGCGGGCACCAGAATTTCACGCTGTCCGCTGCCGCTCATGGCGCTGACCAATCCTGCTTTTTCCATGTCTTCTACCAAACGGGCCGCACGGTTGTAGCCTATTTTGAGATGACGCTGAACCAGCGAAATGCTGGCCTTTCGGTTTTTCAAGACCACTTCCACGGCTTGGTCGTACATCGGGTCTTTTTCGGCGTTATCACCCTCGCCCAGCATGCCCCCATCATCGTCTGTGGTGCCGCCTTCAAGCACACCTTCAATGTAGTCGGGCTCACCTTGGCTCTTCAAGTAACTGACCACGCGGTGCACCTCTTCGTCACTCACAAAAGCGCCGTGCACCCGAATCGGAAAGCCAGTCCCCGAAGGCATGTAGAGCATGTCGCCCATGCCCAGCAAGGCTTCCGCCCCCATTTGGTCCAGGATGGTTCGGCTATCGATCTTGCTGGACACCTGAAAGGCAATGCGCGTCGGAATGTTGGCTTTGATCAAACCAGTGATCACATCCACGCTGGGCCGTTGAGTGGCCAAAATCAAGTGAATGCCTGCCGCACGGGCCTTCTGAGCGAGCCGGGCAATCAACTCTTCAATCTTCTTGCCCACCACCATCATCAAATCGGCCAGCTCGTCAATGACCACGACGATGTGCGGCAAGCGCTTGAGCGGCTCGGGATCGTCCGGCGTCAGGCTGAAAGGGTTGTAAATGAACTCCTCGCGGGCGGTGGCTTCGTCGATCTTTTGGTTGTAACCCGCCAAGTTGCGCACACCCATCTTGCTCATCAACTTGTAACGCTTTTCCATTTCGGCCACGCACCAGTTGAGGCCGTGCGCGGCTTGGCGCATGTCGGTGACCACGGGAGCCAGCAAGTGAGGGATGCCTTCGTAGACCGACATCTCCAGCATCTTGGGGTCGATCATCAAAAGGCGCACATCGCGAGCTTCGGCCTTGTAAAGCAAGGACAAAATCATGGCGTTGATACCGACCGACTTGCCCGAACCGGTGGTGCCCGCCACCAGCACATGCGGCATCTTGGCCAGATCGGCCACCACCGGGTTGCCAATGATGTCCTTGCCCAGGCCCATGGTCAGCATGGACTTGGCTTCGTTGTAGACCTGTGAGCCCAAAATCTCACTCAACTTGATCGACTGGCGCTTGGCGTTGGGCAACTCCAGCGCCATGAAGTTCTTGCCCGGAATGGTCTCGATCACCCGGATCGACACCAAACTGAGAGAACGCGCCAAATCTTTGGCCAAATTCACCACCTGCGAGCCTTTAACGCCAGTGGCGGGCTCGATTTCATAGCGCGTGATCACCGGGCCAGGCGCTGCGGCCACGACACGAACCTCCACACCAAAGTCCTTGAGTTTCTTCTCAATCAGGCGGCTGGTCATCTCCAAAGTTTCATGGGACACCGTTTCTTGCCGAATCGACAAACTGTCGAGCAAAGCAACTTGCGGCAACTTGCTGTCCGGCAAGTCATTAAAGAGCGGTTTCTGACGCTCTTTCACCACCCGCTCACTGCGCGGGACCTCCACCACTGCAGGCTCGATGACCCGAGGTGCTCGCGAAGCAGCGGGAGCTGGTTCAGACAAAGAAGGCAAATCTGCCGGGGCACTCGAAACAAGCCCTGCAGGCACGTCTGCATCCCATCGCGGCTCAATGGCCAAAGGAGACAGCGCCTGTTCCCTTTCTCGCAAAGCCTGCTGCCCTAAAGCCAGATCCTCTTGCAATTCGCGCTTGACATGACGCGACTGAACCAATCCATCCAGCCAACGCCCAATGCCCTCAGCCAACTGTCCCCATGAAAAACGAAAAACCAAGGCAGCACCGAGCAAGGCCAGGACAATGCACACCAAAGCTGAGCCGGTAAAACCCAGCCAAGTGACGCTCAAATGCCCCACCAAGTAACCCAAAACTCCCCCACTGTGCCCAGGCAAATGGGCTTCAAACCGGTGCAGTCGCGACCATTCAATGGCCGTGCTGGACAACATGAGAATCAACAAACCTGCCCAGAAAACCAGCGCACTGCTGCGCCAATTCTTCAACTGCGAAGCCTTGGCTTGGGCCTGCACGGCAGCCCCACCCCGAATCCACCGAGCCAATGCCATCAACCAGATTTTCAAACCTGCGGCAACACACCACCACACCGAAAAACCCAACAAAAAGTAGGCCACGTCAGCCACCCATGCCCCGGCCCCGGCCAACCAGTTTTTAGCCACAACTGTTTGTCCCGATGTGGACCATGCAGGATCATGAGGGTGGTAACTCCACAGCGACAAACCCAACATCAACAAAAACAGTGCCCCAAAAATCAAAGAGATTTCCTGAGCAAAACGAATCCACCAGCTTCTTGAATCTGGAAGCTGGTTGGCCGATGCCGCATCGGCTTTTAAATGATTCAGTGAATAAGTCATATCAGATGCCTTAAGCTTACCCGATCACAAAAAGGCAGAGCACCCGCCTTACAACAGGTCAAACCTTGTCTCACGATGGTTTTGGAGGTTTCTTACAATGCCGTTCAAGACGCCGTCAGGCCCCTTTGTCATTCAACCGCTGCGCTCACCAGATTGCCGAACATGTCCACACCCACCCAACACGCCCAAGTTCTAATTCTCGGCTCCGGCCCTGCTGGTTACACCGCGGCCTTGTATGCCGCCCGAGCCAACCTCAAGCCCCTGCTGATCACCGGCATGGCCCAAGGCGGCCAACTGATGACCACCACCGAGGTCGACAACTGGCCTGCAGACGTCAACGGCGTGCAGGGCCCCGAGTTGATGCAACGCTTTCAGGAGCATGCCGAGCGTTTCAACACCCAGATCGTGTTTGACCACATTCACACCGTCAAGCTTGAACAGCGCCCCTTCACCTTGATCGGCGACAGCGGCACCTACACCTGCGACAGCCTGATCATTGCGACGGGCGCTTCTGCCAAATACCTGGGCCTGCCTTCCGAAACCGCCTTCATGGGCCGTGGCGTGAGCGGCTGCGCCACTTGCGACGGTTTCTTTTACCGCGAGCAACTGTGCTGCGTCGTCGGTGGCGGCAACACCGCCGTCGAAGAAGCCCTCTACTTGTCCAACATTGCCAGCAAGGTGTATTTGATCCACCGCCGCGACAAATTCAAGGCCGAGCCCATCTTGGTGGATAAACTGATGGAAAAAGTCGCTGCAGGCAAGATCGTGCTCCAAACCTTCCAGACGCTGGACGAAGTGCTGGGTGATGCCTCCGGCGTGACCGGTGTGCGCCTGAAAAGCACCGTAGATGGAAGCCTGCAAGACATTGAACTCAAAGGCTGCTTCATCGCCATTGGCCACTCGCCCAACACCGACATCTTCCAGGGCCAACTGGAACTGGAAAACGGCTACATCGTGACCCAAGGCGGATTGAAAGGTTTTGCCACCCAAACATCGGTTCCTGGCGTGTTCGCCGCAGGCGATGTTCAAGACCACGTTTACCGCCAAGCCATCACCAGTGCAGGCACAGGGTGCATGGCCGCGCTGGATGCCCAGCGCTTCTTGGAACAGAACCACAGCTAATTTCTGGTTATAATTCAAGGCTTTGCTGGATCTGCCCCGACTTTTCGACGGGGATCACAGAAACAGCGATCTGGGATACCGCCACCCATCTTGGCGAGGTGAGGCTGGAGCGCCAAGCCCCATGCAAGTCTGCATGAGGCACATCGGCACCGGCTGTTTTAAAAGTATCGGAGTGTCCTCATGGCACGCGTTTGCGACGTAACGGGCAAAGGCCCAATGACGGGAAACAACGTTTCCCACGCCAACAACAAAACCAAGCGCCGGTTCCTGCCGAACTTGCAATACCGTCGTTTCTGGGTTGAAACAGAAAACCGTTGGGTGCGTCTGCGCGTTTCCAGCGCTGCTCTGCGCCTGATCGACAAAAACGGCATCGATGCCGTGCTCGCAGACCTGCGCGCACGCGGTCAAGCCTAAACCCAGAACATTAGGAGTCATACACCATGGCAACCAAAGGCGGACGCGAAAAAATCAAGCTGCAATCCACAGCTGGCACTGGTCACTTCTACACGACCAGCAAAAACAAGAAAACAATGCCCGAGAAAATGTCGATCATGAAGTTCGACCCCAAAGCTCGCAAGCACGTTGAGTACAAGGAAATCAAGCTGAAGTGATTCGGCCTGAGCTTTGCAACAAAAAACCCGCCTTTGGCGGGTTTTTTGTTGCCTGATTCAATCCCCATCAAGTTGCAGCCAAAGCCTTCCCTGTCGCAACTCAAACCATCGAACGGTCAATAGACCCAGTTCATCGTCCGTTAGCGGCATACGGATCTGGCCGGTTGATGTTGACATCTACGCTTTCGTGCAGGAGCGGTGCCTTCGCCGCGATGTAGCACCCCGCCGCGAAAACGACACCCACCCTCACTGAGGTGCAGAAAAAAAGGGCCCGAAGGCCCTGTGCGAGTCGCGTCTGAAAATGATCAGGCCGCTTGACGCACCGCACGCAACT
This sequence comes from Limnohabitans sp. 2KL-3, assembly GCF_001269405.1. Classification (NCBI taxonomy): domain Bacteria; kingdom Pseudomonadati; phylum Pseudomonadota; class Betaproteobacteria; order Burkholderiales; family Comamonadaceae; genus Limnohabitans; species Limnohabitans sp. 2KL-3. Next base: position 312,360 of record NZ_CXON01000002.1, read on the forward strand.
TGACGGAAAAGTCGCGCAATGCAGAAATACCACTTTCTTCGGCGCGTCGGCACCAAGCTTGGAGGTCCGCCGCCAACTGCTCACGCGAGTGAGAAGTGTTGAGCCAAATTTGACTCAATTCTTCACGCATTTGCACCATTTTGTCGAGAACTGGACTGGCAGCACGGGCCAACTTGAGCTGTGCTTGGGCCGCTGCGGGCACCTTGGCGGCGTCACGGTGCAACCATCGCTTGGCGGTTTGCAAAGCGTCTGCATCCAGTTTGAGCTTGCCTGCCTCTTCTTGCATGACGGCGCGGACATTGCGTGCATAACCTGCCATGACTTCGTAGCGGTTGGCAATCAAGGCTTCCAAAGTCTTCTCATCAGCCACAGGGCGAATGTCGCCATAAGCCAAACGCGGAGGTGTTTTCTTGACGGTGGCCATGCCCATGGTTTCAAGAATTCGGATGTACAACCAACCAATGTCAAACTCGTAGGGCTTGACCGACAACTTGGCCGATGTCGGGTAAGTGTGGTGATTGTTGTGCAATTCTTCACCACCAATCAGGATGCCCCAAGGAGAAATATTGGTGCTGGCGTCATGCGCCTCGAAGTTGCGGTAACCCCAGTAATGAGCAGCGCCATTGATGATGCCAGCGGCTGTGATGGGGATCCAGGCCATTTGCACCGCCCAAACGGTCAAACCCAAGAAACCAAACAGGGCCACGTCGATGATCAACATCAAGGCAACACCCTGCCACGAGAAACGGGTGTACAAGTTGCGCTCGATCCAATCATCGGGTGTGCCATGACCAAAACGCTTGATGGTTTCCAAGTTTTTGGATTCTTTGCGATACAGCTCGGCACCGGTCAAGAGCACAGTTTTGATGCCGTGCACATGTGGGCTGTGAGGGTCTTCTGCCTGCTCGCACTTGGCGTGGTGCTTGCGGTGAATCGCAGCCCACTCCTTGGTGACCTGGCCCGTGGTGAGCCACAACCAGAAACGGAAAAAGTGCGAAGGAATCGCATGCAGGTCCAAGGCACGGTGGGCCTGGTGACGGTGCAGAAAAATGGTGACGCTGGCAATCGTGATGTGGGTCAGCCCCAAGGTGATCAACACCATCTGCCACCACGAAAAATCAAACAAGCCATGACCCATCCAATGAATCACAGAATCCAAAAAGGCCCAATCAGGCAACAACATGAGTTTGTCTTTCTACTGACGCCTGATTTCAGGCAATTTGGTCATTTTAAGTTTATTGAACTCAAAAGAACAGAAGTTTCGACCGAAGCCGATCGAAGGTGTGACAGGATCAAAAATTCACTTTCTGACCCAAGCTGCAGCAAAAAACCCATCCGTGGCATGGCGATGGGGCCACAGCCTCAGGAATGTGCCGGGTGGCGAGGCATCGGGGTGGGCATCGCCCGATGGGGCCGGTGAGCACAGGCTGGCTGCGTGGGGCACTTTGAGCCTGTCGAGCTCTTGCGCCACGTTCAAGGGGACAAAGTCCGGGTTGGCGGCGCTGAAGGCTTGCGCGATCAGTTCGTTTTCTTCGGGCAACACGCTGCAGGTGGCATACACCAAACGGCCGCCCGACTTGACCATGCGCGAAGCGCTTTGCAGGATGGCTTGCTGCTTTTCGGTCAATTCTTGAACAGCTTGGGGCTTTTGTCGCCATTTCAAGTCGGGGTTGCGGCGCAAAGTGCCCAAGCCTGAGCAAGGTGCGTCGACCAACACGCGGTCAATCTTGCCCGACAGGCGCTTGACGCGCTCATCGCGCTCGTGCGCAATGGCCGCCGGGTGCACATTCGACAAGCCACTGCGGGCCATGCGGGGTTTGAGGGCATCGAGGCGGTGGCCGGACACGTCAAAAGCATACAAACGACCGGTGCTGCGCATGGCCGCGCCCAGCGCCAGCGTTTTGCCGCCCGCGCCCGCGCAAAAGTCCACCACCATCTCGCCCCGGTGGGCGTCCACCAGCAAGGCCAGCAGCTGCGAGCCTTCATCCTGCACTTCAATCGCGCCCCGGGTGAAGGCGTCGGTCTTTTGCAAAGCGGGTTTGCCTTGCAGGCGCAGGCCCCAAGGCGAGTAAGGCGTGGGCTCAGAGGCAATACCCGCTTGCGCCAGCTCTTTCTGGATGTCGCTGCGTTTGGCTTGCAGCATGTTCACGCGCAGGTCCAGCGTGCCGGGTTGCTGCAAATGCTCAGCCAAGTCCCAAAAATCTTCACCCAATTGGGCTTGCAGGGCTTGTGCCATCCATTCGGGCAGGTTGTGGCGGTGTGGGGCCATCAGGGCGTCGGCCGGAATCGCGTCGCAGGTGGCCAGCCATTTTTTCTCTGTGTCGTTCAGGGCTGAGGCCAGAAAATCGCGTGGGCCAAAAAAGCCCAAAATGGCCAGCTTGCGCTCTTTGGGGCCAGAGCCCGAACGGGCCAGCTGCTCAAACAGCAGCTTTTTGCGCAACACCGCAAAAGCGGTTTCGGCCAAGGTCGCGCGTTCGCGGGGGCCCAAGGAGCGGTGTTCGCGAAAATAGCGCGACACGACAGCGTCGGCAGGATGTTCAAATTGGAGGACCAGCCTGACCAGATCGGCACAGGCGTCTAAAAGGGCTTTTGGATGCATAGGGGTGTATTGTCCCATTCCTGCCCGGCCCGCAACGCTCTCAACAGGAAACTCATGTCCGAAACTCTGCCCCCGCTCATCGAAACCCCCAAAGGCTTGTACCGCCATTACAAAGGTGGTCAATACCGCGTGCTGGGCACCGTGCGCCACAGCGAAGACTTGCAAGCCATGACCCTGTACCAGGCCCTTTATGGCGAACAAGGCCTGTGGGTGAGGCCCGCCGCCATGTTCACAGAAGTGGGTGAATTCAATGGACAGGTACAGCCTCGATTCGTGCGAATCGGTGACTGAAACAAGCCGAACTTCGTGGCCTTTTTGGGCCGACAATCAAGTTTCAACACTTCAACCTATGGACCCCCACATGCCCCAATCCGGTCTCATGATGAATCGCCCCTTGCTCATTTCGGGCATTCTTGAACATGGCGCTGCCCAATTTGGCGAGCAAGACATCGTCTCGCGCGAGACGCACGGCCCGCTGCACCGCTACACCTATGCCGATGCGGCCCAACGCGCTCGTCAACTGGCCCATGCCCTAGCGCAAATGGGCCTGAAAGCGGGCAGCGCGGTCGGCTCCATCGCCTGGAACAACCACCGCCACCTCGAAGCGTATTACGCCGTCTCGGGCAGTGGCATGGTCATGCACACCTGCAACCCGCGTCTGCACCCGCAGCAGCTGATTTATGTGATCAACCATGCCGAAGACGAAGTGGTGTTGTTTGACGCCACCTTCGCGCCGCTGGTCAAGGGCATTGCCGCGCATTGCCCTCAGGTTCGCGCCTGGGTGTGCCTGGCCGACGCGGCTAACACACCCGCCATTGAGGGCGTGGCCCCTGTGCTCAATTACGAAGACCTGATTGCGCCACAACCCACAACCTTTGCCTGGCCCGAGCTGGACGATCAAACAGGCGCTGCACTTTGCTACACCTCAGGCACCACCGGCAACCCCAAAGGAGTGCTGTACACGCACCGTGCCATCGTGTTGAACGCCACCACCGGCTGCATGCCCGATGTGCTGGGTCTGTCCACGCAGGAAACCATCTTGCCCGTGGTGCCCATGTTCCACATCAACGCCTGGTGCATCCCTTACGCCGCGTTGGTGGCGGGCACCAAGCTGGTCTTGCCCGGCCCCAAGCTCGACGGGGCCAGCTTGTACGAGCTGATGGACACCGAGCAAGTCACCATCAGCGCGGGTGTGCCCACCATCTGGATGGGCCTGATCCAGCACGTCGAACAAAACAACTTGCGCTTTGCCCACATGAAACGTACCTGCGTGGGCGGCTCGGCCATGCCCATGGCGCTGATCGCCAAGTTCATGGACACCTATGGTGTGGAAGTGCGCCACGGCTGGGGCATGACCGAGACCACCGCCGTGGCCACCATGAGCAACTTGACCCGCGCTGACCGCCTGCGCCCCGCTGCCGAGCAGCACGCCATTGTGGCCAAGCAAGGCAAAACCGTCTCGGGCATCGAGATCAAGATCGTCGATGACCACGGCAACACCCTGCCCCGCGACGGCACCTCGCAAGGCGAGCTGATGGTGCGTGGCCAATGGATCGTGGAGCGCTATTTCAAGGCCGAAAAAACCGCGTTGGTCGATGGCTGGTTCCCCACGGGCGACATCGCCACCATCGACGCGCACGGCACCATGCAAATCCGCGACCGCACCAAGGACGTGATCAAGACCGGAGGCGAGTGGATCAGCTCGATTGACCTGGAAAACGCCGCCATCGGTCACCCCGCTGTGGCCATGGCCGCCGTCATTGGCGTCAAGCACCCCAAGTGGGACGAACGCCCCCTGCTGTTCATCGTGCGCAAGCCGGGCCAAAGCGTCGAGAAACAAGAGATCCTGGACTTTTTGGCCACCCAAGTGGCCAAGTGGTGGGTGCCCGACGATGTGGTCTTCCTCGAATCCCTGCCCGTGGGCGGCACCGGCAAGGTTCAAAAGAACGACCTGCGCAAGGACTACGGCGGCGTTTTCAGTTAAGTGAGCAGTTGAGTGAACAGTTGACAGGATGCCCGATCGGCATCCCCTGCTCCATCTGAAAAATGCCATGTGGTTCTCCCTTGTGGGAGCCCCGCCCTCGGGGCGATGGGTGGTGGTCTGCGAGGCCCTATCGCGGCGGGGGCGCCGCTCCCACAAAAAAAGTTCATGCAAACGCCATGTGGTTCTCCCTTTGTGGGAGACCCGCCCTCGGGGCGATAGATGGTGGTCTGCAAGGCTCTATCGCGGCGGGGACGCCGCTCCTACAAAAAAAGTTCATGCAAACGCCATGTGGTTCTCCTTTGTGGGAGCCCCGCCCTCGGGGCGATGGGTGGTGGTCTGCGCGGCTTTATCGCGGCGGGGACGCCGCTCCTGGTATGGATTGACCTGTCAATAGGTGTCGGTTGTTTTACAGCTGTCTCTCTGTTTCTTTTGTCTTCTCGGTCAGTGACTGTGGATCAGGGACTACGAGGCTGATTGGGCGACGGTAGATCAATCTGGTATTCGTGGGTTGGTTACCACATGCCTTGTCTTCGGTCGCGCAGCTGCCCATCTCTACAGTCGTGGGTCATCTCCCCCTTGCGAGTGAGCGCCACATAGGAGCGTCTGGGGTTCTGCAGTTCTGCCTGCGCAGTCCCTGAACCACAATCACCGACCTCTTGTTCATGCCGTTGCCCGGCTACCGTGCACCCGGCCACTGGCCTCGCACGCAATCGCCCAGACAAAGCCCACCATCTCGCGGGCCACCGCCGTGCACACTTTTTGTTTGAGCTTGCCCGACGTCAGCAGTTTTTGGTACCGCCCGCACAGTCTCTTTTGCCCCTCCCACGCAATGGCCTGCACCCGCTCGCTGGTCTTTTCTGCCCGCATCTCTATCGTGCGGCTCTTGCGTGCCGGGAATCGGTAGTTCCAGGCCGCCTCGATCAGCACCCGCCTGACGTGCCCGTTGCCCGTCTTGGTGATCGCGCCTTGCTGCCTTTTGCCGCCGCTGCTGTATTCGCTGGGCACCAGCCCCAAATACGACATCAGCTGCTTGGGGTTGTCAAAGCGCGTGATGTCCCCCAGCTCGGCCAACAACGTCACCGCCGTGATCGTGTTCACCCCCCTCATGGCCAACAGGCTGTTCAACACTGGCTCCAGGCTCCAGCCGCGCACGGCCAGCAAGATTTGCTTTTCCATGCCCAACACGCGCCGACTGGCCTCCTTGAGCGCCTCCACGTACTCTTGCATCACGATGTGCTGCGTGGGCGTCTCAAACGTGAGCGTCTCCATCCAGCGCCAGTACGCCACGGTCCACTTGCTTTTGCCGGTGAAGACCTTGCCGTTGCGCAGCAAAAACGCTCCCAAGCGTTGGCGTGCCTTGGTCTCGGTTTGTTTGAAATCTTCGCGTGCCCGGCTCAGATCTCGGATGCCCTCTTGCTCTTTGTCGGGTACCCACACGGCCGTCAAGCTGCCATCGGCGTGCAACTTGGCCAAGCTCATGGCGTCACGCCTGTCGGTTTTGATGCGCACGCCTGGCATCTTCGGGATCAAGGAAGGGGCCACCACGTCACAGGAGTGGCCCTGCCGGGTGAGCTGATGGTAGACCTCATAACCACATGGCCCCGCTTCGTAGCAAAAGTTCAGCACCTCGCCATCGGGGCTCAGTTGTTTGAGCAACTTGGTGATGGCCGCTGGGGTGTTGGGGATTTCTCCAAAGTAACTCGGTTTCGTGCGAAGACCGCGCACGACGGCAACGGCGATGGTGTCTTTGTGAACATCAAGGCCGACGTAAATATCGATAAACTGTTTCATGACCTGCCTCCTGAGTTGTGGCACTGAGTTGATAAAGGTTTCACACCCATTAACTTAACCCACGTTTGTCAGGTGGGCAGGTCATCCATCATGTCTACAAAAAAAGTTCATGCAAACGCCATGTGGTTCTCCTTTGTGGGAGCCCCGCCCTCGGGGCGATGGGTAGTGGTCTGCGCGGCTTTATCGCGGCGGGGACGCCGCTCCCACTGGTCAGGGCTCAGGCCAGCGCCACCCGGCCGTTGGTCAAACTCTGGCGCTGGGCCGCTCATTCATGCGGTCGCGCCAGGCCTGCAAGGCTGGCATGCCTTCGTCACCAGGCACAAATTTCATCAAGCCCCGCGCAAACTCCAAGGCGCAAAACGCGGTGATGTCGGCGATGGTGAAACGCTCGCCCGCGATAAATTGCTGGGTTTGCAGCCGCTGGTCAAAACCCCGCGCGACATCGCGCACTTTTTCGGCCTGCGACCGGCCGAACTCCGGAAACTGGGGTTTTTCTAAAGCCGCCAAGCCGGGGTGACTGTGGCGGATCGCGTTGGCAATGCCGCCCAGCAAATACAACTCCACCTGCCGATCAGCCATCTCGATGAAGCCACGCTCATCCCCCTCGCCCATCAGATTGGGCTCGGGGAAGCGGCCTTCGAGCAAGGTGCAAATCGCACGGGTTTCAGTGATCACGCGGCTGTCGTCCAACTCCAGCGCGGGCACTTTGGCCAGCGGGCTTTTGGCCAGGTATTGGGGCGTGCGGTGCTCGCCGCCATTCAGGTCCATGTTGACCATCTCGATGCCAGTGATGTTTTTTTCGACCAAAAACATCAGCACCCGGCGAGGGCTGGGAGCGCGGTGGGCGGTGTAAAGCTTCATGTGGTTTCCTTTTTTGAATGGGGTTATGGCACCGTCCCCATGTCATCTCTTGCAGACTAGCACCCACCTGCCATTGGACATGCCACGCAGATGACAAGTCGCCTGAGGATCCCAACGAAGACACCCGGGCGACACCAAGTCACAGGCCGGACAGGACAAGACCAAGACAACCCTTCCAATTCCCACAAATGACCCTGTTCCACGATCTGAGAAAACGCGACCATGAACTTTGACATCCCACCGGACATTGCAGCCCTGCGCGATCGCACGCGGCAGTTCATTGCCGAACAGGTGATCCCCTTGGAAGGTGACCCGCGCCACGGACCACACGGCCCGTCAGAAGACTTGCGCCAAGAACTGATTGGCCGCGCACGCGCTGCGGGCTTGCTCACGCCACATGCCTCGGTTGACATGGGCGGGTTGGGCCTGAGCCACATCGCCAAAGCGGTGGTGTTTGAAGAAGCCGGTTACTCCAACCTGGGGCCCACCGCGCTCAACATCCACGCCCCCGACGAAGGCAACATCCACCTCATGGAAGAAGTGGCCACCCCCGAGCAAAAAGAGCGCTGGCTGCGCCCACAGGTGGCGGGTCACACGCGCTCGTGCTTTGCCATGACCGAGCCCGACCCCGGCGCTGGGGCCGACCCCTCCATGCTCAAAACCACCGCCGTGCGCGACGGTGACGACTACCTGATCAATGGCGTCAAGTGGTTCATCACTGGCGCTGAGGGTGCCCATTACGCCATCATCATGGCCCGCATGGAAGATGGCACCGCCACCATGTTCTTGACCGACATGGACCAGCCCGGCATACAACTTGAGCGCAGCATGGACGCCATGGACAACTGCTTTACTGGTGGCCACGGCGTGCTGCGCTTTGACAACTTGCGTGTGCCCGCCACCGATGTGCTCGGTGCCGTAGGCCAGGGCTTTCGCTATGCCCAAGTGCGGCTGGCACCGGCCCGCCTGACGCACTGCATGCGCTGGCTGGGCCAGGCACGGCGGGCACACGACATCGCGCTCGACTACGCCAGCCGTCGCCACGCCTTTGGCAAACCTCTGGCTGAACACGAAGGCGTGGGCTTCATGCTGGCCGACAACGACATCGACTTGCAAACCGCCCGCCTGCACATTTGGCACACCGCCTGGCTTCTCGACCAGGGCCAAAAAGGCGGCTACGAATCGAGCCGCGCCAAAGTGGCTTGCTCAGAAGCCGAATGGCGCGTGGTGGACCGCTGCGTACAAATTTTGGGCGGTCAGGGCATGACCGCCGAAACCCCGGTGATGCGCATTTTCATGGACATGCGCGCTTTCCGGGTCTACGACGGCCCCAGCGAAGTGCACCGCTGGAGCATGGCCCGCAAGCTGGTTTACAAAGCGCAGCAAGCGACCCAAGGGTGAAGGCTGACCTGTTGATCTGGCTCTGTGAAGTTTGAAGTGCAAGGCTTGTCTTGGCCCAGCGATCAGTCATGCTGGCAGTGTGGGAGCCCCGCCCTTGTGGCGATGGGTGGTGGTCTGCGAGACGCCATCGCTGCGAGGGTGCCGCTCCCACAAAAAAAGCGTTCATGCAAACACCATCGGGCCTGATCCATCACCATCAACGCGTTAGAGATGACGAACCAACAAAGCAATCTTGATCATGAACCCCTCACTGATATCAACCCTTGAATTCATCCAGTCGTGCGAAACACCCTGGTCGCGTGACAACTCGGCACCTTGGGGCATTCATGAAGCCGACCCACCGCCTTACAACCGTTTGTATGGCCCAGTCCATGGGCGTGGGCCGGTGTCTGGGGTTTTGTTTCACCAACACCAGTTGCTGGCCCAATGGGGCGAGCCCCACAAGGCCGACCTGACTTTCAGTGTGGCCAAAACGTACTTGGCCTTGCTGGCCGGCCTGGCATTTGACCAAGGGCTGATCAAAAACGTTCACACCCCTGTTGCCGAGCAATGTCCCGGCATTGGCTTCGACGGTGATCGGCTGTCGCGCATCACCTGGCACCATTTGCTGCAGCAAACCAGCGAATGGGAAGGCACTTGCTTGGGTATTCCTGAACAAGTTGACCGGTACCGCTGGCTGGAATACCAAGCCGGACAAGCCGACGGCAAAAAAGGCGATGCCCGGCCACTGGGTGAACCCGGCTCCCGGTTTGAATACAACGACGTGCGCATCAACCAACTGTCATTGGCCTTGTTAAACGTGTTCAAGCGCCCACTGCCCGAGGTGTTTGAAGAATTTTTCCGACAACCCCTGGGCTGCTCGGACGCGTTTCAATGGGTGGGCTACGAGCAAGGCTGGACCGAGGTCAATGGCCAACGCATGATGTCGGTGCCAGGCGGCAGTCACTGGGGCGGCGGTGTGTCCATCTCGGCCATGGACCAAGCGCTGATTGGCCTGATGCTCATGGGGCAAGGCCAGTTCAAGGGCCAACAAATTTTGTCCAAGCAATGGATGCAGATGATGCAGCAGCCTTGCGACATCGCGCCCTATTACGGCTACCTGATTTGGCTCAACAAAGACGGTGCCTTGTTCAAGGATGCGCCCCGCACGTCCTGGTTTGCCATTGGCGCGGGTTCATCCATCACCTGGGTCGATCCCGTGCTGGAATTGGTGTGCATCATGCGCTGGATTGACAGTACAAAAACAAACGACTGCATCGCCCGGGTGATGCAGTCGTTGAAACCCTGAAAAGGCGCTAAGGCTTACTTGGCAAAAAGACTTTCGGGGTTTGCAAACGCCTTGAACTCCACCGCATTGCCGCAAGGGTCCAAAAAGAACATGGTGGCCTGTTCACCCACTTGGCCCTTGAAGCGAATGTGCGGCTCAATGACAAATGAAGTGCCCGCTTTTTTGAGCTTGTCTGCCATGGCTTCCCACTGGCCCATCTCCATGACCAAACCAAAGTGCCGCACAGGCACGTTGTCGCCATCGACCGCGCTGGTGTTGTGGTGACCAGCCTCGGAAGGACTCAAGTGGGCAACGATTTGGTGACCATAAAAATTGAAGTCAATCCAGTGCTCACTGGAGCGGCCTTCGGGGCAACCCAAAAGGTCACCATAAAACGCTCTGGCCTTGGCCAAAGAAGTGACGGGGAAAGCCAAATGGAAAGGTTGCATGGTGTGCTCTGCCTGAAATCAAAAAGACAATTTTGCACCAAACACCGGGGGGAGCGGGGGCATTTACGTGACAGTCCGGAGACAGGGCTGGGGGTCTGGGCGCATGCTTTAGGAGCATTTTTTGAGCGGCCTGTTCGGTAGTGAACGGCGACATCGGCGAAAGCCGGTGGAGCGAGACTTTCTGAACTGCCTATGCGGCAGTGAACTCTGCCGCGTGGACCTGCACTTTCACATAAGATTTCTGAGCTACCTATGCGGCAGTGAACGTGGTCACCACGCTGGGCCTGTTCAACTTGTCTTTCTGAGCTGCCTATGCGGCAGTGAACAAGAACGCCTGGCCAACACCATGGCCGAAGCATTTCTGAGCTGCCTATGCGGCAGTGAACGCCGCCTCAAGGTCCAGCTTGCGTTCTTCGATTTTCTGAGCTGCCTATGCGGCAGTGAACGCTCAACAATCCCTTTTCAGCGCTGCCAACTTTTTCTGAGCTACCTATGCGGCAGTGAACGGGCTTGTTCACGCTGCACCACCTTCCAGATTTTTCTGAGCTGCCTATGCGGCAGTGAACCCGGACGGCTTTAGAAACATCGTCAAGCGTCTTTTCTGAGCTGCCTATGCGGCAGTGAACCGAAGAAAACGCAAAAGAGTGCGATGGACTTGTTTTCTGAGCTGACTATGCGGCAGTGAACATGAAGCTGCAAAGATGCTTCATGTTGATCTTTTTCTGAGCTGCCTATGCGGCAGTGAACGGTGTAACCGCGCAGCACAAGCAAGAAATATTTTTCTGAGCTGCCTATGCGGCAGTGAACAAATCGGCGGCAACGAAGGCGCTTTGCTGCATTTTCTGAGCTGCCTATGCGGCAGTGAACTCTGGCCCACCGGCTGCGCTGGTGTGAGTGCATTTCTGAGCTGCCTATGCGGCAGTGAACTTTGTGAAAACCGGCGATGCAGAGCCGGTTGATTTCTGAGCTGCCTATGCGGCAGTGAACCTGTTTCTCGTATTCAGCGCGCCCTTTCCGCCTTTCTGAGCTGCCTATGCGGCAGTGAACTTCACAGTCCATTTGTCGGACTGTGTAAAGCTTTTCTGAGCTGCCTATGCGGCAGTGAACCTGAGTACGAACAGACATGGCGCGAGCGCGTTTTTTTCTGAGCTGCCTATGCGGCAGTGAACCGTCAAGTTGGTTTTATCTCTCTATTGTTGACTTTCTGAGCTGCCTATGCGGCAGTGAACCCAACTTCACCCAGTACTACTTTGGCGGTTTTTTTCTGAGCTGCCTATGCGGCAGTGAACGACCCACTCGAGCAACAAGCCCTCGGCTGGCTTTTCTGAGCTGCCTATGCGGCAGTGAACTTGGTTGAAATGTTGTTTGTGGATCAGGCTCCGTTTCTGAGCTGCCTATGCGGCAGTGAACAGCCACCAAGCGCGGATTTTTCCAGTCTTCTTTTTCTGAGCTGCCTATGCGGCAGTGAACGAAAACAGTAATTGAAATGGCGCGTGAGGTTTTTTCTGAGCTGCCTATGCGGCAGTGAACATCTGGTACACGGCAATGGCGGCCGCAATGTAGTTTCTGAGCTGCCTATGCGGCAGTGAACGGTCGTTTTGCACACTGGTGACGGGCATGGATTTTTCTGAGCTGCCTATGCGGCAGTGAACTGCGTTCCGGTGCCGGAATCACCTCCCTTTCGTTTCTGAGCTGCCTATGCGGCAGTGAACGTTGAAAGATTCGACAATGCCAGTGCTTTCGATTTTCTGAGCTGCCTATGCGGCAGTGAACCCTGATCGACGTTAACGACCCCGATCAACCATTTTTCTGAGCTGCCTATGCGGCAGTGAACAAGCTGTAACTTTGACTTTCATGATTTCTCCTTTTTCTGAGCTGCCTATGCGGCAGTGAACTTTGCGATTACCTGAAGACGACCATTTCTTCGTTTCTGAGCTGCCTATGCGGCAGTGAACGGATTTCCAATGAGCTTTCAAGCGATGACATGTTTCTGAGCTGCCTATGCGGCAGTGAACTGTATGAACGGCCAGCACAGCGCACATGGGTTTTTCTGAGCTGCCTATGCGGCAGTGAACTCAGTGCAAGCGACGAAGGCAGGGTGCTTGTTTTTCTGAGCTGCCTAGGCGGCAGTGAACCTTGTGATGCTCCCGCCACGACCGTCATTTGCTTTCTGAGCTGCCTATGCGGCAGTGAACTAATCCAGCATTCACCCTCTACGGCTGAAGCTTTTCTGAGCTGCCTATGCGGCAGTGAACGAACAAGCTGATAAGGCAAAGGCTGAAGCAAATTTCTGAGCTGCCTATGCGGCAGTGAACGCCGCGCCAATGACAGTGTGGCTTCACTGCCTGTTTCTGAGCTGCCTATGCGGCAGTGAACGCTTACATGCAAGTGGACATCAAGGCCTTGGTTTTCTGAGCTGCCTATGCGGCAGTGAACCTCAGGCAGGCGGGGTGTCATGCGGTGCCGGTTTTCTGAGCTGCCTATGCGGCAGTGAACTGGGTAACGCCAAGCAGTTCAGCCAATTCTTTTTTCTGAGCTGCCTATGCGGCAGTGAACGGTGCGCGACGATCTGCGTCGAGGTGCATTGTTTTCTGAGCTGCCTATGCGGCAGTGAACCGAACGATCACCAGTGCGCCCGGATTTGCCCTTTTCTGAGCTGCCTATGCGGCAGTGAACTACCCACTGCGACTGGAAACACGGCAAACAAATTTCTGAGCTGCCTATGCGGCAGTGAACGTCCAGCGTGCCTGACCCGGCGGTCTTGCGCCTTTCTGAGCTGCCTATGCGGCAGTGAACGGGTGGATGACGATGGCGTCGGCGTTCATGTATTTCTGAGCTGCCTATGCGGCAGTGAACCAATCAGCATGTGAGTTCTCCTTTGATCTTCATTTCTGAGCTGCCTATGCGGCAGTGAACTAAATGGACAGGAGCTTGTGCCGAATATGAACTTTCTGAGCTGCCTATGCGGCAGTGAACATGACTTGTGCGAGTGCATCACGGGGATCAGCTTTCTGAGCTGCCTATGCGGCAGTGAACTTGGTGCCCGATTGACGCAGGCGATTTTCAGTTTTCTGAGCTGCCTATGCGGCAGTGAACAGCGAATCAAGGCGTTCGATCAAAACCACAATTTTCTGAGCTGCCTATGCGGCAGTGAACATGTACTTGAGCTGTTGGTAGATCTGGCTGTTTTTCTGAGCTGCCTATGCGGCAGTGAACTGTTTAACTCGGTCGTAGAGACTAGAGACGATTTTCTGAGCTGCCTATGCGGCAGTGAACAGATTCCGCAATGACACTCAACCCATTCAAATTTTCTGAGCTGCCTATGCGGCAGTGAACCTGTGATGGCCTCGGCTTGGAAGATCGTTTCATTTCTGAGCTGCCTATGCGGCAGTGAACATGGCAGGCCGGTGAAGATGGCTTGTGTGAGTCTTTCTGAGCTGCCTATGCGGCAGTGAACAGCAATGGATAGCGGTGATAAGGCAACCAACAATTTCTGAGCTGCCTATGCGGCAGTGAACTTCCATCATCGTGACCTTCATTCCGCGCATTCCTTTCTGAGCTGCCTATGCGGCAGTGAACCATAGCAAGGGCGGTGCGGATGATCTTCGCAATTTCTGAGCTGCCTATGCGGCAGTGAACCAATGACGGTTTGAGTTGTGCCGGGCGAGTATTTTCTGAGCTGCCTATGCGGCAGTGAACTGGCCAGTCTTGGAATGAGTACAACGCATACTTTTCTGAGCTGCCTATGCGGCAGTGAACGGCATCTACCTTCTTGCCAAACCATTTGAATTTTCTGAGCTGCCTATGCGGCAGTGAACTCGGTAATCAGCGACTGGATGTAGCGCCTGGTTTTCTGAGCTGCCTATGCGGCAGTGAACAGCACTCAATTATCCCCAACCCATTGTCAGGCCTAAGGTTTTAGATAAAAAATGGTTCAGCACCCAAATTTTCGACCCCACTGTAAGTCCTTGATTTATATGGACTTGCAGCGGGGCCGAAAAAAAGGGTCAGAACCAAGGCACTGTGGTCTGCGGGCTCAAACCATACGCACCAAACTCGCCTGGCACCGCTGTGGTCTGTTCCGGACCCAAGCGAATGAACAGCCGAAAAGTTTGACCCGTGCTTTGGCTGCGCAGGGTCAAAAAGGGCAAGTTCAGCATTTCTGCAGCGCTGTCGGGGATGCGCTCCTGTGCTTGCGCTGCCGTCAGGCCATGCCTACGCATTTGGCGTCGGCGCAAGCGCTCGGGGCTGCTTTTGGCTTGCACACGACTGACCACGCGATGCAGGGCATTGGTAGGCACCGCCAACACAGCGCCACACGCCACATGGTCGCGCATGCCGGTCAGCCAATCTGTGGTCAGCAGTGTGTGCAGCGACAAACCGGTGCCGTGCAAGCGCAGCACCTGGCCCAACACATAGCGTGGGTGCGCACCGGTGCGGGATGCACGCGTAGGTGTAGGTGCAGATGCGGCATCACCCACGTCCATTTGCGGAAAGCTCACCCCAATGTTTGGGTGTGCGCCTGCCGCTAGCGCTTTGTGCAGCTTGGTGAACAGCGCTGCCATGAGCATGGCGGGTGCAAATTCAGCATCGGGCTGGAGTCGAATGTCGACGTAATGGTCCATGGCGCTCAGTCCTTGCCCGATTCACCAAACACGCCACCGCGAATCAGGTTGGCCATGACGTAGTGCTGCTGCTCCACGGCAGGCACTTGGTCTTTGATGACCCAGCCATCGAGCAAGGTGTAGAAGTCTTGCTTTTCTTTGGGCTGGCGATAGGCCTTGCCCTGCGAGGTGACCGAACCGTAGGGCTCGACAGCAATCGGACCCAAGCCACCCTCTTCTGGATACCAAGTGTCCACCGTGCGAATGGCGTTGCCGAGTTTTTGCGAGTGGATGGCGGCAGCGCCTTCTTGCTTGGCGGTTTTGCCCACCACATAGAGGGTCTTGCTTTTCTGCCCAGCGGTGCTAGAGCCTTTGTCCAAGATCAATTCTTGCGAAGGGAACACCTCTTGCCCAGCGCCCACGCGGGCAAAGGCAGTCACTTCAAGCAACGCATATTGCTGGCCCGACAAGCCTTGCTCAATCACCTTGGCCAATGCGGCCACGTCGTTGGTGCTGGCCGCTGGGGCGTCAAAGTTGCGCATCGAAAAGTCAAGCGCGTTGAACGTCCAGGTGTTGACAGCTTGCCCATCTTGCAGATGGCGCACTTGCACTTCGACCATTTCTGCGCCGACGCGGTTGCGCCACAAAAAGCGGCCATTGGCCAGGTTGCTGGCATAGCGCTGGGCCAGTGTGGCAAAGCCTGCGCTGCTGGCGTAGCTGTCCACCACGGTTTTGAGTTTTTGTTGGTAGGCCGCGCTGTTGCAGGCCGATGGCACCCCAGCGCCGCCCAACACGCGCACTGTAAAGCGGGCTTGCAAGGTGTCGGCCTCGGGTGGAAGGGTCGCAACGTCGACGGTTTGCAGGTTGGGCTTTTCAATCTCAGCGTCGAGTTTGGCCGGGTCCATGTCTTTGGTTTTGAGGCGGTTGGAGATCGTGCCGCGCACCGACTTTTCGCGCACAAGCACTGCGGGCCAAACTTTGGCGTTGCTGCGGTCGGCCCACAGGCCCGATGAAAAGACGGCGTCAGACGGGTCGAGCTTGCGCTCGAAAGCCAGAACGGATGCGGTTTTGAGATCAGATGTATTTTTGGTAGCCATGATGAAAATTCCTTGAATGTGATTGATCCGTTTAAACAGGGGTTGACGTCGGCGTTAGGCTGGTCACAGCGGCGCCGTTGTGCGTGACATACAAACCCGCCTCGGGCTGGGCGTGGTGTCGCCAGAGCAGGTCATGCAGGTTTTTGATGCGGTGCGGCCCGACCCATTCGCCCAGCGACAGCACGCTTTCGACAAAACGAAACGGCGTGTCGTTGTCGCGGGCGTTTTTGACCTCGCCCGGGGCATAGAGCGGCGAGATGGCGGCATAGCCCACGGGCAAAGGCACCAGCCAGCCGGGCTTGCGGCGCGAAACGGTCCAGTCTTTAGAACCCACGGCTGATGCATTGACGGTTTCAACATCGGCAGCGTCACCACCCTCGCTTGCGGCTCGTTCTGCATCGCTTGTGTCTGAAGTTGGCGGCGTGTAATGCAAAGCGCACAAGTCCAACAAGGCGTCCAAAGCCGTGGCCTCGGCACGCTCTTTTTGCATGGCGTTCACATGATCGGCCAGCAACTGGGCGCGGCTGACCAACACAAAGCCGGGGGCCAAGTGACGGCGCAGTTGCGCAAAGGCACTGGTTTGCCCTTCACGGTTGGTGGGCCAGTCGATCCACTGCGCTGGGTGCTTGCCACGCTGCGGGTTGTGCAAGATGCTGCCGCCCGCCAGACGCATGCCTTCGGCCTGGTGCAAGACCTTGGCTGCCAGTGCTTTGCATTGCTCCTCATTCAAGGGGCAGTCATCACCCGACACAGTGATGAGCAAGCTCACCTCCATGTGCGTGCGCCCTTCTTCGACGATGGCTTGCGTGTTGCCGTCTTTGTCCAAAGGGTTTCGCGTCAGGTTGAACACTTGCGTGTAACGTCCCGGTGGCTGAAAGGTTTGCGGCTCAAACTGGTGGCAAGCAATGCCCACGCTGCCAAACCGCAAATCCAACCCTTGACTGTTCAATCGGCGCTGGAGAGCGTGCGCAAAACCCGTGAAAGCGCTGGGTGGCGGAAAACCCCAGGTCAATGGGCTGCTGATGGCGTTGGCGTTTTGCACACGCAAGCGCGGCAACAACAAGACCGCTTCAAAGCGTTCGGGCTTCATGGCAGCACCTCCAAAAACGTGTGTTTCCATTCGACAAAATCGGCATCACCCATGCGGATTTTGTCGGTGCTGAGGGTGGCATTGAGCCAGCGGGCAAAGTCCTCGGCCACTTTGTCGCGCCATTCGGTGGCCTCGGGTGCCGCGAATGCGCCTTCGGCAGCGCTCATGGCTACAGCCTGCGTTTCATGGGCTGCTTGCGCGGCTTCAAGCGCATCGCCATCGAGCCATTGCTTTTGCGACCAAGACAGTTTGCAAGCGGGGTCGGCGCTCCAGCCGCCGTTCAGGCATTGCAGCTCGGTGGCCATGTCAAGCACGCGGTCGATGATGGCTTGCACCAACTCGGCTCGCTTATCGCGGATGTGCACGTTGTTGCCCACAGCGGCCACGCTTTCCAAAAATGGCCTGAGCGCCTTGGCAATCAGGTACACCGTGCGGTCACGCCCAATAACACCTCGCTTGTCAAACACCGAAGTCACACGTAGCGGCGGCTGAGTGCCTTGGTCTTTCCAGACCGGGGGTACGCTGGCCAGCAAGTAATTGGCTCCACCGCGCTCACTATTGAGCTGGCTGATGTTTTGTGGCTTGCTGCCCCCCATGTTGCGCACCGCCATGCCGGGGTAATCGCAATAGCCGTGCTCATGCGGTTCCTTGGCGCGACGCGATGCTCGGGCAGCTTTGGCCGCATCCGAAAAACGCGCTTCTTGCAAATGGGTGTGCACACCATGAACCAATGCGGTGGGAAACAGCGGGGCCAACAGGTGGTAGCCGTCATCGGGCAGTGGAAAGTAAAGCTGCTTGGCCAGGGTGTGACTGGCCGCACCGCCCTTGCCATCCACAATGCCAGCAAAGGCTTGCGCCCATTGCGTGGCTTCTTGTGCATCGCTGCTCAAAGCTTGCAGCGTGGCGCCATCTTTGCGGGACAGCCGTGCCAACAAGCCTTGACCGTTGTGCTGAAGTTTCAAGAACTTGAAAACATCCAGTGCAGCGGCGTTACCGACCACATCGTCTGCGCGTTGACCTTGCAAAGTGTGTGTGCCGATCACGTTGGCATCTGTGCAAACAGGCTGGTCCACATACAGATTGGTGCCGCGTGCATCGGGGTGAATGGGTTTGAGCGTGTGGCTGGCCAGCTGAATCTGCGGCACCCGCTTGGCCGCATCGGCCAACCAGGTTTCACGCACATGGGCTTGCTGCAAGCTCAATCGCTGCGCCTGCACCTCGTCGTCATCGCCTTTGAGCTTTTCCAGCTTGAGCTGGAATCGCTCTTGAATGAACCCATCCACCAAGCCGCGCAAAGCTGCGACGTCTTGGGGATCGGGAGGGGAGTCCGTCATAAATATCCTATTTCACATTTTTGGAGATAAGGCGCCTTAGCACCCGCCAAAATCAAGATCGACTAAACTCACCCCTCGGTGTAACGCCGAAGGGTGGTTTAGCAGGGCGCAAGCCCATCAACCGACTAATAAAGTCCAGCGATTGCTAGTCACACTTCACTCCTTTCCTCTGCGACTTAACCCGCAGTTGGTTTGCCCAAGCTTCCCGGCACAAGGCATCAGTTATTCCGTTCGATCTTGTCCAGCAAGATCGGTTAAATTTAAACCAGTTAACTTTCAGCTTTTTTTACTGTTTAAAAAATTTACAAGCGTATCTTAGCACTCATTTCAAGCGTGCGTCAATTACGCGTCAGGATTAGTTTGCGTACGCGATAATCAAAGCCTGTTGTGAAACAGCTTAGAAAAGTTAGCCTTCAGCTTTTCGTTTACTGCCGCATAGGCAGCAACTGTGTTTGTGCATAGTTACCAGTGAAACAACCTCAGGTACAACTATCCTGCTTGTTCAATAACATGCTCTGCGCCAGCTCCCAAGGCAGTCGCCTGCCTTGTTCTTGCATGGCCTTATAGGCAACACGGGCCACGGTGGCGGTGATGCATTGCTTGCGCACCATCTCGGTCACCAGCCAGATCGTGCCTTTGACTTCCACCCGTTCTGTTTCGGCCGCACTGCGCAAAGCCGCATCGCCCGTGAGCAAAGGGCATTTCTCTTGTTCTGCCAAGGCCAATGCAAACAAGTCGTTGCGGCTGGGGCGCTTGTATTTTTGGCTCAGGGCCTGCACGCGAGCCACGCCTTCGGCAGGCAGGCTTTTCACAATCAAGCCCATGTCACGCCAATGGGCATGGTGCTCGGCCAGTTCTTCAAAATAAAGCACGTCAGGCACCGCAAATTGGTAACCCAAGCTGAACATGGGGGCCAGCAGGCCACCCACTTCCACATCGATCAGGATGTTGGCGTCACTGATGAACGCCAGCATGGGCTTGCTCCACGGTGGCGTCCATTTGACGGATGCGGTGGAACTGGGTGAGCTGCATGTTGAGCAGCTCGGCCGCTTTGGATTCGCCGATGTAGTCTTCGGCCAGCGCGTGAAAGACCAGTTGCTCAAAGTGGTGGGCTTTCTCGGCGGGGTAGGCAGGGCCAGGTTCGGTCAAGTGCCAGCCTTTGGCTTTGAAGAGGTCGGCCTGGGTTTGGCGGTATGCGGCGCTGACAATGCCCAGATCGCGTGCCCGGTAAAGAATGCCGCCCATGGACAGACCATATTCGGCCTTGAGCAGCGCCAGCTCTTGCAACTCAATGGCGTTACGGTGCGTGCCCAGCTCTTGCAAAACAGCGCGCCGGGGGAACAGGAATGCACCGGCAAAGCGGTTGCACACCAGCTCGGCATCCAGTGACGCACCGATTCGCTCGGCCAGCAGCAAGTGCGCCAGCTCGTGCGCGAGCGTGAAGCGCTGACGGTCACCTGGCCAATGCCGCCCCACCACCACCACAGGCACTCCAGCGGCATGCGCCGCCAGTCCGTCAAAGTGTTTGTCACCATCGTCTTCGGTGATGAAGACGCGAATGCCCTGGTTTTCCAGGGTGCCGATCAGGTCAGGAATGGGGTTCATGCCCAGCTGCCACGCGTTGCGCACTTGCTCTGCAACCGCTTCGATGTGCGCCATGTCGGTGACCGTGGGCAAGTCAAGCGGAATGGCAAACGCTTTGGGGGGCTGCGGAAAGAGGCCTTCCAATTCCATGCGCCGCTCAATCTGGTCGATCACGGCATGGGTGATGGCGTTCAGACGCTTTTTGGGCAAGGCGCTGTGTTTGCGGTATTCCAGCCCGTCGAGCACCACGGTTTGAGGCCGAAAGAAGTAGGCCACGCGAACATTCAGGGCCTGCGACAGCTTGAGCAGCATGTCGCTGGGCGGTGTGGTTTCACCGTCTTCGTATTTTTTGATGGCAGCGTGCGAGACGCCTACGCGTTCGGCCAATTCTCGCAAAGACAATCCGGTGGCTTTACGGGCCTGTTGGAGTCGGTTGTGGAGCATGGTGGGCTTTCTTGGGGTGAACTGGGGCTTGGCGCAGTGGGTTTACATTCTATGAATATTTTTTATATTTTGTAAACCCGCAAGACCTTTTTTGCAGCTCACTCTTGGGCTCTTCGACGAAATCCCAGCATGCGGTGCCATGCCCAGACTTGGGTGCCCTCGCCCTTGGGCAACCCCAAAGCCCCAAACCGCTTGGCCAATAACGCAATGCCCTGAGATTTGGTTTCTGCCAACTCGGTCAATTCAGTCATGTAAGGGCGCACGGCCCAAGCGCTGATGGCAGGGTTTTCGGGAAGGGCCAAAGGCGCAAACAAGTTGTCGTGGTTTTGTTTGCGCTGCTCGTCATCCAGCGTGCAAAACTCAAAGCCGTCTTCGTCTTCGATGGGCAACAAAACAAATTCCACGCGGCCTTGCGGGTCGTGCCTGAAGGGTTTGCTGCGTTGCTCCACCCCGGTCAGGTGGCTCAAGGTTTGCCACCAGCGGCGCACGGTCAACTCTTCATCTTCGCCATCGTCTGACTGGTCTGCGGCAGCAAGCGTTTCCATCACGCCGCCCAGGCGGGCGTGCTCCAGATCGGTCAAGCGCTGATCAGCTTGAAGGGGTCTGTGCTGGGTGATTCGGGATGTGGCGTCCAACTGTTGCCATTCTGGGTCGCGCAGCAGGTCGTTGAGCGCGTGAGCCGCCAACGGATGGCCTGCAGTTTCAAAGCCAGGTCGTGTGAAGGCGGCACCGCCCGGGTTTTCCAAGGCCTTGAGGTTGTGCGACAACAGAGCGATATTGGGCACTTGCACAGTACCACTGCGGTGGCGGCGCACGCGGCCAGCCAGCTGGATGATGCTGCGCATGGACGAGGGCTCGACCACGGCCCAGTCGTAGTCATGGTCGCGCCCGACTTCGGCCACAGCGGTGGCCAGCACCACAAACAGATGATCGGCTTCGGGGTGGGCATCAATGGCTGCGCGGATGGCAGGCTTGCGCAATTGGGCCATTGGGTCTTTGTCTTGACCATGACGTTGCAGCGCTTGGTCGATGGTGTGCTCCAGGCCCGAGCGCACCAAGAGCGGATGGCGCGAGTGGTACACGCACAAATGGATGCGCACACCCTCGGGCATGGGCATGTCGTGCAAGGCCATGGCCACGTCAATCAGCGGGTCGATGTTGGCCATGCGGACCAAGCCAAAGCTAACGCGCTTGCCGCTGGGCTGTCCTGGGGTGGTTTGATCAACCGTGTGGTTTTGCAGGAGGCGGTGCAAGTCCAAAGCGGCTTTCAAAATCACTTGGGCGTATTCCCGGCGAATCTGTGGCGTGGTGGTGGCCTGGATGTTCACCGGCACGATGTGCGCTTGTCGGCGTTGATCGGTGCGGTGTTGTACCGCCAGGTGTGCAACGCGCTTTTGCACAAAGTCACTATGGCTTTGCAAGTAGCTGTTTTCGTCGGCATGTTCACTGTGGGCGGCACCGTTTTCATCAAACCAAGCGCAGCAGACCGAAGCGTCCAGTCCCGGTTGGCCCCGGTTTTTTTGAAAACTTTGCCGTCCCGCCAGATAGGCGGCAAACAAGCCTTGTATCAAGGCGGGTGGCAACGTTGCAGAGGACAGCAACACACGACTGCCCAGCAAACCCGCCCAATGCACCAGGCGCGTCAGGGCATACAGATCTTCGATGCCAAAGTCATCGGGCTCGTCCAGCACCAAGTCAGACGTGAGCAAACGCAGCATGGGCACGATGTGGTGCCCGCCGCGTGTGGCTTCGCACGCGGGCATGAGGTGGTCAACCGTGCAGACCAACACGGGCGCATGCAGAAGTTGTTGCGCGGCTTGTTTTTGTGGATCGTTGCCACCCAGGTATTCGCTCAAAGGGCCAGGATGGATCGTGTTCTCATATTGCACATGGGTGTTACTGGGCAGCAAGTCATGGGCCGATTCGCTGCCTGCACTTTCCAAGGTGTTTTCTGCTGCATTGGCTGCCGCACTTTGCTTTTTGTTGTGCTCGTGCAGTGCGCGCACGGCACCACCACCCACCATCACAGCCAATTCGTCAGAGCCCAAGCCCATGCGCTCACGCAAGGCATCGCCAGTTTGCAGGGTGAGGGTGCGCAAGCCGAGCGCCACTGTGAAGCGTGCACCTTTTTGCGGGTGCGCCAAGGCGTACATGATGCGGGCATTGGCGAGGGTTTTGCCACAACCTGTCGAAGCCATGTTGACACCGAAGAAGCCTTGTTTTTCGCTACTGCCTTGCAAGGCAGTAGCCAAGTCGAAGGCTTTGTCTTGCCAGGCAAATCGGGCACTTCCACTGCGTTGCTTGAAGGCACGGTGATTGTGAATGCGCGGCAAGCTGGCATCGAGTTGGGGCAGGCTGCGGGCGATGCTGTGCGCGCCCTTTTCAACACCAATCAAGTGTTCGTCCAGGCGCTGCTTTAGGGGACTGCCCTCTTTCTTGCGGTCGGTGTTGGCGTAAGCCTTATCGTAAGTGGCATCGCCCAGCTTGCGGTCACCTTCGATGCTGGAAAAATGGTGATCGGCCAGGATGAGCGTGAGACGCGCCATGTGCATGGCATACGGGTTGTCTTTGAACCATTTATTGTCTTTGTTCATCAGACTGGATCGCTCCAGCATGCGCTGAGCCAGGGTCGCAGCGCGTTTGCGCCATGCAGCGCTGTGGTGAGGCAATTTGGCGTTGAAAGTCCAACAGCCTGCCAAGATTTTTTGATGATTCTTGGGGTCTTCGTCATCACCGGCTTGGATGCGGCTACCGCACCAGTTGGCCCCCAAGGCCGACCACACGCGCTGAAGCTGCCGATCGGTCGCAGTAGCAAGCAACGGTAAGCGATGGTGGCTCACGATCAGCCAGCCAATCGCTTGTGCCAATGGACTCATGCTTTCCAGCGGTGGTGTAGGGCTGGCGTCCATGCCGTCTTTGACCAAGCTGGCAAACCAAAGCGGGTTCACTTCTCCCGCGCCATCGGCCAATCGCTGCAACCACACAGCATCTGCGTCTTGCCCCACAAAGGCTTGGAATAAACGCAGCGACACCCATTCGTGCCGATAAGGGTCGGCCAATTTGCCTTGGCCTCTGAGCTTGTTCTGAAACGTGTCATTGGCCTTGCCGAAGTCATGGAACAGCGCTGCCATGGCCGCCAGCAAGCGGATGTCGTGGGCGGTGTGCCAATCGTTTTCGTCGTTTTGTCGCAAGATATTCCGTTCGGTCATGTTGGTGGGTGTAGCCCCGCTGGCGTTGAACTGTTTGGCATCACCGACGACCCAGAGCAATTCGCTGTGGTTTTGTCCGCGTATCCAGTGGCAAGCCACGGCGGTGTTTTTGCGGGCGGTTTTGCGAAGCAACATGCGCAAGGTGTCCAAGCCCTGCTGGGTGATGGGCGTTTGCCAAGTGCGGTCGGCCTGCTGCCCGTGTTAGCGCTCGCCGTAATGAATCGACCCTTGCAATGGCACAAAAGCAAGCCGACACGTCCAGCATATGCGCCGTCAACGGGTGACTTTTCCCTTGCTGATTCAGTTTTCCCCAAGCATCTATTTGATTCATCATTGACATCAAGAATAGATACTTTTAGGCGCATATAGCGAGCCTGAAAAATTATTTTTTACAGTATGTCAGGGGGAGACCGTACGAAACACTGTCGCGTGACAACCAAACAGGTGTACTTTTTGGCACGCAGCGTTCGTCAACCCTGCTGGTCAGCCTTGCGTTTTTTTCTGGCTGCAGGCACCCTTTGGGTGATGGCTTGGGGGCGTGTGCCACGCCCATCGCCCACAGGGGTGGGCTCCTACAAAAATCTAGCCCTTGGCCGCTTCCAGCATGTCCCTTGTCTGCATAGCAACCTTGCGCGCCGCAGCTTCAAAGTCGTCGCCACTCAATGCTTACAGCACCGCACGCGATGAGTTGACGATGATGGCCCCTGCGCTGGATACGTCGACATTCGCAAGCCAGCTGGCAGTTCAGGTTCCAAGGGCCTTGGGCCAGTTGGGCAATGTGTTCGTACACACGGGGCTGACCGTCAACCGAGGCCAGGCGCTGGTTTTGCAGGTCGTCACCGCCGGGGTTGGAGGTACGGCAGAGCAAAAATGCGCCTTTGCCTTCGTACTTCAAATAAGGGGCCACCGAGTCCCAGCCCATGAAGGGCGAGAGGGTCCCGGCGTCGGCACCGTATCGGGCAAGTCGGGAAGGTCAAAACTCATACCCCCTCCCCCAACTTCAAAAACACCGCATATTCACTCATCACATCCACGGCAATGGTCTTGCCCGCTTGCAAGGCGGCCAGGTGTTCGGGTGTCAGGGTGAAGCGTTCGCCGCCCCAGCGCCTGCCAAAGGGGGTTTCGTTGCCATCGGCATCAAAGGGCTGATCGACGATAAGCACGTTGGTTGGTTTGTCATGGCTGTGGTTCATGGTGTTTTAGGCTCCCACACTGCACGGTTTAGAAAGGGTGTCAGGCCTGCGGCCCTCACAGATTGAAAACGATCCATTGCGGCAGTCACTCTTTGCAGTTCAGGGCTGATCCACCCGATGACGTTGAGAATCAATTGGTGTTGGGCGTCCAAGTCACGCCAATGCACGATGCGCTCGTGGTGAAAGACGCGGTTGCGCAAACCCCGAATTTGCTCCAAGTCGTTTTTGCGATCTTTGCGTTTGTGCAGGCTTTTGGGTAAATGCGGAAAAACAGCCTTGATGCCCCTGGGCAAAAACGGCGTGTGCTGTTCGTAGTGCGCTTCAAAAAGGCTTGTCCAAAATCCGAATTGCAACTCAGACACCACGCGCCCGGCAGTGAGAGGTTTGTTCATTTTTTGAATTTTGGTTTTGACTTTTCTCACCTCATCTTGCGCCCACAGGGTGAGACCAAAAGAGGGTGCCTCATACCAGTCTTCTCGTCCCATTAACTGGGTTAAATGATGATGAATGGCATTGCGCAGTGCGATTTCACAGCTTTGCAGTGCTGGGTAGAAGCTCTCGCACAAGGCCATGTTGAGCATGTAACGAGCCAGTGTGATCTTGGGGTCAATGTGCCCGTCATGGCGCATGGCATAAGCCAGCAATCGCTCGGAAGAAATATGCGTTTCGACTTGCTGGATAAAGGAGTGAGGCATGTCGCGTTTGGTTTAACGTAGAATTAAACGGTAAGCCTCGGAACTCCCTCTCCCGCTCCTCGCGGCGGTGACTGGAGCCGAGGTTTCTTTTTTGTTGGGTTCAGAACGCATACCCCAGCCCCCCCAGTTTCTTCCGAATATCAGGGTCAAGGCGTCGTCAATGCGCTTGCCAATGTCGGGCTGGGGCGCGGCAGCACGCAATGCGTCCCAGCGGGCACCTTCGGGCACCCAAAACACGTTTTCGCTGGTGTAGTAGTCGCGGTCTTCCAGCTCGGCGGCAATGTCTTCGTCAGCCGCGTCGCCGTAAAACAGCTCATCGGCCGGGTCGCGCAGGCGCAGCGTCAGCTCGGCCTGGCGGGCCACAAAGGCGTCGGAGATGTATTTGACGAAGATGAGGCCGAGCACCAAGTGCTTGTATTCGGCGGCGTCCATGTTGGCGCGCAGTTTGTCGGCCGATGCCCAGAGGGTCTTTTTGATGTCGTCGAGCATTGATGAGCGCTTGTGATTTGTGATGAATGTCATCCAAAAGTGACTACCTATTGACTCTCAAATGAGGTTCTGTTGCCACCAACGGCAATTTGACCATGCGCGGAGCAAACCGGCCACCCGGGCTGTCATAAAAATTTGAAGTGGTTTTGTGGGCTTGGCTCCACCTTCGTACTGCAAGCCAGCGTACCCCTCTTCCATGTTGGCGCTAAACGCCGGTGGCAAGCGAGAACACTGGTGCACGTCCACCGGCATGGGCAAGTTGCATGGATCACAGAGGGGGCTTTGACTTCTTCAAAATGGCACAGCCCCGGATCGCGAAAAGCCGACCTTAAGCCTTGCAGATCAGGCTGCTTCAACGCAAAGCCTGATCCCGCGCTGCGCGTGACTCGGGGCTGGATGCGGCCAGCGCGATCTGGTCGTGTGCCATGTACGAAGTAGCATGGTTCAGAGCTGTAGCGGCGGCGTTGACCGACTCTTTGCTCATGCGCACGGTGGCGGCGGGTTGTGCCAAGGTTTGCGCGGCCAGGGCTTGTGCGCGGGTCAGCGCTTGGCCTGTCTCGCTGACATGGTCCACCAAGCCCATGGTCAGCGCTTCAGGTGCAGCGATGCGTTCGCACAAGATGGTCAAACGTTTGGCTTTGGCCGGGCCCAGCAGGTTGACCAAACGGGGGATGGTGCCCCAGGTGAGCGGAATGCCCAGGGCGATTTCGGGCAAGGACACAAAGGCGTCTTGCGCCAGCACACGCCAGTCGCAGGCCAAGGACAGCGCCAGCCCGCCGCCCACCGCATAACCCTCGATGGCGGCGATGGTGATCTGTGGCATTTCTTCCCAGGCCTTGCACATGCGAAAACCCGTGCCCGCAATGTCGCGCCGCTGCACCGTGGACAAGCTGTCGTCGGCCCAGGCTTGCGCGTCGTTCAAATCGGCACCCGCCGAAAAGCACCGCGCATCGCCCGTGAGGATGACCACGTCGATGTCCGTGCGATCGCTCAGGGCCCGCGCCAAGACGGTGATCTCGCGCATCAGGGCGCGAGACAGGGCATGCCGAACTTGGGGCCGGTTCAAATGGACTTCGACCAGGCGGCCTTGTTCTTTGACGATCAGGTGTTCGTACACGCGGGTTTCCTTTATCAGCCCTTGGCCGCTTCCAGCATGTCCCGCGTCTGCATCGCCACTTTGCGCGCCGCAGCTTCAAAGTCGTCACCACTCGATGCATACAAGACCGCACGCGATGAGTTGACGATGATGGCCCCTGCGCTGGAGCCGTCGGCATTCGCACGCCAGCCGGCCTTGACGGTGGCCACGGCGTCGCCGCCTTGTGCGCCCACACCGGGAATCAACAGGGGCACGGTGGGGGCGATTTCGCGCACACGTTCAATCTCAGCGGGGTAGGTCGCGCCCACCACCAGGCCCAGTTGGCCGTTCAGGTTCCAGGGGCCTTGGGCCAGTTGGGCAATGTGTTCGTACACACGGGGCTGACCATCTACCGAGGCCAGGCGCTGGTTTTGCAGGTCGTCACCACCGGGGTTGGAGGTGCGGCACAGCAAAAATGCGCCTTTGCCTTCGTACTTCAGATAAGGGGCCACCGAGTCCCAGCCCATGAAGGGCGAGAGGGTGACGGCGTCGGCCCCATAACGCTCGAAAGCTTCTTTGGCGTATTGCTCAGCGGTGCTGCCAATGTCGCCGCGCTTGGCATCCAAAATGATGGGCACATGCGGGGCCACCCGGCGCATGTGTTCCATCAGGCGTTCGAGCTGGCCTTCGGCGCGGTGCGCGGCAAAGTAGGCAATTTGGGGTTTGAAGCTGCTGACCAGGTCGGCCGTGGCGTCGACGATGCGGGCGCAAAAGTCGTAGATTTTGTTGGCGTCGCCTTTGTAGGCGGCGGGGAATTTGGTGGGTTCGGGGTCCAGGCCCACACAAAGCATGGAGCCGTTTTGGCGCTCAGCGGAGCGCAGCATGTCAAGGAAGGTCATGGCCGGATTTTAAGGCCCCCCCATGAACCGGCGTCGTCACGCCGACGCCAGCAAGTCAGTGGGCAAATTGAGGATGAAGTCGTTCAGACTTTTGGCGTCGCGCCCGGGGCGCATGTGGTCGCGCATGGACAAGACGGCCGCATCGGCGTCGCGCACGCGCAGGGCTTGCACGATCAGTTCGTGTTGGTCATAAGAGGCCTGCAAGCGGCCCAGGGCACCAAAGGCGTGGCGTCGGTAAACGCCCGTGCGAAAGCGGATGCGCAAGACTTCTTGACGCAAAAAGGGGTTGCGGGTGCCTTGGTAAATGAGTTCATGAAACTGCAGGTTGAGCTTTTGCCAGCCTTGCAGGTCTTCGGCCACGGCCACCAGGCGGCTTTGCGCGTGCAGCGCCAGCAGGCTTTGCAGGTCTTCTTCGCTCATGCGTTCGCAGGCCAGGCGCACGGCCACGGCTTCCAGCTCGGCCAGCAGTTCCCACAGGCTGAGCAGTTGCTGCAGGTTCATCTTGGCCACGGTG
Source organism: Limnohabitans sp. 2KL-3 (assembly GCF_001269405.1). Taxonomy (NCBI): domain Bacteria; kingdom Pseudomonadati; phylum Pseudomonadota; class Betaproteobacteria; order Burkholderiales; family Comamonadaceae; genus Limnohabitans; species Limnohabitans sp. 2KL-3. The sequence continues at coordinate 340,939 of NZ_CXON01000002.1, forward strand.
CTGCCGCCCCGGGGCATGTTGCTCACCCAGCCCTGGGCTTGCAATTGGATCAAGGCCTCGCGGATCGGCGTTTTGGACACCCCAAACTGCTCGGCCAAGGCCAATTCGTCAATGCTGTCGCCGGGCAGCAAATCGCCCTTGGAAATGGCTTCTTCCAGGTGCAAACGGATTTGGTCGCTGACTTTCATGGGGCTCTTCTAAGGGCAAACACGTATATTTTGTCATATTGCTTTAGATACAGATATCGACTATAAATATATTTATGAATGGTGACTTTGTTTTTAAAGTCTTCCAACACACCCTTTATGCCCAAAATTCAAGCCTCTCTCGCGCTATCCCGTTTCAAGGTCATCGACCTGTCCCGTGTCCGTGCCGGCCCCAATTGCGTGCGCATATTGACCGACTTTGGTGCAGACGTGGTGCGTGTGGAGCCCCCCGAGGGCGTGGACCCGAACGAGGCCATGTTCGCCGCCAACCGCAAGGGGGGGGACTTTCAAAACATCAACCGCAACAAGCGCTCGATGACGCTGAACCTCAAGAAAGAGGGGGCGATGGACATCCTCAAGCGGATGATTGCCGAGGCGGATGTGGTGGTGGAAAACTGGCGACCCGACGTGAAGGACCGCCTGGGCCTGGATTACGAGTCGCTCAAGGCCATCAACCCGCGCATCATCCTGGCCAGCATTTCTGGTTTTGGGCAAGACGGTCCTTACGCGTGGCGACCCGGGTTTGACCAGATCATTCAGGGCATGGGCGGGCTGATGAGCGTGACGGGCGAGCCCGAGCATGGACCGATCCGTTCGGGCCTGGCGGTGGCCGATTTGAGCGCGGGTCTGTACTGCGCCATTGGCATTTTGGTGGCGCTGATCGAGCGCGAAACGTCTGGGCAGGGTCAGTGGGTGCACAGCTCTTTGCTGCATTCCCAAATTGCCATGATGGATTTCCAAATGGCCCGCTACCTGAACGACAACGATGTGCCGGTGCAGGTGGGCAACAACCACCCCACCAGCTCACCCATGGGCTTGTTTGAGGCCAGCGATGGCTGCTTCAACCTGGGCGCATCGGGCGAAGGCAACTGGAAGCGCTTTTGCGAAGTGGTGCAAAAACCCGAGTGGTTCCAGGACCCGGAGTTTGTGACCGAGCCATTGCGTGTCAAAAACAGAGAGCGCCTGAACCGGCTGATTGCCGAAGAGTTTCCCAAGAAAACCGTGCACCAGTGGGTCTCGCTGCTCAACCAAGCGGGTGTGCCGGCAGGCCCGGTTTACACCGTGCCCCAGGTGTTTGAGGACGAGCAGGTCAAGCACTTGCAGGTGACCGCCACGCTGCCCACGCAGTTTGGCAAGGACATGCATTTCATCACCCAGCCGGTGGTGCTGAGCCGCACACCTTCCAAGGTGGTGGCCCCGGCACCGGGTTGGGGCGAACACACCGACGAGGTGCTGGCCGATCTGGGTTTTTCGGCCACGGACATTGAAGGCTTTCATGGCCGGGGGGTGGTATGAGCCAGGGCCGCATCGATCTGAGTGTGCAAGGCCATGTGGCGCAGGTCACGATCGATGACGTGGCCAAACACAATGCCATGAGCTTGGGCATGTGGACGGCCTTGTTGGCCGCCTTTGAAGAGATTGACCGCCGCACCGAGGTGAGGGTGTGTGTGTTGCGCGGTGCAGGCGAAAAATCATTTGTGTCGGGGGCCAACATCAGCGAGTTCGAGACCCAGCGCAACTCAGCAGCCTCGGTCGCGCATTACAACGACATGGTGATGCGCACGCAAAAGGCGATTTTTTGCTGCCGCGTGCCGGTGATCGCCGCCATCAGCGGCATTTGTTATGGCGGCGGGCTGGGCTTGGCCCTGAGCTGTGACCTGCGTTATGCCGCACCCCATTCGCGTTTTCGCATGCCTGCGGCCCGCATGGGCTTGGGCTATGACAGCGAGAACATGAAAAGCATCCTGAACAACCTGGGGCCACAGGCCACGGCCGAAGCTTTCTACACCGCCCGGGTGTACGACGCCGCCAGCGCCCAGGCCATGGGCATGGTCCTTGCTGTGGTTGAGGATGTGTTTGCGCACTGCACCGCCTTGGCCCAAGAGATTGCCGCCAATGCCCCCTTGACCATTCAAGCAGCCAAAAAAACGCTGGTGGCACTGGCAGAAGATGAAGAAGACATGACGTCAGTGGAAACCGCCATCGACGACTGCTTCAAAAGCAAGGACTATGTGGAAGGCCGACTGGCTTTTGCACAAAAGCGGCCCCCTCAGTTCACCGGCCAATGAGCCCATTTCTTTCCACCTCACCAGGAGCATTCAGATGAAACTTTTGACTTCCCTCGTTGGCTTTGCGCTGTCAGTCTCGACCGGCATGGCCTTGGCCTTGGGCCCAGCGCCAGCGCCTCTCAAAGACAAAGCCACCCTCACGGTCGGCTATGTCAAAGTGGGCCACCTCTCGCCCATGCTCTTGGTCGAAGAAGAGCTCAAGAAAATGAACATCGAGGTCAAGCGTGCCGAGTTCGTGCGTTACGCCGATGCCCGCACCGCCTTGTTGTCCAACTCGGTCGACGTATCGGCCGTGGGCGCGGGTGACCTGGCCATCGTGGCCGGGCAAGGCAGCAAAAACCTGATCGGCCTGACCGGTGTGGGCAGCTCGCCCAAGTACCTGGTGGTGCGCAAAGGTGCCAAGATCGACGACTGGGGCGACATCAAGGGCAAGAAAATTGCCATTGCCCCCGGCTCGGCCGTCTGGTTCCAGTGGGCCATGACCTTGATCGAGAAGAACATCCCTTACAACTCGTTCACGCCTGTGAACGTGCAAGGTGGCGGCACAGCCTTTGTGCAGGCCATGAAGCGCGGCGACATCGACGCCATGGTGCTGTGGGAGCCCTTTGAGTCCCAGGCTGTGGCTGAAGGCGATGCTTACTTCTCGCAAAAGCTGGAATACAGCCAGTCTCGCGCTGTGGGTGCCGAGTTGGGCATGCTGGCCGCCTCTGGCGAAGCCATGACGCAAAAGAAGGAACTGGTGCGCCGTTTCCTGTGGGCTTACCTCAAGGCCGAAGAAACCCTGAGCAAAAACAAGGATGTGTTTGCCGATGCCTATTCCAAGTACACCGGCCTGCCCCTGAACGTGACCAAAGAGTCGGCCAAGATCATCCAGCTCGGTGGCGTGCTGAACAAAGACCAAGTCTCTCGCTTGGCTGAAGCCGCCTTCAAGCAAGGCATTGTGCAAAAAGACGTGACCAAGGAAGCCGCCGCCCTGTACGACGACTCCATGGTTGTTGAACTCAAGAAGTAAGCAGGCAGCACCTCCATGGCAAACGCTTCTCTCGATACCCTTCGTCGGACAGTGCTTGGCATGTTGGTGCCAGCCCTGGTTTTGCTCGTCTGGCAGGTGGCAGGCAGCCGGCCCGACATGGCCGGCATCCTGCCCACCCCCATGCTGGTCCTGGAAGGCTGGCACGGCTGGATTTTTGGCTCGCCAGGCCTGGGCCTGAACCCGTACCTGGGCTCTTGGGTCTCCAACGTCCAGTACTCTTCGATGCGGGTGGCCCAGGGTTTTGTTCTGGCGGCCCTGATTGGCGTGCCCTTGGGCTTGCTGATTGGCTGGAGCCGTCTGGTTCAACAACTGTTTGACCCGCTGATCCAGAGCCTGCGCCCCATCCCGATCACGGCTTGGTTGCCGTTTTCAATTGCCTTGTTCGGCATTCGGGACATGGGGGCCATCTTTCTGATTTTTCTGGGCGGCTTTTACGCGATTGTGGTCAACACCACCCAAGGCGCTCGCGATGTCGAGCGCAACTTGGTGCGGGCCGCGCTCATGATGGGCGCGAGCCGCAAGCAACTGCTGTACCGCGTGGTGCTGCCAGCAGCCATGCCCTCCATCTTCACCGGCTTGCGCATTGGTCTGGGCATCTCATGGACGGCCGTGATCGTCTCAGAGATGGTGGCCGTCAAGTCGGGGCTCGGCTATGTGCTGTGGGACGCCTATTACGTGGGGCGCATGGACATCGTGCTGGCCGACATGGTGTCGATTGGCATCATGGGTTTTTTAAGTGACCGCCTGATCGTTTTCATTGAAAGCAAGGTTTTGGTCTGGCGCATGCTGCAAAGCCATTGAAACAACTATGTCCCACATTTCCATCGACAAGCTCTACAAGACCTACCCGGGTGCGACACCTGTCAAGGCGCTGGAAGACATCAATTTGCAAGTGGCTCCCGGTGAGCTGGTGGCACTGCTCGGGCCATCGGGCTGCGGCAAATCCACTTTGCTCAATCTGATCGCCGGATTCGAGCAACCCAGCCAGGGCCAGCTCTTGGTCGACGGCCAAGGTGTGCGTGCACCCGGCCCGGATCGGGGCGTGGTCTTTCAAGAGGCCGCTTTGTTCCCGTGGCTCACCGTTTGGGAAAACGTGATTTTCGGCCCCAAGGTGCAGGGCATGGCCCGCAGCGAATACGAAGACCGCGCCCATGAAATGATCAAGATCGTGGGCCTGAGTGATTTCAAAAACCATCTGCCCGTGCAGTTGTCGGGTGGCATGCGCCAGCGTGTGGGCATTGCCCGCATCCTGACGCTGGGCTCACGCGTGTTGCTCATGGACGAGCCCTTTGGCGCGCTGGATGCACAAACCCGTTTGACCATGCAAGAGTTGCTGCTCACGGTGTGGCAAAAGCTCAAGCCCACCATCATCTTTGTCACACACGACATCGACGAGGCGATCTTTTTGGCCAGCACGATTTACGTGATGTCAGCCCGCCCGGGCCGCATCCAGACCAAAATCACCGTGCCGCTGGCGCGTCCACGCACTGTGGCCGACACGGCCAGCGAGACCTTTGCCGCACTCAAACTCGACATCCTCAACCTCATTCGACACTGACATGGCCAACCCCCGCATTCCCTACCGCTTCTCCAACGATGGTCCGGCCCTCAAGGCCGCGCCTGAGGGAGCCATCATGGTGCACTTGGTGGTGAACGTGGAGCATTGGCAGTTCGAGTCGAGCATGCCGCGCACCATCATCACTCCGCCGCACGGCAAAGAAACAGTGCCCGATGTGCCCAACTTCAGCTGGGCCGACTACGGCATGCGGGCGGGTCTGCCGCGTTTGCTGCGGGCCATCCAAGAGCGGGGCTTGCCCGCCTCCACCAGCTTCAACGCCGGGGTCATCAACGCTTACCCTCATGCAGCGCAAGCCATGCACGACGCTGGTTGGGAGTTCATTGGCCACGGGGTACACCAGAAAAGCCTGAACCACAACCAAGGCGAGTCCGAAGAATCGTTGATCGCGATGAGCCTGGACATGATCGAGCGCTTCACGGGCCAGCGCCCCCGAGGCTGGTTGAGCCCTGGTTTGCGCGAAACGCACGACACTCCCGAGTTGCTGAAAAAACAGGGCGTGGACTATGTGTTTGACTGGGTGGTGGACGATGTGCCCAGCTGGATGCAAACACGCAACGGCCCCTTGCTGGCCCTGCCCTACAACCTGGAAATCAACGACTCGATTGTCTACGCCATCGAAAAACACACCAGCGATGAAATGTACGAGCGCCTGGCACGCACGCTGGCCTTGTTTGAGCGCGAGGCCGCCACGCACCCCCGCGTGCTGGCCATCGGCCTGCACCCGCACCTGATTGGCGTGCCCCACCGCTTTGCCAGTTTTGAGCGCATGCTGGACTTGCTGATGAAGTCACCCCAGGTGTGCTTCAAGACCGGCGGGCAGATTGCCGACTGGTACACCGCCCAGGTGCCTGCGCCCAACGCCTGATGGGAATGCGCAACCCCCAAGCGCTGTTTTGATTTTGAAACCCGGGCAAGCCCAGTGACTTGCCCCCTTTGCAGGCCTTTTGCATGAACCTCGAACTCGACCAAAAACAAGTCATCGTCACCGGTGGCTCCAAAGGCATCGGTCTGGCCATTGCGCTGAACTTTGCGCGTGAAGGTGCCAAGCCCGTGCTGGTCTCGCGCCAACGCAGCAACCTGGACGCCGCTTTGGCCGCCTTTGCCCAAGAGGGTTTGCCTGCACCCGAGATCGCGGAGATTGATTTGTCACAACCCGGCTCGGACCGCGCTTTGTTCAACTTGTTTCCGGCTGCAGATATTCTGGTCAACAACGCCGGCGCGATTCCGGGCGGCAGCATCCACGACATCCCCGAAGACACTTGGCGTGCGTCGTGGGAGCTCAAGCTGTTCAGCTACATCAACCTCACCCGGCTGTATCTGGGGGCCATGGAGTCACGCGGAAGTGGTGTGATTTGCAACATCATCGGCATGGCCGGGGCGGCACCGCGCTACGAATACATCTGCGGCTCGGCGGCCAATGGGGCGCTGATCTCGTTCACCCAGGGCATTGGCGCGGGCAGCGTGCGCAAGGGCGTGCGGGTGTTCGGCATCAACCCTTCGCCCACCCGCAGCGACCGCATCGAAGGCGTGCTCAAACAACAAGCGGCCAGCAAACTGGGCGACGCCTCGCGCTGGCTGGAGATGACCCAAAAGTTGCCTTTTGGCCGTTTGGCCGAACCCGATGAAATCGCCCGACTGGCGGTGCTGTGTGCCTCACCGGTTTGCGGCTACCTAAGCGGCACCGTTTTGCATGTCGATGGTGGGCAGCAGTACGCGCCCAATTGACCCCCCAAATGGCTCCCCGCGAAGCCCCATGACCATGAACCTCTCAGCCCCCCACGACACCTTGTTGTTGCAACGCCCTGCAGAGGGCGTGCTGCAAGTGAGCCTGAACCGCCCCGATGTGGGCAACGCCATCAACACCCGCATGGGCCAGGAACTGCTGGACCTTTGGTTGCAACTGAGCAACGATGCGCAAGGCGTGCGCTGCGTTGTGCTGACCGGTGCGGGGTCCCGCATTTTTTGCGCGGGCGGCGACCTGAAAGAGCGCAAAGGCATGACGCGTGCGCAATGGACGCAGCAACACGAGGTGTTTGAACGCATGTCCTGGGCTTTGGTGGATTTGCCCTTGCCGGTGATAGCGGCCATCAATGGTCATGCCTACGGCGGGGGCCTGGAAATGGCCTTATGTTGCGACTTCATGTACGCCAGCGACAACGCCCGCTTTGCCCTGCCCGAGGTGACCCTGGGCATCATGCCCGGTATGGGAGGCACACAAAACCTGCCCCGCGCCATCGGTGAGCGCCGCGCCAAAGAACTGATGCTGACCGGGCAGGCCTTCACCGCCGATAAGGCACTGGAGTGGGGTTTGGTCAATCAAACCCTGCCCGCCGATCAAGTGCTTGACCAAGCCCTGCGCACGGCACAGACCTTGGCCCGCAACGCCCCTTTGTCCGTACGCCAAGTCAAAAAGTCCATCCGCTACGGTGGACAAATGGAACTGCGCACGGCTTACCGGTTTGAGGTGGAGGCCTACAACCAGTTGGTGGACACCGAAGACCGGCACGAGGGTGTGCTGGCCTTCAACGAAAAAAGACCTCCTGTTTTCAAGGGCCGCTGATGGTCAGCCCCAGCCCCACGCCTTGGAGCGCATGGCTGGTGCAAGCTTTGAGCAAACCCGTGGGCGAGCACGACCGTCAACGCGCTGCCTTGCACCTGATCGACTGGATGGGCTGCGCGCATTTGGGGCAAAGCACCGAACTGGGTGAGGTGTTGCATCGCTGGGCACTCAAGCAAGCGTGCGGCCCCATTTGGGTTTGTGGCCACCGTGGCTTGATGGCCGCCGAGGCGGCCCGCTGGAACGGCACTTTGGGCAGCTGCCACGAAATGGACGATGTGCACCGCGAAGCCGTGGTGCACCCGGGCGACACGGTCGTGCCTGCCGTGTTGGCCATGGCACAACGTGAAAACGCCAGTCCACAGGCCCTGCTTGATGCGCTGGTGGTGGGCTATGAAGCTGGCATTTTGCTGGGCCTGCTCAGTGGCCCCAGCCATTACGCGCACTGGTACAGCACCGCCACAACCGGTGTGTTTGCCAGCGCCATGGCCTGCGCCCGCTTGCTGGGCCTGGACGCCACGACCACACAACACGCTTTGGCCCTGGCGGGCATGCAATCGGCCGGTGTCTGGCAGTGCCGCCTGGAGCCGGGCTTGGCCAAACAAATGGCCACCGGGCACAGCGCACAAGCCGGCTTGGTGGCGGCCGACATGGCGGCGGCGGGCATGACCGGTCCTTTGTCCATTTTGGAAGGTCCTTTGGGTTGGCTGCAGGCCACGGGCGGGCCACTGGACGCCGGGCGTGCCGCGTCTTTGTTGCAAGGGGCACACAAGGCACCTTGGCGTTTGCACGAGGTCAGCTTCAAGCCCTGGCCCGCTTGTCGGCATGTGCACCCGGCCATTGAATGCGCCCTGAAGCTGCACGCACAAGGTCTTTCGGCTGAACGCATCGAACATTTGCACCTCGAAACCTATGCCGTGGCCTTGTCGTTTGCGGACCAAGCTGCGCCCCAAACGCCTTTACAAGGCAAGTTCAGCCTCCAGCATGGCGTGGCCTGGGCCTTGTGCCATGGCGGTTTTGGTTTGGAAGCGACACAAGCCCATGCCCTGAGCGAGCCCACCTGCACCCGCTTGCGCGAACGTGTGGAACTGAGTTGCGGCGCGGAGCAAAACCAGGCTTACCCGCAAAGGTTTGGTGCCAAGCTACACGCACGCTTGACCGACGGTCAAATCTGGGTGAGCGAAGTCAGCAGCGTGCTGGGCGACCCCGAAAACCCCTTGCGCCCGGAGCAGGTCACCGACAAAGCCCGCACCTTGCTGTTGGCCAGTGGATGGTGCTCCGATACGGCCCAAGCCTTGGTGGATCAAGTTTGGGCATTGCCCCAAAGCAGCTCCATGGATGCGCTGTGGGCCTTTTTGCAGATCCGCTCAACCCCCCATTGATCCTGGTGGACTTGTGCAAAACGCTGGGGACCCTGCGATCACCCGGACATGGCGCTGTAGGCACTTGCCCTGCAAGTCATCCAGCCATGCAAAGCGAATGCACATGCGCGTTTTTTGACGCGATTTCTCAGGCCCAAAAACTGTCCATGGCGCAAGCCAGAGACAACAACTTTTCGTCTTGTCCCGGAGCGGCCAGCCATTGGCATGACACAGGCAAGCCGTCTGTCGGGCAAGGAAAGGACAAGGCCGGAGCCCCCAGGATGTTGGCCAGGCACGCCCAGTCGGCCTGGCTGGCTGGTGCGGCTTCGGTGTGGGCGAAGCTGGTGTGCGGTGTGGTGGGCAAGAGCAGGATATCCACATCAGCCCACAAATCACCGGCCTGCGCCCGCATGCCCAAAATGGCAGACCGACTGGTGGCCCGTTTTTCAGGGCTCAGTCGGGCACCGTAGTTGAGCATTTTTTGCAAGCCAGGGCTCAGGCCCGTCAGATCAGGACCCAATGCCTCCATCCAGTACTCGGCCCCTTCCCACTCGCTCATCAACAAGGCGTGCAAGCGGCTGGCAGCGGGCACCCAATCGGGCCACTGCAGCGTGCGCAATTGCGCACCCCGGGCTTGCAAACGCGCTTGTGTGTTCTGCCACGCCTGATGGACAGCTGCGTCCATTTCGACTTCTGAGGCTTGCGGCAAGATGCCCACGCGCAAGCCCTGCCAAATGTTGGTGCTTGTCTCGGGTGCCCGGCTCAGTCCCAACAGGCGAGCGGCCGCCTCGGCCAAGTCACGCCCGGTTCTGGCCAGCGGGCCGGCCACATCGAGTGTGGGGCTCAAAGGAACGATGCCTTGCATGTTCAGGCGCTGACGCGTGGGAATCAAGCCAAACACACCACAATAAGCGGCGGGAATGCGCACCGAGCCCATGGTGTCGGTGCCCATGGCCAGTGGGCACAAATGATCGGCCACAGCGGCTGCAGAGCCCCCACTGGAGCCGCCCGGTGTGTAGCCCTCACGCTGCGGGTTGATGCAACGGCCATACACGGGGTTGTCGGTGGTGGCCCCCAAAGCGGCTTCGTGCATGTTGAGCTTGCCCAACAAGACCATGCCCGCATCACGCAACTTGACGTACACCGGCGCGTCTTGCTGCGGCCAGCGCTGTGCATAGGCCGCCGTGCCTGCCGTGCAAGGCATACCGACCACATCGATGTTGTCCTTCAAGGCCAAAGGCACCCCATCGAGTGGCCCCAGCGGCAGGCCCTTGGCCCAACGCTGGGCACTGGCTTGGGCTTGTTGCAAAGCCAGCTCGGTGCACACATGGACAAAGGCGTGCAGCCTCGGGTTGCGCTGCGCGATGCGTGCAAAATGTGCTTGTGTCACCGCCACCGGGTCGGTCTGGCCCAAGGCATAGGCTTGGTGCAAGTCAGCAGCGCTCAAAAGGGTCAGGTCGGTGTGCATGGTGTTCACGACTCAAGGCTGGGGCGTGCGGCTGGGCCACAACACAGAGGCAATGGCCACCACAATCAACACAATGGCCGCCCAGTCCTGCCAGTGCAAGACCTCGTTTAAAAAATAAGCCCCGCTGAAAACCCCCAGTACCGGGATGAACATCACACTCAGTGTGGAGGCCAAGGGCGGCAAGTTTCTGGCCAATGACAACCATGCAGCTTGGGCAAACACAAACACCCCAAACGCGTTGTACACCACCGAGACCCAGGTCACAGACGGGGGAGGTCCCCAGGCGTCACGCTCAAAAAGAAAAGCCAAAAAACTCATCAACAAAGTGCTCATGCAGGTCATCCAGAACACGATGGTCAGAGTAGGTACCTGAATGCGGGTGTGCCGAATTTGTTGCGTGCCCAAACCCCAAAAAGCTGCGGCCACCAGACCCAGGGCCACACCCAACGGTTTGCCCGCGATGGTGCTGAACTCATGCCACATCAAAAGCATGACGCCCAGCAAGGCCGCCGCCAAGCCCAACCAACCGCGCCACTTGAGCACCGCGCCGTAGGCGGCCACGCCAATCAGGGCCGAAAAAATCGGCATGGTGTAACCCAAGATGGCCGCCCGCCCACTCGACAGATTTTGCACGGCCAAAATGATGAGCACATGCCAAATGAGCATGTTGGTCGCAGCCAAGATGAACAGCTCTCGCCAGTCAGATTGCGGGATCTTGAAGGGAATTTTTTTGACGTACAGCACCAGCGCCAAAAACGGCAAGCCCATCCACATGCTCAAACTGCGAAACGAGAGCGGTGGAAAATAGCTCACCCCCAGTTTGAGCATGGGCCAGTTGAAGCCCCAGACCAGCGTCAATGTGACGAGCAATGTGATTTGTTGTCGGCTGAGGGTCATGCAGACCATGTTATCCCAAGGCCTCTTTGCCTCCTGATTCACCCGTGACAGGGGCCATGGCGTGCCTATTGATCCGGCCCGATGAAGTTTGCATGAACGCTTTCTTTGTGGGAGCGGCGCCCTCGCCGCGATAGTGCCTCGTAGACCACCACCCATCGCCCCGAGGGCGGGGCTCCCACAAATCCCCCATCGTTGATCACTGTCCCCAAGGCAAGCCTTCCACTTCAAACTTCTCAGGGCCGGATCAATAGGTGGTGCGCGTGCCATCGCCCTCAGGGTGGGCTCCTACAAAATCAATACACACATGGCCGTCAAAACCATGGGCCAGAGCCTTACCAAGCAGGCTGCAAAGCGGCAAAACCTTTGGGTGCTTGACTGGCTCTGTCAAACGTCACGATCTCATAGGCGTCGGGTTGGGCCAGCAGTGCTCGCAGCAGCTGGTTGTTCATGGCGTGGCCCGAGCGAAAGGCGCTGTAGGCGGCCAGCAGGGGTTTGCCCACGATGTACAGGTCGCCCATGGCGTCGAGGATTTTGTGCTTCACAAACTCGTCGTCGTAACGCAGGCCGTCGGCGTTCAGCACCTTGTAGTCGTCCATGACGATGGCGTTGTCCAAGCCTCCGCCAAGCGCCAGGCCATTGGCACGCATCATTTCCACGTCTTTGGTAAAGCCAAAGGTGCGGGCCCGGGCAATGTCACGCGAATACACGCCCTCGGACATGTCGAACACCACCTGCTGCCCGGTCGAGTCAACAGCAGGGTGGCGAAAGTCGATTTCGAAGCTGAGTTTGTAGCCGTGAAAGGGTTCGAGCTTGGCCCACTTGATGTTGTTGCCCTCGCCTTCGCTGACCTGCACGGTTTTGAGCACGCGCAAAAAGCGCTTGGGCGCGTTTTGCTCGACGATGCCCGCGCTTTGCAGCAAAAACACAAACGACGAGGCCGATCCGTCCAAAATGGGCACCTCTTCGGCGGTGATGTCGACATACAAGTTGTCAATGCCCAAGCCTGCGCAGGCCGACATGAGGTGCTCCACCGTGAACACCTTGGCTTGCCCGACCGAGATGGTGGAGGCCAGACGGGTGTCGGTCACCGACTCGGCCCTCACAGGAATGTCCACCGGCTCAGGCAAGTCCACACGCCTGAACACGATGCCTGTGTCGGGTGCGGCTGGCCGCAGCGTCAATTCGACACGTTGGCCACTGTGCAAACCCACGCCAACGGCCTGGGTGAGGGTTTTGAGGGTGCGTTGAGCAAGCATGAAAGCATTTTAATTCGCTGACATAGACGTTGTGCTGACAGGGTTTGCCTTGCGCCCCGAGGCTGGCCCAACTTCCATTCTCACAAGAGTCATGCCATGCTGTCCGCCCTGACCCAAGCACAGAAAAAAGGGCCGAGCGGTCACGACCGTCAGCCCTTGAAGGATGGCAATGAAGGGGCGGTGCGCTGTTCAATCGGCTTGTTTGCGCAAGAACGCCGGAATTTCAATGTCGTCCATACCGGCATTGACCATGCCATCCACGCGGGCTGCGGCGGTGGTGCGGCTGTTGCGCCACACGGCAGGTGTGCTCATGCCACTGCCACTGCCTGTGCTGGCGGGGGCTCGCATGGTGGGCACCACCACATCCTGAACACCTCGCGCGAAAACAGTCGTGTCGGCACCGTTGCCCGTATGAATCACTTCAAGGATCGGACGTGCCGCAGCTTTGCGTGACAAACCGGTCGCGACCACGGTCACACGGATGTCATTGCCCAAGCTTTCGTCGTAGGCCGTGCCATAAATCACATGGGCGTCTTCGGAGGCACAGGCACGAATGGTGTTCATGGCCTGCTTGGATTCGGCCAACTTCAAGGAGCCTTTGGCGGCGCTGATCAGCACCAAAACACCTCGAGCACCTTTGAGGTCGACACCTTCAAGCAGGGGGCAAGCCACAGCTTGCTCGGCGGCAATGCGTGCACGGTCGGGGCCGCTGGCGGCTGCTGTGCCCATCATGGCCTTGCCGGGTTCGCCCATCACGGTGCGCACGTCTTCGAAGTCGACGTTCACATGGCCCGGGACATTGATGATTTCAGCAATGCCGCCCACCGCATTTTTGAGCACGTCGTTGGCGTGAGCGAAGGCTTCGTCCTGCGTCATGTCATCGCCACCGGGCAATTCGAGCAGTTTCTCGTTGAGCACCACGATCAATGAGTCAACGCAGGCTTCCAGTTCGAGCATGCCTTGGTCGGCATTGCTCATGCGGCGGTTGCCTTCAAAATCGAAGGGCTTGGTCACCACACCCACAGTCAAAATGCCCATTTCTTTGGCAATTCGGGCAATCACAGGGGCAGCACCGGTGCCGGTGCCTCCGCCCATGCCGGCCGTGATGAACAACATGTGCGCACCTTCAATGGCGCTGCGAATATCGGCCTCAGCAGCCAAGGCGGCTTCACGGCCTTTGTCTGGCTTGCTGCCTGCACCCAGACCCGTTTGTCCCAATTGAATGAATCGATGCGCCGCACTGCGGGCCAAGGCTTGTGCATCGGTGTTGGCGCAGATGAATTCAACGCCTTGAACCTGACGCTCAATCATGTGTTCAACAGCGTTGCCGCCACCTCCGCCAACCCCGATCACTTTGATCTGGGTGCCTTGGTTGAACTCTTCGGTTTGGATCATTTCAATGGTCATGGTGATATCCTAAATCTGAATTTCTGAAGTTGTCTGGATCGGTGAAAAAATTTTTGCCAGAAGTCAATGTCTTCACTGCTGTCTGTGTTGGGTGGGCTGGGTCGGGCCAGGAATTTTTTGTTCCATTCCATCAAAAGTTCCCCACAATAAAGTCTTTGAAACGACCAAAAGCATTGTTCACTGAACTCTTCTTTTGTGTCACCTTGTAGCCACGCAAGCGAGCAAGGCGTGCCTCTTCGAGCAGGCCCATCACCGTAGCCGCCCGGGGTTGACTGACCATGTCGGCCAAGCCGCCCGAATACTTGGGCAAGCCACGGCGGACAGGTTTAAGAAAAATGTCTTCACCCAACTCAACCATGCCCGGCATGACCGCACTGCCGCCTGTCAGCACAATGCCGGAGGACAGCACTTCTTCATAACCCGACTCCCGGATGACCTGATGCACCAAAGAGAAGATCTCTTCAATGCGCGGCTCAATCACACCAGCCAGGGCTTGTTTGCTCAGCATACGGGGGCCCCGATCACCCAAACCAGGCACTTCGACTTGGGCTTGCGGATCGGCCAACAACTGCTTGGCGTAGCCGCTTTCTACCTTGATGTCTTCAGCGTCTTTTGTGGGGGTACGCAAGGCCATGGCGATGTCGCTGGTGATCAAGTCACCCGCAATGGGAATCACGGCCGTGTGGCGAATCGAGCCATTTGAAAAAATGGCTACATCTGTGGTGCCTGCACCAATGTCCACACACACCACACCGAGTTCGCGCTCATCTTCAGACAACACGGCCAAACTCGACGACTGGGGGTTGAGCAACAGCTGATCCACCTCCAGGCCACAGCGTCGCACACATTTGATGATGTTTTCAGCAGCGCTTTGTGCCCCCGTGACAATGTGCACCTTCGCCTCCAGGCGCATGCCGCTCATGCCTATGGGTTCTTTGACTTCTTGGCCATCGATCACAAATTCTTGTGGTGCCACGAGGAGCAAACGTTGATCAGAGGAGATGTTGATGGCTCGCGCAGTTTCCATGACGCGAGCGACATCGGCCTGAGTCACTTCTTTGTCCTTGATGGCCACCATGCCACTGGAGTTCAAGCCACGGATGTGACTGCCCGTGATGCCGCAATTGACATGCACAATTTTGCAGTCGACCATCAGCTCAGCCTCTTTCAAGGCTTGTTGGATGCTTTGCACGGTGGCATCGATGTTCACAACCACCCCACGCTTGAGTCCATTGCCAGGTGCAATGCCCAAGCCAGCAATTTTCAATGAACCATCTGGCAACACTTCGGCCACCACAGCCATGACCTTGGATGTGCCAATGTCCAAGCCGATCACCAAGTCTTTGTACTCTTTTGCCATTTCAACCACCGTTTCCGTTGTGTTTGCGAACCTGATTGCTCATGGTTTCTTATTGTTGATGTCTGTTTCCAAGGTACTGACGCCTCTCAAACGCAGCGCATAACCATCCTTGTGACGCAAATCTGCCCCAGCCAATGCCGTGACAGTTCGGTCATAACGAGATGTCACTTGGGACAAGGTTTTGAAGAAAAGATTCAACCTTGCCACCAACTCCTTCTCCGTACCCCGACCCAGCTCAATGAAAGCCCCGTACTGGGTCAAAACCCGCCAGCCGCCCCTGGGCGTCAGTTCCAGCTGGTCAATTTCCATATCCACTGCTGCGAACTGCGGACGCAAGACATTGAACATGCGTGCGACTGTCATCGATTGAGCGTCCGGTCCCTTCAGTCGAGGCAATTTGTCGACATCCAGGTCCTCAATATTGGCCTCGAACACTTGCCCTTGTTCATTGAGCAAAGTGCTGGTCCCCTCTTCACCCCACAATGCCAAGGCATGGTGCTCTTGCAAAACGGTGCGCAATCGATTTGGGAAATCCCGGTGTACCACCGCCACACGCACCCAAGGGACGGACTGAAAAATGTCCCGTGTTTCATCCAAGTTGATGGTGAAGAAATTCCCTTTCAGTTGCGGCATGACATGGTTCTGCAAGGTCACCGCGTTGTTGCGCGAAACCTCTCCATGAACCGCAATGGCTTGTATCGCAAACATCGGATGCCTGAGCAACCACCACAACCCACTGCCCAACAAAAGGCTCAGCACCACGACCAGCAACAACGCTGAAGCCATGTTCATGAGCCGGATGTCGATGGGCATGGGGGCCGTTTTTTTCATGCCACCCTCTCCTGAGCATCCATGGCCGCATTGGCCAGCAATTGACAGCACAGCGCCTGATAGTCCAGTCCCACAGCTTGCGCCGACATGGGCACCAAAGAATGGCTGGTCATGCCCGGTGAGGTGTTGATTTCCAGCAAATAAGGTTGGCGTGTGCTGGCATCGATCATGACGTCGATGCGGCCCCAGCCTCTGCAACCCAAGACCTGGTAAGCCTTGATCACCAACGCTTCAATCTGGGCTTCTTCCTCAGCAGGCAATCCACTGGGCACAAGATATTGGGTGTCGTCCGTGAAATATTTGTTCTGATAATCGTAATCACCATCAGGTGCCACGATGCGAATCACAGGCAGAGCACGGGCGTTGCGACCTTCGCCCAACACAGGACAAGTGACCTCATCTCCCACGATGCACTGTTCGCAAAGGATGTCTTTGTCGCATGCGGCCGCGGCCAACAAGGCCGCCCGCACTTGGTCAACATGACTGACTTTGCTCACCCCGATGGATGAACCTTCACGCGCCGGTTTGACAATCATGGGCAAACCCAGCTTGGCCACCAAATCTGCCCCCGATGTGAGGTGAACATCGGCTTTGTTCACCAAGACGTAACGCGGCGTGGGCAAGCCCTCGGCCAGCCAGACACGTTTGGTCATGACTTTGTCCATGGCCATGCTGGAGGACATCACGCCTGAGCCGGTATAGGGAATGCCCATCAATTCCAGCGCCCCTTGCACCGTGCCATCTTCACCGTGGCGTCCATGCAGGGCAATAAAACAGCGGTCAAAACCCTCGCGCTTGAGCTCACTCAAATCGCGTTCGGCAGGATCAAACGGCAGAGCATTGACACCAGCGCTCTGCAAAGCGTTCAACACGCCTTGACCCGACATCAATGAAATTTCGCGTTCGGCCGAATTCCCGCCCATCAACACGGCCACTTTGCCCATGTTCAGCGCAGACACATCACCCACTTGCAAGACATGGTCCGTCATGACTTCTCCTTTTTGGACGCGCTGCAAGACGCCCACTCGACCACTTGAGCCGGGACTGCACCAATAGAGCCAGCCCCCATGCAAATGAGCACATCGCCGGGGCGCGCATTGTCCATGACCGCCTGGGGCATGTCGGTGACTTGGTCCACAAAGACGGGTTCGACCTTTCCTGCCACACGCAGTGCCCTGGCCAATGAGCGACCATCGGCCGCCACGATGGGTGCTTCTCCAGCGGCGTACACCTCACAAAGCAAGACGCTGTCGCAACCGTGGCCAATCACTTTGACAAAATCTTCAAAGCAGTCGCGGGTGCGGCTGTATCGGTGGGGCTGGAAGGCCAACACCAACCTGCGACCAGGAAAGGCCCCGCGTGCGGCCGCCAGGGTGGCTGCCATCTCGACAGGGTGATGACCATAATCGTCAATCACGATGAAGTGACCTTGGCCATCGGCCGTGGGCACCTCGCCGTAACGCTGAAAGCGCCGACCCACCCCTTTGAATTGCGTCAATGCACGCTGCACCGCAGCATCATCCACACCCAATTCCACAGCCACCGAAATAGCGGCCAAGGCATTGAGCACGTTGTGCTCACCGGGCAAATTCAGCACGATGGGCAGATCCGGCAAAGTGATGCCGTTTTGCCGCTTGACTGTGAAATGCATCTGGCCGTTTTCGGCCCTCACGTCCACAGCCCGCACTTGCGCACCGGCTTGCAAACCGTATGTGGTCACCGGCCGAGCAATTTGGTCAACAATGGATCGCACGCCTGGATCGTCACTGCAAACAATCGCTGTCCCATAAAAAGGCATGCGGTGCAAGAACTCAACAAAGGCCCCCTTCAAGCGGGCCAGATCGTGGCCGTACGTCTCCATATGGTCAGCGTCAATGTTGGTCACCACCGCCATGACCGGCAGCAGGTTCAAAAATGAGGCATCCGACTCATCGGCTTCCACCACAATGTAGTCACCCGTGCCCAATTTAGCGTTGGTGCCTGCACTGTTGAGGCGCCCGCCAATGACATAAGTGGGGTCCAAGCCTGCCTCGGCCAAGACACTGGCCACCAAGCTGGTGGTGGTGGTTTTGCCGTGTGTACCTGCGATGGCCACCCCTTGCTTCATGCGCATCAATTCGGCCAACATGACTGCACGGGGCACGATGGGCACATGCCGTGCCTTGGCGGCCAATACTTCCGGGTTGTCAGACTTGACAGCCGTCGAGGTGACCACGGCGTCGGCATCGCTCACGTTTTCGGGCGCATGTCCGACATGGGTTTGAATACCCAAACCAGCCAAGCGCCGCAAGGACGCACTGTCGGCCAGATCTGAGCCAGAAATTTGGTAGCCAAGATTGAACAGCACTTCGGCGATGCCGCTCATGCCCGAGCCGCCCAAGCCAATGAAATGAATTTTACGGATGGCGTGTTTCATGCTGCCAACTCCTCACAAGCCATCACAACCTCTCTTGTTGCATTTGTTTTTCTATGGACCCAGGCACTTTCAGCCACATCCTGCAATTGGTCCCGATCCAGAGCTTTCAACCGTTCTGCCAAACTTTCAGCGGTCAATTCAGATTGCGGGATCAACCAACCACCGCCCGATGCCACCAAAAATTGGGCATTGGTGGTTTGATGGTCATCCACCGCAAATGGAAAAGGCACAAACATGGCCGCCACACCTACAGCCGACAATTCGGTCACGGTGCTGGCACCCGCACGGCAGATCACCAAATCGGCCTGAGCAAAGGCTGTGGCCGTGTCGTCAATGAAGGGGGTTAATTCAGCCTGCACACCCGCCGCCTGGTAATTGGCTCGCAAGGCTTCAATTTGTTTGGCACCGCTTTGGTGGACCACTTGTGGACGGCTTTCTGGTGGCAACAAGGCCAAAGCCTTGGGCACCATGTCATTCAAGGCTTTGGCCCCCAAACTGCCCCCCACGACCAGCAAGCGCAAGGGACCTGTGCGGGCGGCGTAGCGTTCAGCGGGCGATGCCTGCTCGGTAAAGGCTCGACGCAGGGGATTTCCCACCCACTGCCCCGTTTTGAAAACACCCGGAAAAGCCGTGAACACCCGATCAGCCAGTTGCGCCAAGACCTTGTTGGCCATGCCCGCCACCGAATTTTGCTCATGCAAAATCAACGGTTTGCCCCACAAGCTGGCCATCATCCCGCCAGGAAATGTGATGTAGCCCCCCAAACCCAACACCACATCGGGTTGGACACGTCGAATCACCTGCACGCTTTGCCAAAATGCCCGCAACAAACGCCAAGGCAAGACCATCAGTGTCTGCAAACCTTTGCCGCGCACGCCCGCAAAATCCACCGATTCGAAAGCAAAACCTCGAGCAGGCACCAAATCGTGCTCCATGCTGTTGGGGGCGCCCAACCAATGCACACGCCAGCCCGCGTCTCGCAGTGCCTGGGCCACGGCCAATCCCGGGAAAATGTGCCCCCCTGTGCCCCCGGCCATGACCAAGGCTGTTTTCGTCTTGGTGTTCATGGTCGCCCTCCACGCATCATTTTTTTGTTTTCAATGTCAATGCGCAAAACGATGGCAATCGCAATCAGATTCATCATGATGGCGGACCCGCCATAGCTCATCAGTGGCAAAGTCAGCCCCTTGGTGGGCAAAGCGCCCAGGTTCACGCCCATGTTGATGAAGGCCTGAAATCCAATCCAGATACCGACCCCTTGCGCCACCAAACCTGAAAACACTTTTTCCAGCGCAATCGCCTGACGCCCAATCACCATGATTCGCCGACTGAGCCACAAGAACAAAAAGATGACCAAGGACACACCGATCAATCCAAACTCTTCACCAATCACAGCCAATAAAAAGTCCGTGTGCGCCTCGGGCAACCAATGCAATTTCTCGACACTCCCGCCCAAACCAACACCCCAAATTTCGCCTCGGCCGATGGCAATCAAGGAGTGCGACAACTGGTAACCTTTGCTCAAAGCATGTTCGGCACTGAAGGGGTCCAGGTAGGCAAAAATTCGCTCTCGACGCCATGGAGACACCGCAATCATGATCACAAAGGCAGAGACCAAAACAGTAAAGATCAGAAAGAACATGCGGGCATTGACGCCACCCAGAAACAAGATGCCCATGGCAATGATGGCGATCACCATGAAAGCCCCCATGTCAGGCTCGGCCAGCAAAAACACCCCAGCCAAAGCCACTGCCGTGCCCATGGGCCATACGGCACGAATAAAGTCTTCCTTCACATCCATTTTGCGGACCATGTAGTCAGCGGCATAGATGATGGTGGCCAACTTCGCCAGCTCCGAGGGCTGGAAATTGATCACGCCAAAGGAAATCCAACGCCTGGCACCATTGACCCCTTTGCCAATAAACGGAATCAACACCAAGGCCAGCAAGAGCAAAGACAGCACAAACAAGGGCTTGGCGACTTTCTCCCAGTTTTGCATGGGCACTTGGAAGGCCAACAAGGCCATGACACAACCGGCCACCATCGAGATGGCATGCCGCACCAAAAAGTGGGTGTGTGTATAACGAGAAAATTTGGGGTTATCCGGCATGGCAATCGATGCCGAATACACCATGACCATGCCCCACATCAGCAAGGCCACCACAACCCCGACCAAGACTTTGTCCACGCCCTGCAAACTGGCTGCTGTGCTGGAGGGTGGGCGGGCAAATTCGTAGCCACCCAAATTGACCGGCAACGCTTGGGCATGGACGGCTCCACCCACAGCACCGCCAAAAACCGCCCCCCAACGTGCCAACGTGGTTTGCATGCGCTGGGCCAAGTTCAAGGTTTCGCTCACAGGCCGCCCTCCATGGACACGCCAGCATCTTGAGCCAAAGCCGCCACAGCTTGGCAAAACACTTCAGCCCGGTGTCCATAGTTGTCGAACATGTCAAAACTGGCGCAGGCGGGCGACATCAGTACAGCATCACCCGAATGTGCCAGGCCAGCCGCTTGCCTCACTGCATCGTGCATGTCCTGCGCATCGCTCAATGGAACACCTGTGCCCAGCAAGGCCTCACGAATGACGGGCGCATCCCGTCCAATCAGAATCACACCCCGGACATACCTTGCGACGGGCGCGGCCAGAGGTGAAAAATCCTGACCCTTGCCCTCCCCCCCCATGATCACCACCACCCTTCGCTCGGCACCCAGGCCTTGCAAAGCGGCGACCGTGGCTCCCACATTGGTGCCCTTGCTGTCATCAAAGTACTCAACGTCGTGGACGATGGCCACCGGCTCTACTCGGTGCGGTTCACCCCGATACTCACGCAGTCCATACAGCATGGGTCCCAAAGCACACCCTGCACTGGACGCCAAGGCCAACGCCGCCAAGGCGTTGACGGCGTTGTGCCGCCCCCGAATGCGCAAGGCATCGGCCGGCATCAAGCGCTGAAAGTGCAACTCTTCGGCTTCGTCTTTGCGGCGGCGACGCGTTTCATCGGCCTCCAGCGCACGAACCAACCAAGTCATGCCATGGGTCACTTCAATGCCGAAGTCTCCCGGCCTTTGAGGCATGTCTGCACCAAAGGTCAAGCAGGCACGCTCCATGGGTTTTTGCAATTTGACCTTGATGGGCGCTGGACGCATGTCCATGACTTGCAAATCATCGCGATTGAGCACCATCAAAGCCTGCTTACCAAAAATTCTGGCTTTGGCTTGGCCATAGGCGGCCATGCTGCCATGCCAGTCCAAATGGTCTTGCGAGAGGTTCAAAACGGTGGCAGCAGTGGGTTCAAAGCCCTCGCTGCTGTCGAGTTGAAAGCTCGACAACTCCAGCACCCAGACTTGCGGCAATGCTTGGGCCATGGGGTGCACCAGCACAGGTGCCATGACCGCAGCTTGGGGGACCGTCAACTCTTCGTCCTCGATCTGGGTGGCGTCTTCCACTTCGCTGGCCTGGGCTTGGGCTGAATTTTCTTCGTTGTCAGTGGCTTGCGCGTCCAAGGGCATGGCACTGTCCAACACCGCAGGGGCCTCGTTGTGCTCTGTGCTGGGTTCGACTGCAGCTTGCAGTGGAATCGCTATCTGTTCTGTGTGCGAAAGCGATGCATCGTCTGCGTTGCTGACCTCGGCATCACGGCTGACCACTTCAGGCTCTGTTTGCTCCAAAACCTCATCCTGCGCCAGCTGGGCCTTGGCTTGGGCCATGGCCTGAGTCAAGGTGTCGAGCAATGTGGGGCCAATGTTGCCTGCCACTTTCACCGTTTTGCCTGCACGCGCAACCAACTGCCCGGTCAACGATGTCACTGTGGTTTTGCCGTTGGTGCCGGTGATGGCCAACACCTGGGGTGCGTAGCCAAATCGGGTTTTCAAGTCTTGCAAGCCTGCTGCAAACAGGCTCAGCTCACCGCCTTGCCACAAGCCCATGGCTTTGGCCGCATCCAGCACCGGGGCCACCACCTCCGGGCTCAGGCCGGGGCTTCGAAAGACAGCTCGCACCGAAGTGCCTTCGACCAATCCCGCGGCAAAAGGCCCTGGAACAAAACGCACATCAGGCCATTCGGCTTGCAAAGCCAGCAACTGGGGTGGCGTGTCACGGGTATCGGCCACGGTGACACTGGCCCCGGCATGCGCGCACCAACGGGCCATTGCCAGGCCCGAAGCACCCAAACCAAGAATCAGAACGTGTTGACCCTGAAGCTGCATGGCTTACCTCAGCTTCAGGGTTGACAAACCCACCAGGCACAGCAGCATGGTGATGATCCAGAACCGCACCACCACCTGCGTTTCTTTCCAGCCGCTTTTTTCGAAATGGTGGTGCAAAGGGGCCATTTTCAGAATGCGTCGACCTTGGCCGTATTTCTTTTTGGTGTATTTGAACCAAGCCACTTGGGCCATGACCGACAAAGCTTCGACCACAAAAATACCGCCCATGATGGCCAGCACGATTTCCTGTCGCACGATGACCGCGATGGTGCCCAACGCAGCCCCCAAGGCCAAAGCCCCCACATCACCCATGAAAACCTGCGCTGGATGCGTGTTGAACCACAAGAACGCCAAACCGGCACCCGCCATGGCTGCGCAAAATATCATCAACTCGCCCGAACCTGGGATGTGTGGCAAAAACAGGTATTTGGAATAAACCGAGCTGCCCGTCACATAAGCAAACACACCCAAAGCGGAACCAACCATCACCACAGGCATGATCGCCAAACCATCCAAGCCATCGGTGAGGTTGACCGCGTTGCTGGCGCCCACAATGACCAAATAGGTCATGACCACAAAGCCCAACACGCCCAAGGGGTAGTTGATTTCTTTGAAAAACGGCACCTGCAGACCGGCCTTGGGCGGCAAGTTCACATCAAAGCCCGACAAAACCCATTTGCCAAACAAATCCAACACACGCATGTTGGACACTTCTGAAATGCTGAACACCAAATACAGCGCCGCCAGCAAGCCCACCACCGATTGCCAGAAGTACTTTTCACGCGAGCGCATGCCCTCAGGATCTTTGTTGACGACCTTGCGCCAGTCATCCACCCAACCAATGGCACCAAAACCCAGGGTGACAATCAACACAATCCAGACAAATCGGTTGGACAGGTCAAACCACAACAAGGTGGAAACTGCAATGGACAACAGAATCAGCACCCCCCCCATGGTGGGCGTGCCACTTTTGGACAGGTGAGACTCCATGCCATAGCCTCGGATAGGCTGGCCAATTTTGAGAGATGTCAGGCGACGAATCACCCACGGCCCTGCGGCCAAACCAATCAACAAGGCGGTCATCGCGGCCATCACGGCACGGAAGGTGATGTATTGAAAAACGCGCAAAAAGCCCCACTCGGGTGACAAACTTTGCAACCATTGGGCCAAACTAAGCAGCATGGGCCTCCCCTTTTTGATCGTGATGTGCTGTGCGCTGGTCATCGCCCCGTGACAGAAGGGCTTGAACCACGCGCTCCATCTTCATGAAGCGCGAGCCTTTGACCAGAACACTTTGAAATTGATGCATGTTGTGCAACACAAGGGCCAACAACTGGTCCATGCTGGCGCAATGATGGGCCGCTCCAAATGCGCGAGCGGCATGCTCGGACAAGTCGCCCAAGGTGTAAAAAACTTCGATGCCGCGCTCGGCTGCATAGCGGCCGACTTCGGCATGAAACTCGGCCCCCTGATCACCCACTTCACCCATGTCACCCAATACCAACAAACGGGGTGCGGGCAACTCGGCCAGCACATCAATGGCTGCACGCACAGAGTCAGGGTTGGCGTTGTAGGTGTCATCCACCAAGGTGATGCTGCCCAATGGGCTTGGCACAACCCATGCCCGTGAACGGCCTTTCACGGGCTCAAATGCTTGCAAACCTTGCACCACAGTGGCCAACGGCACGCCCGCTGCCAGTGCGCATGCACTTGCAGCCAATGCATTTTTGACGTTATGACGGCCTGCAATGTGCAGCAAAACAGGGGCCGTCCCCTGAGGCGTGACCAACGCGAATTGCCAAGCATCGGATTGCCAAACCACGTCATCAGCACAGACATCCGCCCGTGAATGGGCAACTTGAGCGGTTGGGATGCCACCCGTTGGCATGGCAAAGGTGCGTTGGGCACGCGCACCCGACAGCGCTTGCCACACGGGCGTGAAGGTTTCGTCTGCAGGGTAAATGGCCACACCACTGGAAGGCAAGGCATGCAACACCGCACCATTTTCGTGGGCCACAGCTTCGACGGTGCCCATGAACTCTTGGTGTTCACGTTGTGCGTTGTTGACCAAAGCCACGTTGGCTTGGGCCAAACGAGCCAAATAGGCAATCTCGCCCGGATGGTTCATGCCCAATTCGACCACGGCAACGGTGTGGTGGGCGCGCAGATTGAGCAAGGTCAGTGGCACGCCAATGTCATTGTTCAGGTTGCCCTGAGTGGACAAGGCCTGTTCACCTGCGTGCTCGCGCAAGATGGACGCAATCATTTGAGTGACGGTGGTTTTGCCATTGCTGCCCGTCACCGCAATCAGGGGCAGATTGAACTGCGAGCGCCAGCCTTGAGCCAGTTCACCCAAGGCGATGCGGGCGTCAGGGACAATCAAAGCGGGCAAGCCATGATGGATGGCCAAATCTTGACCCGAGGGTTCACACACCACGCCCACGGCTCCTTGCGCTTTGGCTTGGCCGATGAACTGATGGCCATCAAAGCGCTCACCTCTCAGGGCCACAAACAAATCACCCGATTGCAAACTGCGGCTGTCGGTGTGCACGCGATCGGCCAGCACGGACGTCAAACCCACACCCTGTGCATGGCTGAGCCAGAGCAAGGCTTGGTTGAGATTCAACTTCATGGGGGTGTGATGCGCCATCATTGCACCCCCCCATCAAGGCATGCAAAGCGCAGTTTCAATGCCGACACAACTTGCGACTCGTCTGAATAGGAATGGAAAACACCCATGATTTCTTGCGTGGTCTCGTGGCCTTTGCCGGCCACCAACACCACATCTTTGACATCGACCAAAGCAAGCACCTCACTCACAGCCCTCGCACGGTCAAGTTGAACGCGCACGAGATCTGGCCGAATCAGACCGGCGATCATGTCATTCACAATGGCCTCGGGTGATTCAGAACGAGGGTTGTCGCTGGTGAGCATCAGTTGATCGGCAGCGGCCTGTGCAGCAGCAGCCATTTGTGGCCGTTTGCTCGCATCACGGTCGCCACCACAACCCAAAACACACCACAGCTGCCCCCCTCTGGCCGAGGCCACAGAGCGCAAAGCAAGCAAAGCATGTGACACCGCATCAGGGGTGTGGGCGTAGTCAATCACCACCATGGGAAGCTGTTGCTGATCACCGATGGCGGGATCCAAGGACGGATCCAAGGTCACCGCTTGCATGCGTCCTGGCACCGAAGTCAGGTGGCGACAGGCTTGTACGGCTTGCGCCAAGCCAATGCCCAATGCCCTCATGGCACCCAGAACGCCCAACAAGTTGTCGATGTTGTAGTCGCCCAGCAAACCCGTGTGCAAGGTCTGAACTTCATGACCCTCATGCACTTCAAAGGCGATACCTTGTGGGTGAGGCAATGCCACCGCTTGCAAACGTGCGGGGCCACGGCGTGAACAGGTCCAGACAGACAAATCCGTGTTTTCCAGTTGACGCGCCAATGCAGCACCTTGTGCATCATCCATGTTGATGACAGCCGAATGCAGGCCCGGCCAAGCAAACAAGGCGGCTTTGGCCGCCCAATAATGGGACATGTCCCCGTGGTAGTCGAGGTGGTCTTGGGTGAAATTGGTGAAAACCGCAACACCCATGCGGGTGCCGTCGAGTCGATGCTCGGCCAAACCAATCGAGGACGCCTCGATGGCGCAATGGCGCACACCGTCATCAACAAACGCACGGAACTGGCGCTGCAGCAGCACCGGGTCAGGGGTGGTCATGCCGGTGCTGTGCAAATACGGCAATTGACCCACGCCCAAAGTTCCCACCAAACCACAGGTTTGCTGCAACACCGGTGATGACAGCGCCTGTGCCAACCACCGAGCCGTCGAAGTCTTGCCATTGGTACCCGTGACGGCCAGCACACTCAGCGCTTGACTGGGGTGTTGGTAATAGGCATCGGCCACCCAACCCGTCTGGGCTTTCAGACCTGGCATGACAGCCAAGGCCGAATGCCATTCAGGCGACACAGCCTCAAGCCAAGGCTCATGGTCCTGGGCCTCCATCAAACACGCGCTCGCGCCTTGTTGCAAGGCTTGCATCAAATACCTGCGCCCATCGGTGGCAGCGCCTGGCCAAGCAATGAATGCATCGCCAGGCCCAACCATGCGGCTATCGGTGCGCAAAATACCGCTCACTCGGCTGCTCAACCATTGAGCGGCCTCGGTTGCTGTGTGCAAGGTGTGAATCAAAATGACTCCTCCACCGACTTGGCCACAATTTGTGGTTTCACGGCAATATCGGGTTGCACCCCCATCAAGCGCAAGGTTTGTTGAACTGTCTGACTGAACACCGGAGCGGCCACATCACCGCCGTAATAACGACCATTGCTGGGTTCATCGATCATCACGGCCACAATGATCCGGGGAGCCTCAATGGGCGCCATGCCGACAAAAAACCCCCGGTACTTTTTGCCTGCGTACCCTTTGCCCTCTTGCTTGTGAGCGGTGCCGGTTTTGCCCCCCACGGAATAACCCATGGTTTGTGCTTTTTGGGCCGTTCCGCCTGGGCCTGCAGCCATTTGCAGCATCTTGCGCATGGCCTTGGCGTTTTGAACGCTGAGCACCCGCTCACCGTGAACCTGCCCATCGGTCTTGAGCAAGGTAGCAGGCACCACTTCACCATCTCGCGCGAACACGGTGTAGGCACGGGCCACTTGAAACAAGCTGCCGGATATGCCGTACCCATAGCTCATGGTCGCCTGCTCAATCGGACGCCATGATTTGTAGGGCCGCAAACGCCCACTCACCACACCAGGAAAGGGCAGCTGGGGTTTTTGACCAAAACCCACTTGTGCAAACATTTCCCACATTTCTCGCGGCTGCAACTGCATGGCCATTTTGACAGTGCCCACGTTGCTGGATTTCTGAATGACCTCGTTGACGGAAAGCAATCCGTGCGGGTGGGCATCCGAAATGGTGGACCCGGTGATGTTGATCCGACCGGGTGCAGTCTGAATCATGGTTTCAGGTTTGACCAAACCTTTTTCAAGGGCCAAAGCCACTGCAAACGGTTTCATGGTCGAGCCCGGCTCAAAGGTGTCGGTTAAAGCCCGGTTACGCAACTGCTCCCCGCCCAGATTGCCCCGCTTGTCTGGCGAGTAACTGGGGTAATTGGCCAAAGCCAGGATTTCGCCCGTTTGGGCATCCAGCACCACCACACTGCCCGCTTTGGCTTTGTGCTCCAGCACCGCTTCACGCAATTTTTGATAAGCATAAAACTGGACTTTGCTGTCAATGCTCAGTTGCAGGTCTTGACCATCTTCGGGGGGCACCGTTTCACCCACGGCTTCCACCACGCGGCCCAATCTGTCCTTGATCACGCGACGCGAACCCGACTTGCCAGACAGCTGCTTTTGGAACACCAGCTCCACGCCCTCTTGGCCTTGGTCTTCCACATTGGTAAATCCCACAATGTGTGCTGCCGCCTCACCCTCAGGGTAGAGCCGCTTGTATTCCTTGATGTCGTAAACACCTTTGATGCCGAGCGCCAAAATTTCTTTGACCACAGGCTCATCGAGCTGGCGACGCAACCACACAAACGTCTTTTCGTCGTCATGCAACTTCTTGTCCAACTCGGCAGGCGTCATCTCCAGCAGTTTGGCCAATCGGCGCAACTTGACCGGGTCTGCCCGATCTATGTCTTCGGGATTGGCCCAGATGCTGGGGGCGGGCACGCTGGATGCCAGCAACACACCATTGCGATCGAGGATGCGCCCCCGATTGGCAGCCAAACTGAGTGTTCGCGCAAAACGCACCTCACCTTGGCGTATAAAAAAATCATTTTCAATGACCTGCACATGAGCAGCCCGCCCCACCAGACCTGTGAAGCCCAAAGCCATGGCCGCCACAATCAGTTTGCTGCGCCAAACGGGTGTTTTGCTGGCCAGCAAAGGACTGGACGACAGCTGCACGCTGCGACCACGGCTCATGGGCGACCCCCCTGCGCAGTGGGAGCTGGGCCCTGCCCCCCCATCATGACGTACTGGGTGATGGCGGGTGAGGCCGTGCGCATTTGCAACTGCTGCCGTGCAATTTGCTCCACACGCAAGGGCGTGGCTTGTGCTCGTTGTTCGACCTGCAAACGGTCATGTTCAACTGCAAAGCGCTTGGCTTCCTTGCGTGCCATCTCCAAGGCCATGAACAGACGTCGGGACTCGTAATGGCTGTGCACCAAATACAACGCACTGGCCACCGTGGCGATCAACAAGAAAAGGCTCAGGCGAGTCATGCAGGCACCTCGGTCCGCTCGGCCATGCGCATGATGGCACTGCGGGAGCGGGGATTGGCTTTCACCTCATCGTCGCTGGGGCGAATCCGCCCGCAGGTCTTCAAACGCATCTTCACAGGCTCAGCAAACGGCACACGCCGATCCACCACTTCCTTGGAATGCTTGGCCATGAACTGTTTGACGATCCGATCTTCCAGCGAATGGAAACTGATGACCACCAAACGCCCACCGGGTGCGAGCACATGAATGCTGGCCGCTAGCGCTTGTTCGAGCTCTTCAAGCTCTGCGTTGATGAAAATCCGAAAAGCCTGAAATGTCCGCGTTGCAGGGTTCTGGCCCGGCTCGCGGGTTTTGACCGTGTCAGCCACGAGCTGGGCCAAATCGGCGGTGGTTGAAATTGGGCCCCGCTCTTGTCGGCGAGCCACAAGCGCCTTTGCAATCTGAAAAGCAAACCGTTCTTCGCCATAGTCACGTATCACCTCCGTGATTTGATCCACCGTGGCTGTTGCCAGCCATTCGGCCACACTTTCCCCGCGCGTGGTGTCCATGCGCATGTCCAGCGGGCCATCGAAACGAAAAGAAAAACCCCTCTCGGGGCTGTCGATCTGGGGGGAGCTGATGCCCAAGTCCATCAGCACGCCATCGACACTGCCAGGCGGCAAGTCCCCCAAATGAGAAAAACCTTCATGGCGGATGGAAAACCGCTCATCGTTGATTCGCTCAGCCTCTGCAATGGCCTCCAAGTCTTTATCGAAGGCTTGAAGCCGCCCTTGACTGGCGAGCTTGGACAAGATCAAACGGGAATGGCCGCCTCGCCCAAAAGTGGCATCGACGTAAGAGCCTTGCACGCCTGCGGAGGCCTCCAGCAATTCGCTGACAGCCTCGTTCAAAAGGACGGTGGTGTGGGTAAGTAAGGTGTTGGTCATGGTGGTCAGAAAGAAAAGTCCTTGAACACCTCGGGCATTTCACCCTGCATGGCCTGCGCCTCTTGTGCCTCGTACGTGGTTTTATCCCACAGCTCAAAGTGATGACCCATACCCAAAAGCATGCTGTCCCGGCTAATCCCAGCAGCCTGGCGCAACTCGGGGGAGATCAGCACACGTCCAGTGCCATCCATCTCGACATCCATGGCATTGCCCAAAAAAATCCGCTTCCACCATTGCGCAGACATGGGCAATTGGGCAATGCGTTCGCGAAACTTCTCCCACTCGGGTCTGGGAAACAACATCAAGCAACCATGGGGGTGCTTGGTGATGGTCAATTGGCCTTGCGCAGTGGCGCTCAAGACGTCACGGTGCCGGGTCGGCACAGACAACCGCCCTTTGGCATCCAGACTCAGCGATGAAGCCCCTTGAAACACTGCAAAGACCCTTTTTTCAGTCACAAACGGCAACGTCGGGCACTTTTACCCACTTAATTGCACTTTTTTGCACTGTATCAGGAAACCGCCGATTCCGGAATGGTATAGATCGATTTTTTTCAATGAAATCAACAGCTTAGCCGCGATTTTAAAACCATGAAGTTGATAAATTTCTTTGTAAATTAGAGACTTAGCAGAGTCACTGAAAGTAACCTCTCAACTAATAAAAAATCAAAAAACACAAGTCAAAAAGGTTTTTAAGTTCTTGGCAAAAATACAACTTATGAATCTTTAAATGTAAAAAAACCCCTAGAAGGGGTTTTTGGTTTTAAGCTGGAAAACAACTTAATCGCCAAACATTTTTTGCTTGAGCTCTCGCCGCTGTTGAGCCTCTAGCGACAAAGTGGCCGTTGGCCTGGCCAACAAGCGCCCCACGCCAATGGATTCTCCGGTTTCGTCGCAAAAACCGTAATCTCCGGCATCGATGCGGACAATGGATTGCTCGATTTTTTTGAGCAACTTGCGCTCGCGATCCCGGGTGCGCAGCTCAAGGGCATGCTCTTCTTCAATGGTGGCACGGTCTGCAGGATCGGGCACCACCACAGTGTCTTCTCGCAAATGCTCGGTGGTTTGCCCAGCACTGTTGAGGATGTCTTGTTTGAGACGCGTCAACTTGAGTCTGAAAAACGCCATCTGCGTGTCGTTCATGTACTCATCGTCCGACATGGCCAGAATTTCGGCATCGGTCAACTCCTCAGCCTTCTTTGTTTTCCAGTTGTTGGCCAGTTTGGGGTCTTTCTTGACAGGCACATAAGTGACCGCGGGTGCAGGTGACGATGTGCTGGGCAAAAAGCTCGATTTGGCAGCTGTTGAGGCCACGGCGGGTGGCAAAGAAGGCACAGTGATTTGTGCCAAACGTGCAGAAGGCCGGGTGGCGCGTACCAATTGATCGGGGGCGGCCACGGCGGCTGCTTCCACAGCTTCCGAGGATGTGTTGGTGGTTTCCACTGATGAGACGTTCATAGATTTCGCTGGAGATGCTGCTGCAACTTCTTTTTTGGCAGACGTTGCTTTGACGGTCTTGGCCGTCACAGGGGGAGTCGCTGGGGTTGGAGAAACCGGCTGCTGGGCAGCAGGACTTGCTGCCTTGACTTTGACCGGCACGGTTTTCTTGGCCGCCGTCACAGGAGGTGTGGACGCAGGTGGGGCCGCGGCATTGGCGTTAGCCTTTTGGGCAGACGCCACTTTCTTGGCAGGTGTTTTGGGGGAGTCGGACTGAGAGACCTGCACATTCGGAGCAGATTCTTTGCCCTTGGCTTGAGCCTTTGTCGCCGCCTTCTCTGCCGATGGATCGGTTTTTGTTGATTTCGAGGTCTTCACGTCTTGTCTCCTAGCCGTGTAAAAAGGCATTTTGATCACGACGTACCAAGAGGCAAGTCGTGAACAAATCATGTTCTCCCAAACCCTTGTTATAGACCTTGTGGGGCTTAGCAACGCCGCCAAAAGGCAGTGCCGTAGGCGGGCGATTGTAGCGACAAGAAGCTAAGAAATATGACAGGTCACGGATTAATGGCAAGTTCGTGCAAAAAGCCCGACCAGGCAAACAATCCTCGATCCCCTTACACCAAAGATTGCTCCAGGCCCTGCAACAAAATATCTTTGGGTAAATCGATGCCAATGAACACCATTTTGCTCATTTTCACCTCACCCTCAGCCCACATTGGGCCCAGATCGCTGCCCATGAGCTGGTGCACACCCTGAAAAATGACTTTGCGTTCAGTACCACGCATGTTGAGCACACCTTTGTAACGCAGCATGCGTGGCCCATAAATGTTGACAATGGCACCCAGAAAGTCTTCGAGCTTGGCCGGATCAAATGCGCGTTCCGACCTGAACACAAAACTCTTCACATCGTCATCGTGATGATGGTGGTGTCCGTGACCCTGGCTGTGTTCGTGGTCATGTGAAGGGTGATCACAGTGCTCAGTGTGTACATGGTCATGACCGTCTTCGCTGAGAAAATCAGGGTCGATGTCCAGCTTGGCGTTCAGATTGAAGCCTTTGAGGTCAAACACTTCCTTCAAGGCCACTTCGCCAAAGTGAACCACTTTTTGCGGCGCACGCGGGTTCATGTGTTTGAGGCGGTGCTGCAAGGCATCCAACTCTTGGGGGGACACCAAGTCAGCCTTGCTGATGAAAATCTGGTCGGCAAAACCCACCTGTCGGCGAGCTTCCTGGCGGTCATTGAGTTGCTGGGCCGCATGCTTGGCATCGACCAGCGTCAGAATCGAATCCAATAAAAAAGTCTCTGCAATCTCATCGTCCATGAAAAACGTCTGTGCCACTGGGCCTGGGTCGGCCAAACCTGTGGTCTCGATGACGATGCGCTCAAAGCTGAGCAAACCTTTGCGGCGCTTGGCGGCCAACAGTTGCAGCGTGGCACGCAGGTCTTCCCGAATGGTGCAGCAAATGCAACCGTTGCTCATCTGAATGATTTGCTCTTCGGTCTCGGACACCAGGATGTCGTTGTCGATGTTTTCTTCACCAAACTCGTTTTCGATGACGGCAATCTTCTGGCCGTGGGCTTCGGTGAGCACACGCTTGAGCAGCGTCGTTTTGCCCGAGCCCAAAAAGCCAGTCAGGATGGTCGCAGGAATCAAGGCCATGAAATGCTCCACAAAAAAGTCAACAACAAGAGTTGGGGAGTGTAGCGACCATTACAAGGCGAATGCGCGCCAGGGGACTTGCACTGACCTGCGCATGCGGACTCGCTCAAATGGCTCCTTGAAGCCGTCCATTCAGGGCTCTATTGGCGTTTGGCCCGGGGATGCGCCGCATCGTAGACTTGGGCCAAGTGTTGAAAATCCAACCGTGTATACACCTGCGTGCTGCTGATGCTGGCGTGACCCAAAAGTTCTTGCACAGCACGCAGATCACCGCTGGACTGCAATAAATGGCTGGCAAACGAGTGGCGCAGCATGTGCGGATGCACCGGCGTGGACAAACCCGCCAACTGGCTGCGTCGCTTGAGGCGCTGCTCGACCGAGCGGACAGTCAAACGCGTGCCATGTCGCCCCGGAAAAAGTGCCAGTGCTGTGGACGAGGCGCCTGGCGTGGGCTGCATCAACATCCCAGGAACCTGATTGCGCAAAGGCAACCAATGCGCCAAGGCTTGCAAAGCTGCCTGCCCCAGAGGCACGCTGCGGCGCTTGCCCCCTTTGCCGTGCACTTGAACCTCTGCTTGGGGCACATCGATCCAGCCGCGTCCAGCGCGAGCCGCCTCGGTGCTGGGCACAACGTCCAAACCCGTCAACTCAGACACACGCAAACCACTGCCATACAGCAGCTCCACCATGGCCGCATCGCGCGCTTCAAGCCAGGGATCGTCATCGTGTTCCAAGTGCTCGGCCAGTTGCACGGCTTCATCGACCCCCAGAGCTTTGGGCAAAGGCTTGCCCCCCCGGGGTGCACGCACATCCACCACTGGGTTATGGGTCATCAGACCCTCCCGTCCCAACCAAACGTAAAAACCACGCCAAGCGGACAAAATGAGTGCCAGGCCCCGCCCACTGCGACCAGCGCTGTGCATGTGCGCCACCCAGCGGCGGACATGCCCAGTCTGCACCTGCAGCAAAGTCAGCTTTGCCGCTTGGGCCAAGTCGAGCAAACGCATCAGGTCCAGACGGTACAAGGTGCAGGTGCGTTCGGCCAGACGTTTTTCAAAACGCACATGCTCCAGATAGCGCGTTACCAAGGGATCCATCAAGGGGCCAGCGCTGTGCACCTCTAAATCGCTCACCCCCGGCCTTGCCACCCATGGCAAAGATACGTCCCCCACCTGACACGGCGTGTCGGGCTCAAGCGCTTGGGGCACAGGTTTGACCACAAAAAATTCTCAGGTTTTGCTTCGCAACATGGACAAAGCGGCACCGGCCAGCTCAGCCAAGCGCTCCAGCAAATCGGTGCCCATCTGGCTGTTGAAGCGCTGCGGATCGGGCGAGGCCAAGACCAGCAAACCAAATGAGGCCTGTCCAGGAGCCGATCGCAAGGCCAGCAGTGCCAACGAAGCTGCCTGTGCCGGCTCGGCCAGCCACTGCACGGCTTCAAAACCGGTGTTGGGGCCTAAATAAGGACTGTCCAGGGAAGAGGCCAAATCTTGTGTGGCATCCGTCACACCTTGGGCAAAATCCGACCGCGCATGGGTCGCATCCAATGACCACAAGCGCAAAGCCACTTGGGGAACCTGAAACAACTCACGGATATTGTCCACGGTCGATTCGGCCAGCTGCTCTGGTGGCGTGACGAGCAACTCACATGACCAGCGGTGCAACTTGTCAGTCAACACCATGTTTTCGTTGCTGTGACGGATCATGTCCATGATCCGATGCTCCAAGACCTTGATCTTGTCACGCAGCATCTGCGCCTGGCGTTCTTGCAGGCTCACGGCACGGTGGCTTTGCGGGTGCGTCAGTTGCACAGCAGCGAGCAAAGAAGCATGTCGCTCAAAAAAGTCTGGCGTGTTGACCAGGTAGTTGGCGATGTCGTCCTCGGTGATCGGGCTCATGGGCTCGGGCTTGTTCATGTCTTATTCCAGATACTCAAAGGGTGTCAGGCACGTCGATGCTGCCCTCAAAAACAGAGGTGGCCGGGCCGGTCATCAGCACCGGGCTGTCAGCCTGCCCAGCCCACTCGATGGTGAGCACCCCGCCGTGGGTCTGCACATCGACACGGCTGTCCAGCCAGCCTTGGCGAATGCCGGCCACCACGGCCGCACAAGCGCCGGTGCCGCAGGCCAGGGTCTCGCCCGCGCCGCGCTCAAACACCCGCAGCTTGATCTGGCTGCGCGAGACGATCTGCATGAAGCCCGCGTTCACGCGGTTGGGGAAAGCCTGGTGGTTTTCAATCAAGGGGCCTTGGGCCAGCACCGGGAAAGTGTCCACGTTGTCCACGCGCTGCACGGCGTGCGGGTTGCCCATGGACACCACGCCAACGCGTGCGATGCCCAAATCCCCCAATGCCAAATCGAACACCGGCCAGCCATTGACCTGGTCACTGATGAGGCCGATCGGGTTGAAGGGCACGCGCTCCCATTCGAAAACCGGCGCACCCATGTCCACCGTCACGCGGCCATCGGGGTTCATGCGCAGCTCAATCTCGCCTTGCTGCACTTTCACGCGCACGGTGCTTTTATCGGTCAGGCCTTTGTCGCGCACATAACGCACAAAGCAACGGGCCCCGTTGCCGCAGTGCTCCACCTCGCCGCCGTCGGCGTTGTGGATCACGTATTCAAAATCCAGCCCGGGTGCGGGTGAAGGCCGCACGGTCAGAATTTGGTCGGCCCCCACGCCAAAGTGGCGGTCGGCCAGAAAGCGGTATTGGGCCGTGGTGAGGCCCAGGCGGCCTTGCGTCTCGTCGAGCACGACAAAATCGTTGCCGGCCCCTTGCATCTTGGTAAAGCGGATGTGCATGGCCGCGATTATCGCCCGGGGACGGGGCATCAGCCCCTGATAATGGGGCATGGCACGCACATCCCAACTCCTCTACCCCCAACGCGAACCCGCCCCTTTGCGCCCCGCAGCGACCGTGCTGCTTTTGCGCGACGGCCCCGGCGGGCTCGAAGTCCTGATGACCCGCCGCTCCATGACGGCCAGCTTCGCGCCCGGTGCCTATGTGTTCCCGGGCGGGGGCATTGACGCGGCCGACGCCCAAGCGCACAGCCTGGCCACGCGCCGAGACAAACAAAGCGACTTGCACCTGACGCAAGCGATTGCCGCCATCCGCGAAAGCTTTGAAGAGCTGGGCATCTTGTTCGCCCGCCATGCCGATGGACGCTGGGCAGACAACAAGGACATCGCGCAGATCAACCGCAAAGCCCCCTTTGCCGCCCAATGCCAGTCCCAAGGCCTGACACTGGCCGCCGACCAGGTGTTCGTGCTGGCCCACTGGATCACCGACCGCGACCTGCCACGCCGCTTTGACGTGCCCTTTTTGGTGGCCCGCATGCCCGAAGGCCAGACGCCGGTGGCCGACGAGTCCGAGCAGTTCGAGCCGGTCTGGGTGCGCCCGGTCGATGCGCTGACGCGCCACGAAGCGGGTCAGTTTTTCATCATCTTCCCGACCATCCGCACACTGGATCGTCTGAAAGCCTTTGCCTCAGTCGACGCGGTGCTGCAAGCCTGCGCCGTCAACGACGAGCCGCTGTGGACCAGCTGCCCCCGCGCCGGTTGGCTGGCGGGCAACGAAGCACGTTACATGGAGCATGAAGCCCCCTTTGGCGAGCTGGCCCTGGTCACGCCCGACGGGCAAATCCACCACCACCTGGACTGGCAGACCGACCAGCCGGTGCCCCTGCTGCAAAACGTGCAGCGCCTCACCGCCCCCAACCCCGGCGTGATGACCGGCCCGGGCACCAACAGTTATCTGGTGGGCGATCCGAACACCGGCTACATCGCCATCGACCCCGGCCCGGCCGACGACGAGCACCTTCAGCGCCTGTGGCGTGCCGCAGGCGGGCAGATCAAAGCCATTGTCTGCACCCACTCACACCCGGACCACTCCCCCGGCGCAGCCCCCTTGCAGTCGCTGTGCACCCACAAGCCACCCATCTTGGGCCTGGCCTCCAAGCCCACGGCCCGCGCCAACAGCCGCTTCACCCCCGAGCGCGAGCTGGCCGATGGCGAAAAACTGGTGCTGCAAGGCATCGGCGTCCAAGGCGAGATCACCCACACCCTGCGCGTGGTGCACACGCCCGGTCACGCGGCCAACCACCTGTGCCTGGTGCTGGAAGAAGACGGCCTGCTGTTTTCGGGTGACCATGTGCTCAACGGCAGCACCACCGTGATCGACCCGCCCGACGGCCACATGGGCGACTATTTGGACTCACTGGACAAGCTGGCTGCGGCCTGCGAGGCTGGGGGCATCGAATTCATCTTGCCCGCGCACGGCCATGTGCTGGGTTTTGCCCACCAGGCCATCACGCACCTGAAGGCCCACCGCTTGAAGCGCGAGGCCAAAATCGCCGCCGCCATGCAGGCGCTGCCCCAAGGCAGCCTGCAAGAGTGGGTGGAAAAAGCCTACGACGACGTGCCACCCCGCCTGTGGCCCGTGGCGGCCCGTTCGCTGCAAGCGCATGTGGACCACATCCGCGAACAAGCCCTGTCTTGATTCGCTTTGAGCATTTTTGAAAGCATTGATGATTTCCTCTGAAGAAGGCATCCGCCTGGCCAAACGCGTGGCCGCCGAGCAAAACTGTTCGCGCCGCGAAGCCGAAGCCCTGATCGTGGCCGGCGGCGTGCAAGTGGCGGGCAAAGTGGTCACCGACCCGGCCCGGCGCGTGCGGGCCGAGCAGGCTGTTCAGGTCAACCGTTTGGTCTCCATGGCGGCGCTGGCCCCCATGACCCTGGTGCTGTTCAAACCCGCGCACCGGGTGGCCAACCTGGCCTGGCTGCAAGACACCGTGGGCCTCAAAGCCTCCCAGCCCGGCATTTGGGGGCCTGAGCGCTTGTCCAAAATGCAAATGCCCCTGCCTCTGGCCAAACCGGCCAGCGGGCTGTGCATCTTCACGGACGACGTGGCTGTGCTGCGCCACCTGGAAGACCGCCGCAGTCCCATGGAACAAGAATGGATGGCCACCGTGGGCGGCGAAGTGCCAGAGGGCCTGATCAAGGCCCTGAACGGCCCGGGCATCCGCGCCAGCATCAACCGCCAAACCGAGCAACTCACGGTGCTGCGCATCGCGGGCAAGGACATCGACGGGCTGGACCTGGGGCGCTGGCTGGACGAGCAATGCCCTTTGCAGGACCTGCGCCGCCAGCGGGTAGGGCGCTTGGGTGTGGCACCGCTTGAAGTGGGTCAGTGGCGACAACTCGAAGGCTATGAACGCTTCTGATGGATTTCCGACAAAAACGCACAGGATTTACCCTTGAAAAGAAACGGGCAATCCCCATTTGTGTCAAGAGTCTGAGAAAATTACCATTCAGTCACATTAGCGAAGATCGCAAACCGTGACCGGGTCAATGCCCATGAGGGCTTGTCCAACGTACTAAGGAGCACACCATGCGTTTGAGCACTAAGAGCCGATTTGCCGTCACCGCGATGATCGACGTTGCACTGCGCGAAGACCGCGGCCCTGTTTCCCTGGCCGCCATCAGCGTGCGCCACCAAATTTCGCTGTCCTACCTGGAACAGTTGTTCAGCAAACTGCGCCAACAAGGCTTGGTCGAAAGCACCCGCGGCCCAGGCGGCGGCTACTCGCTGTCGCGCAACGCCGAAAAAATCACCATGGCCGACATCGTGGGCGCAGTCGATGCGCCCTCTGACGAAGAAGTGGCCGCTGAAGGCGGCTGGATGAACAGTGACCTGTGGGCCAGCCTGAATGAAAAAATGCTGACCCACCTGCAGTCCATCAGCTTGCGCCAATTGGTGGCGGAGCAACGCACCAAAGGCGTGACAGTGGAGCCAGCACCGGCACCATCGGTCAAACGCGGCGTGTTTGCCAAGCCCAAAAGTACCCTGAAAATCACCGCGCCCAACTCGGTCTTTGCTCTGGCGGGCAGTTTGATGCCGTCTCGCGGCTGATGGGCTCTTGGCCTCCCACAAAAAAACCCGCTTCGGCGGGTTTTTTTGTGGTCTGAAAAAAGTGTGAAGCTCGCCGATAAGCCGGATTCTGTGCACGGGGTTTCCCCCATGTGACCACCATTACTCTGGGCCGC
Organism: Limnohabitans sp. 2KL-3; assembly: GCF_001269405.1. Classification (NCBI taxonomy): domain Bacteria; kingdom Pseudomonadati; phylum Pseudomonadota; class Betaproteobacteria; order Burkholderiales; family Comamonadaceae; genus Limnohabitans; species Limnohabitans sp. 2KL-3. The sequence continues at coordinate 379,891 of NZ_CXON01000002.1, forward strand.
CGGTCACCCGGACGGCTCGATGCTACCTACCCGCACACTCCGGGGGCCCCGTCAACGTGTGCCTACTTGGTATTGCTGCGCGTAGAGATTGCCCGTTTCACCCGAACTGAATCGGCTCGTCTCTGTTGCTCTGATCCTCACCTTAGGGCCTGCCACTGGCGTGGCCGACTTGTCGGTGGACAGCCGTTAGCTGCTACGCTGCCCTGTGCAGTCCGGACGTTCCTCCAGTGCTCTGTTTCCAGAATTGCACCAGCGGTGGTCTGGCGAGCTTCACCCCTCGATTATCAGTCCTGTCCGTGCAGGAATAACGATATGACCCAATTGTCGAAGCTGTTTTCTAACTTTGCATCAAAATACCCAGACAACGATCCCCACACAAAGACCCACCATGACATTTGACAACGTTCTGCAAACCATCGGTAACACGCCCCACATCCGCATCAACAAGCTGTTCGGCAACAGCCACAAGGTGTATGTGAAGAACGAGCGTGCCAATCCGGGCGGCTCCATCAAGGACCGGATTGCATTGGCCATGATCGAAGACGCAGAGCGCAGCGGCGTGCTCCAGCCCGGCGCAACCATCATTGAGCCCACCTCGGGCAACACCGGTGTTGGCTTGGCGCTGGTTGCAGCCGTCAAAGGCTACAAGCTGATTTTGGTCATGCCTGACAGCATGTCCATTGAGCGCCGCCGCCTGATGCTGGCCTATGGTGCCAGCTTTGACCTGACCCCTCGCGAAAAAGGCATGAAGGGTGCCATCGCCCGCGCCGAAGAGCTCAAGGCCCAGACCCCTGGCGCCTGGATTCCCCAGCAGTTTGAAAACCCCAGCAACATCGATGTGCATGTGCGCACCACGGCCCTCGAAATCGCCAACGACTTTCCCGGCGGCGTCGACTACATCATCACCGGGGTGGGAACTGGCGGACACCTGAGCGGTGTGGCACAGGTGCTCAAAGCCCAATGGCCGCAGCTGAAAGTATTTGCCGTGGAGCCCTCTGCGTCACCCGTGATCAGCGGTGGCTCACCCTCCCCACACCCCATTCAGGGCATTGGCGCAGGCTTTATCCCCAAAAACCTGAAAACAGATTTGCTGGATGGCGTGATTCAAGTCGAAGCCGAAGCAGCACGCGAGTACGGCCGCCGCAGCGCACGCGAGGAAGGCTTGTTGGTGGGTATCTCCAGCGGCGCCACGTTGGCTGCCATTGCCCAGAAGCTGCCTGAAATTCCAGCAGGCAGCACCGTCTTGGGCTTCAACTACGACACCGGCGAGCGCTACCTCTCCGTCGAAGGCTATTTGCCCGCTTGAGGCGCGCTGCGGCCGCGGCTTACCTCAACAAGAAGTTGCCATGGCCTGCGTTCAGGGCAGAGGCCGCTGAGGCTGTTTCGTCTTTCAGCGCCACCCCGGACAGCTGGCGCTGTCGCGCCTGAGCCAGCAAAAAGTGCAGTTTGTGGGCGGCTTCCTCATACGACAGCCCAGCAGGTCGCACATTCGAGATGCAATTGCGGCTCGCATCCGTGAGCCCCACACGAGGCATCCACGTCAGGTACAGACCCATGCTGTCCGGCGAGCTCAATCCGGGGCGCTCCCCGATCAACACCACCACGGTTTTGGCGCCCAGCGCCTGCCCGATTTCATCACCGATGGCGACACGGGCTTGGCGCACCACGCACAAGGGCGCGACCTGCCAACGCTCCCCCGCCATGCGCTGATGCAAAGCAGCAAGGAACGGCGCAGCGTTTTGCTCAATGGCCCAAGCCGACAGCCCGTCGGCGATCACCAATGCGAGGTCAAACGGTCGCGCCTCCAAGGTGCCTTCAGAAGGCGCCAACAGCTCACGCGACGCCATGTCCAGCCGACGCCCCAGATCGGGACGCTGCAAGTATTGGTTGCGATCAGAAGCCGCGCTGTGCAGTTGAAGCACCGCACCCGGCAGACCAGGCCACGCAGCGCTGAGCTGCTCTGACAAGGCAGGGCCATTCAAGTCGCGGTGCACGGCATCTCGGGCCTGAGCGTGGGCGAATTGAAATGCAAGGTGCGCATTTGTAGGCAAGCTCACGCCTGAACGCCCCAAGGCGATGCGGGCATCGGTGAATTGGCGCAACGCCACCCACGGGTTGGCGGTGACGGGCAAGGGTTTGTCAGACATGCACCACCTCAGGCCAAGGGCAACAAAGCTTGCGCGAACGCGGCTGGCATTCCAGGCGGCAGCACCAAGTCGGCACCTTGACCTTGGAAAATATTCATGCGCTGCAGCCAAGCCTCGAACTCTGGTGCGGGCCGCAAGCCCAACACCTTGCGGGCATACAGGGCGTCGTGGAAAGACGTCGTCTGATAGTTCAGCATGATGTCATCCGAGCCGGGAACACCCATCACGAAGTTGCAACCCGCCGCCCCCAGCAAGGTGAGCAACACATCCATATCGTTTTGGTCGGCCTCTGCGTGGTTGGTGTAACAAACATCGCAGCCCATGGGCAAACCCAGCAGCTTGGCGCAAAAGTGGTCCTCCAACCCGGCGCGGATGATCTGCTTGCCATCAAACAAATACTCAGGGCCGATGAAGCCCACCACCGTGTTCACCAACAAGGGCTTGAAAGCGCGTGCCACGGCATAGGCGCGTGTCTCGCAGGTTTGCTGGTCCATGCCTTGGTGGGCGTTGGCAGACAGTGCGCTGCCCTGCCCGGTTTCGAAATACATCACGTTGTCACCCACCACCCCCCGGTTCAGCGAGAGGGCCGCGCTGCGGGCCTCGGCCAAAAGCGCCAGGTTCAAACCAAAGCTGCGGTTGGTGGCCTCGGTACCACCGATGGACTGGAACACCAGATCCACAGGCGCACCACGCTCAATGGCCTGGATGGTGTTGGTCACATGGGTGAGCACGCAGCTCTGGGTGGGGATCTCGTAGTGCGCAATGACATCCGCCATCATGTGCACCAACTTCATCACTTGCGCCACGTTGTCGGTGGCGGGGTTGATGCCAATGACGGCATCCCCGCTGCCGTACAGCAAACCATCCAACAAGCTGGCGGCGATACCCGTGGCATCGTCCGTGGGGTGATTGGGCTGCAAGCGCGTCGCCATGCGGCCAGACAAGCCGATGGTGTTGCGAAATGCAGTGATCACTTGGCATTTCTTGGCCACCAAAATCAAATCCTGGTTGCGCATGAGCTTGCTCACAGCCGCTGCCATCTCGGGCGTGATGCCCGGGGCCAAACCGCCCAGCGCCTCGGTGTCTGCCGCATCGCTGAGCAGCCAGTTGCGAAAGTCGCCCACCGTGAGGTGACTCACCGCCGCAAATGCTTCAACACTGTGGGTGTCCAGAATGAGGCGGGTCACTTCGTCCGCCTCATAGGGCACCAAAGCCTCTGTCAAGAAGGTGCGCAAGGGCAATTTCGCCAAGGCCATCTGGGCGGCAACCCGCTCTTGCGCAGTGTGTGCAGCAACCCCGGCCAACACATCTCCTGAGCGCATGGGCGTCGCCTTGGCCATGAGGTCTTTGAGGTCCCGAAAACCATAGACATGGCTTGCGACGGTGTGCTGGTAGGGGTGTCTTGGCACGTCAGTGAATGGGTCAAGTGGCAGGTCACAAAAAACCAGGGTTTAGTGGGCTGTGGGGACGCTCACGCTCTTGGGCATGGCGTCCGCACGTTGTTGTTTGGTCATCTTAAAGTAACCATAGCCCAAGACCATAAAGCCCAGAAACACACCAAAGATCAAAGGGTTGTAAAAGATCATGGTGGCCATGCAGACCAGCGCACAGAACAGCGCAAACGCTGGAAAGAAGGGGTAGAACGGCGCACGGAAAGGGCGGACCATGGAGGGTTCTGACTGGCGCAGTTTAAAAAGGCTGAGCATGCTCAAGATGTACATCAGGATGGCACCGAACACCGACATGGTGACAATGTTTGCGGTCAGGGACTGGCCACCGATGGTGATGAAAGAATCGCTGTAAATGGCCACAATGCCAACGAAGCCGCCGGCCAGTATGGCTCGGTGCGGGGTCTTGAAGCGGGGATGCACCTTGGCAAAGTAAGAAGGCAAGAATGCCTCGCGGGACAAGGCGTAGATCTGGCGCGAATAGCCCATGATGATGCCGTGGAACGACGCCACCAGACCGAACAGGCCCAGCCACACCAAAATGTGCAGCCAGCCGCTGTTTTCACCCACGATGAATTTCATGGCCTGGGGCAAGGGGTCGTAGATGTTGGAAAGTTGGGTCCAGTCGCCGGTACCACCTGCAAACACCATCACACCCACAGCCAAGAACACCAGGGTCAGGATGCCGGTGATGTAGGCGATCGGTATGGAGCGCTTGGGGTCTTTGGCTTCTTCTGCGGCCATGGCAACGCCCTCTATCGCCAGGAAAAACCAGATGGCAAACGGAATGGCAGCAAACATGCCGGGAACTGCGGCCCAGCTGAAGTCGTCCTGGCCAGACCACCCGCCCTTGGTGAAGTTGGCCATGGAAAAGCCGGGAGACACCACGCCCATGAACACCAGCAACTCAAGGACGGCAATGACGGTGATGAACAACTCGAAAGTGGCAGCAATCTGAACACCGACGATGTTGAGCGTCATGAACACCAGATAGGCACCCAGTGCTGCCAACTTGGGGTCCAGCGAGGGGAACTGCACGTTCAGATAAGCCCCCATTGCCAAGGCAATGGCAGGCGGGGCGAACACAAACTCCACAAGCGTGGCCGCACCGGCCAAATAGCCGCCGGTGGGGCCGAAGGCACGCTTGGCATAGGCGAAAGGACCACCGGCATGGGGAATGGCCGTGCTCAGCTCGGTAAAACTGAAGATGAAGGTGGTGTACATCGCCGCAATGAACAGGGTGGTGACCAGAAATCCCAAGGTGCCAGCTGATGCCCAACCGTAACTCCAGCCGAAGTATTCGCCAGAAATGACCAGCCCGACGGCGATGCCCCACAGCTGCAAGGTGCCTAGCACCGGCTTGAGCGCATGGGCACCCGATTTGGCTTGTGAACTTGACATGTGGTTTCTCCAGCATGGGTGAAGACAGTGCACCTGCGCACTGCGGTATGGGGGTTGCGGGCGGTGAATGCAGGCGCTCGCTTGGAAAGCTGTCTACCAAATCGGCAAATCTGCATTGAGCAGCTTCACAGTGAAATTGCATTGTTCTGCATTTTGCACACCTTGATGACCCGCCCATGAATACGTCGACAACCGTGACCCACGGACCACAGGGACCACAGGGACCACAGGGACCGCAAACGCTTCGGCTACAGCCCGTCCAAGACCCGGCAGCACGCACCACGCTGAAGCAGCACGTAAAATCGCGGCCTTGCTTGATAACCACGAGCCGCCATGATCCGCATCACCGAACTCAAACTCCCCCTGTCTGCCCTGCCCGTCGAAGTGCGCCGCGCCAGCGACGCACCTTCTGAAACCGAAGCCGACCGAGCCCCCGTGGCCCACCCAATGGAAGCGCTGAGGCGAATGTGCGCACAGGCACTGGGCATTGACACCACGGCCATCGCGGGCCTGCATGTGTTCAAGCGAAGCTTCGATGCCCGCAAGGCCGAGTTGCTGGCGGTTTACATCGTTGACCTTGAGCTGGCAGATGCCTCGCTGGAAACCGGGATATTGAGTCGCCATGCAGGCCACCCGCACATCGGCCCCACACCCGACATGGCCTACCGCATGGTGACCCAAGCCCCGGCCGGTTTGCAAGAGCGCCCGGTTGTGGTGGGTTTCGGCCCCTGTGGCATTTTTGCTGCCTTGGTGCTGGCGCAAATGGGCTTCAAACCCATCGTGCTGGAACGCGGCAAACCCGTGCGTGAACGCACCAAAGACACCTGGGGCCTGTGGCGCAAAAAAACACTCAACCCCGAAAGCAATGTGCAGTTTGGCGAAGGCGGCGCAGGCACCTTTTCAGACGGTAAGCTCTACAGCCAGATCAAGGACCCGCGCCATCTGGGCCGCAAGGTGATGGATGAATTCGTCAAGGCCGGTGCGCCTGCCGACATCTTGTACGCCGCACACCCCCACATTGGCACCTTCAAACTGGTCAAGGTGGTCGAACACATCCGCGAGCAAATCATCGCTCTGGGCGGTGAAATCCGTTTTGAACAACGCGTCAGCGATGTGCTGCTCTCGCCCGCAGAGGACGGTCATCAGCTCACGGGCTTGCAGGTGCTGGACGCCAAAACCGGCCAAAGCTACACCTTGCCCACGCGCCACGCGGTGCTGGCCCTGGGCCACAGCTCGCGTGACACCTTTGTCATGTTGCACCGCCGAGGCGTGGCCATGCAGGCCAAGGCGTTTTCGATTGGTGTGCGCATCGAACACCCCCAAAGCGTGATTGACCAAGCCCGTTGGGGACGTCACGCAGGCCACCCCCTGCTGGGCGCGGCCGACTACAAACTGGTGCACCACGCCCAAAACGGCCGCGCTGTTTACAGCTTTTGCATGTGCCCCGGCGGCACCGTGGTGGCGGCCACCAGTGAACCGGGTCGCGTGGTCACCAACGGCATGAGCCAGTACTCGCGCAACGAACGCAATGCCAACGCGGGCATGGTGGTGGGCATCGATCCGCCCGACTACCCCCTGGACACCGCCGCCTGGCAAGCCGCCTTTGGCGACATCGACGGGGCACAACTGGCACTGGAGGCCCAGGCTTGGGCCACCCAGCCCACACCCCAAGCACACCCGCTGGCTGGCATCGCACTGCAACGCCAGCTGGAAACCCGCGCCTTTGAAGTGGGCGGTGGCAACTACGAAGCGCCCGGTCAGCTGGTGGGCGACTTTTTGGCACAGCGCCCCTCCACCACTTGGGGCAGCGTGCAACCGTCTTACAAACCCGGTGTGAAGCTGGTTGATTTGGCCGATGTGTTGCCCGACTACGCCGTGACCGCCATGCGTGAAGCGCTGCCGGCGTTTGGTCGAAAGATCAAAGGCTATGACATGGCCGACGCCGTGATGACCGGGGTGGAAACACGCACCTCCTCGCCATTGCGCATACCACGGGGTGACGATTTTCAAAGCCTGAACACCCGGGGCATTTACCCCGCAGGCGAGGGTGCCAGTTATGCCGGCGGCATCTTGTCAGCAGGCGTGGATGGCATCAAAGTGGCCGAAGCCCTGGCCACCCACATCCTGGCCGGGGCCTGAGCGGGCACGGCAGCCTGCCCCTTGGCTGGTGGCCATGGGCCGACACGCCCAAATTTGCGGGTCACACCGACACCATCAAATTGCGAATGGCATAGCGCGTCAGGTCGGCCACTTTGTGCAAACCCACCTTGCGCATGATGTTGCGGCGATGCACCTCGACGGTGCTGGGAGCAATGAGCAAATTGCGGGCAATTTCCTTGGACGAGTAGCCGTCCGCGATCAAACGCAAGACCTGCTCTTCACGTCCACCCAATTGTTTGCGAGCCGTGCCATCACCCGCTTTGGACTTGCGCACACACGCCACCATCTCGGTGGCAGCGGCCTGACACAAATACACCCGCCCGGCAGCGGCCGCACGAATGGCCGACATCAACTCGTCCATGCTGCTGGTGGTGGACACATAGCCCTTGGCCCCCGCATCGAGAATTTCCAAAATCGAGTTGCGGTCTGAATCTCCCGAAAACGCCACCATGTTCTTGACGGGCAAATGCAAGGACAGTCGGTGCATCAAGTTCAAATCTTGATGGCCATTGGCATGCATGCCAATCAAAATCACATCCGGTTCAACCTCGCTGCACAACACCTGCGTTCGCTCATCGGTGTCTGCCATGCCCACCAAATTCATGTCATGGTGCGTTCGCAGCACTGCTGCAATCCCCTCCGAGACGACTTTGTGCCTTGATGACAATAAAACGCGAATGGTCATGGTTAAATCCTTCGAACAGTGAGCAAAAGTCATGCAAACACGGCCTTGCTGAGGCTGCGGGGCAACCCAAAGTTGCGCCATGCTGATACTCACTTTATGCGCTCTACTGGTTTTCATTTGTTCGATGAAACACATTTACATCAAACCTTTGTCCTGCATGAGCCGCTGCAAAGACATGCGCCCCGGACAATTGAGCTTTTGGTAAATGTGGTGCAGGTGCAGCTTGGCCGTTCCCTCGCTGATGAACAACTTGCTGGCGATTTTTTTATTGGGCCAGCCTTCCGTCACCATGCGGGCCACGGTCAATTCGCGGGGCGTCAAGGTGGTCGGGGTTTGAAGCTTGGCTTTTTGTTGTTCCAACAACAAGGACATGGCTTTCATGGACAGTTCACGGTCTAACCACTTTTGACCTTGGTACACCGCCTTGATGCACACCGTCAAAATTTGCTTGGATTTGTCTTTTGAAACCAGGCCGGGCACCCCCATGTCGATGACCCGCATGACCTCTCCAATGCTCGCACCCGTGAACACCACCGGATGCGTGGACGATTCAAGCGCATTCAACTCTTCGATCAAGGCAATGCCGCTTCTTTTGGACAAGGACAAATCCATCACCAAAATGGCGGGCTTGAATTGGTGCACCGCGCGCAAAGCATCGTCACCGTTGCTCACGCAGGCTTTGACGGAAAAATCAGGCGAAGCGTTGAACGCATCGGACAAGCCATCGAGCATGACCGGGTGTGGGTCGGCCAAAACCAAATCAATGCACATGTGCGTGTCCTTTGAGGTGCAAAACCAAGCGATCACATCTCATCCAAAACGGTTCAGACATGCGCTGTTTTCTAGCTATACACCTTATCGCCCAACGGTATTCGATTGAATTCCCTGAAACGGTGAGTCCCTACTTTCAAACCAGTAAGGCGCCCGCCTTGCCCCACATCAACGCACACCCAATGACTTGGCCAAGCCCATGCCCCATCGCTGCCTGTGTGCGCAAGCCCACCAACAAGCCTGGCTGTGGCGCTTAAATTGTGTGGCCAAGCATTTCACTCGCGCCAGAACACCATGAAAAACCTGACACCACATCACCACACCCCCTTGCCGACACCCCAAGCCAAGGCCAGACCCAAGCCCCTGACCCCTTTGGAAAATTTGGCGCTCACGCGTGCACTCATGGCCCAGGGCTTGCGCGAGCCGGTCAGCTTGATGCTGTTGAAACGTTTGTGGAACCTGTCCAAGGCTTGAGCCCCCGTTTTGGCGTCGTTTTGCGCGGACAATAAGCCATGCACGACGATGAAACGCCCCCTGACAAGCTGCCCGCACCGGCTCCCCAAAGCACGCAAGTGCGCAACCCCCTGCACGGTTTGACCCTGGAAACCCTTGTGAACCGCTTGGCCGACCATTACGGCTGGGATGACTTGGGCAAGCGCATCCCGATTCGCTGCTTCACGCACGATCCCAGCGTCGGATCGAGCTTGAAGTTTCTGCGTAAAACCCCTTGGGCACGCGAGAAAGTGGAAAGTCTTTACCTGTTCATGCTGCGCGACCAAAAGCGCCAAGATCGACAGTACCCCTTGTAAGCAGTGATCCGCAGACCTCAAGCGGTCAAACTGGAGGCCAGCAGCGTGCCCCTGCATTTTTTGGCACCACAAAAGCACGGGTAAGCCGCTTTGAGTTCATCGGTCAAAGGTTCATCGCTGACCAGTCCGTAATCAAAACTCAGCTCTTCACCCCGAAAAATCGGCCTTCGGGCCTTGATGAAAATTCGGCCCTTGACCTGATCCGGCACGCAATTGGGCTGGCAGGAATGGTTGATCCATCGCGAATCGTTGCCACCATGCAAGCCGTCAATCACCCGCCGATCATCGATGTGGAAATAAAAGGTGTGGTGCGGATCATTCGGGTCGTGCGGGTGACGCCGCAAAGCTTCTTGCAGATCAATGATTTCACCCACGTATTCCACAATGGTCTCGCCCGGTGCAAACGTGTCCAAGGCAAAAACACCCAGCCCATGGACTTCCGAGCGCCGCGTCTCGAAGCGCGGCTGGCGCACACCACGCGCGGCCACCGTGCCTCTCATGCAGCCCCCATGAAGGTCAACATCAGACGGGCCATGCGCGGACCATCGTGTGCACCCGGCAAGTTGGCCAATGTCGCTTGATACAGGGCCTCGCCATGTGCCTGGCGTCGCTTGCCGAGCAAAAAAGCGCTGTATTCCGGCTCGAATTCAGGGTGAGCTTGTATGCACAACACCTGCTGCCCGATGGCGTAAGCGGCTATGGGGCAATGGGCGTTGCTGGCCAGCAAGCGCGCGCCCGGTGGCAAGGCCAGCACCTGATCTTGGTGACTGGCCAGCAAACTCACCTGCTCAGGCAGGTCACTGAAAAGACCGGGTTCGTGCCATGTGTAGGTGGTGCGGCCCAGGCCCCAGCCTTGCGCTGCACGCCCCACCGGAGCCCCCAGGCAATGCGCCACCAGCTGGTGCCCAAAACACACCCCGATGAGCTTTTTTTGTTGCGCCAACAAGTCGGTCACACAGTCCTGCAAATCCAACACCCAAGGCTCAGACGAAAACGCATCGGCGCGGCTGCCCGTCAACAACACGGCCTCGTAGGGTGCAAAAGAAGCTGGGTATTGGCCATGCCGCGCACTGAACACGTCCACCTCCCCCTCAAAGCCCACGCCGCGCAACAAGCGTTCAAACATGGCGGCATAACTGCCCCAAATGGGGGCGGCGGCGGGGTCCAACACATCGTCGTCCAAGATGCACAGTTTCATGGCGGGGTTCATTTCTTCACTTGGAAAGCCAGGAGCGCAACGCTGCAAGCGGCATGTTTGGGGGTGGCAGGAATTTTCTCACGAAGTTTTTAAGCCACCGCGACAGCCCAGCCGGATTGAGTCTGCTTTAATTTACCTGAACAAGGGCAATGCCAACAGCGCACAAAGGTGAATCCATATGCCATGCATCATGAACTGGGAAGAATGGGCCCAACACGACGCGGTCGGCCTGGCCGAGCGTGTCCAGCGTGGCGAGCTGACCCCTACCGAGCTGGCCAGCCAAACGGCCGAAGCCATTGCACGGGTCAACCCACAGCTGAGCGCCGTGGTCGAGGTGTTTGAAGACTTGGTGACCGAGCCGACCCGAGACGGCATGAACCCCCACGGCCCTTTCGCAGGCGTGCCCTACCTGATGAAAGACTTGGGGCCCACGCTCAAAGGCCGATTGCAAGAAATGGGCTCACGCTTGATGCGTGGCAACCGGGCCACGGCTGACAGCTACCTGGCCGGGCGCATCAAGCAGGCCGGGCTCAACGTGATCGGCCGCACCACCACGCCTGAGTTTGGCGTGTGCAGCTCGGCCGAAAACCCGGCCGTGTACGTGACACGCAACCCCTGGAATTTGGCCTACACCACCTGCGGCTCGTCGGCGGGCACGGCCGCTGCAGTGGCGGCGGGCGTGCTGCCCTTGTCACATGCCACCGACGGCGGCGGCTCGATCCGCATCCCGGCCGGCTTCAACGGCAACATTGGCCTCAAGGCCTCGCGCGGCGTGTTCTCGATCGCACCCGCTGCCTCCGACCTCACAGGCCTGGTGTCCACCCAGGGCTGCCACAGCCGCACTGTGCGCGACACCGCGGCCTTTGTGGACCATTGCCGTGGCGGCGCACCCGGCGAGTTCATGCCCTACTGGTCGCCCACCGAGCCCTACAGCACACTCATCGAGCGCGACCCGGGGCGACTGCGCATCGCCTTGTCGCACGAGTGGGGCCACTACCGCGCCGTGCCCCACTTTGTGGCTGAACTCGAACGCGTGGGCCGCTTCTTGGAGAGTCTGGGCCATCACGTTGAATGGGCACTGCCCCAAGTGGACCTGGAAGCCGCGTTTGCCGCGCAGACCACCTGCTACATCAGCAACTTTGCGCAGACCATCACCAACCTGATCAAGCCCTTGGGGCTGGAGCGCCCCCCGGCCGATTTGGTGGAGCCGATCAACATCAAAATCTGGGAAGAAGGCCTCAAAACCAGCTACGCCGAACGTGCCCGCATGCAGGCCGTGTTCAACACCACCTCGCGCGGCTTTGGCGAGTTTTTTGAGCATTGGGACATCATCCTCACCCCCATCACCGCGCTGCCCACGCCACTGCTGGGCACCACCGAATACCTGACGATCAGCGACAACCCCTCGGTGTACGACTGGTTTGAAAACCTCTGGCAAAACTTCGCCTACACCCCACTGTCCAACCTGTGCGGCATCCCCGGCATCTCACTGCCCATGGCCTCACAAGACAATGGCCTGCCTCTGGGCATCCAGGCTCAAGCCGCCCAAGCCAAAGACGGTTTGCTGCTGCAACTGGCTGCGCAGATTGAGCGGGCGCTGGGGGGAAAGTGGAACGATGGGCGGCGGCCGGGGGTGCATGTGGCACAGATCACTCCACAGTCACCGACTTCGCCAAATTCCTAGGCTTGTCCACATCCGTCCCCCGAGCGCACGCGGTGTGATACGACAGCAGCTGCAAGGGCACCACATGCAAGATCGGTGACAACACACCGTAATGTTCAGGCATGCGAATCACGTTCACACCTTCACTGCTTTCGATCTTCGTGTCACCGTCGGCCAGCACATAGAGCACACCGCCGCGGGCACGCACTTCCTGCATATTGCTTTTCAGCTTTTCGAGCAACTGGTCGTTGGGGGCCACGGTCACCACCGGCATGGCGCTGGTCACCAGGGCCAGCGGGCCGTGTTTGAGTTCGCCTGCGGCATAGGCTTCGGCGTGGATGTAGGTGATTTCTTTGAGCTTGAGCGCACCTTCGAGTGCAATGGGGTAATGCGTGCCCCGGCCCAAGAACAACGCGTTTTCCTTGCTGGCAAATTCTTCGGCCCAGCTGATGATTTGCGGCTCCAGCGCCAGCACAGCTTGCAGTGCGGCAGGCAGGTGGCGCATGGCCTTGATGTGCCCGGCTTCTTCTTCGTCGCTCAGGCGGCCTTTGGTCTGTGCCAGCGCCAGCGTGAGCAAGAACAAGCCTGCCAGCTGCGTAGTGAAGGCCTTGGTCGATGCCACGCCGATCTCGGCCCCGGCGCGGGTCACATAAGCGTGTTTGCATTCACGCACCATGGCGCTGGTGGACACGTTGCAGATGGTGAGCGTGTGCGTCATGCCCAGGCTCTGCGCGTGGCGCAGTGCGGCCAGGGTGTCGGCGGTCTCGCCGCTTTGGGTGATGGTGACGATCAGCGTGTTGGGGTTGGGCACCGATTCGCGGTAGCGGTATTCGCTGGCGATCTCCACCTGGCAGGGCACTTTGGCAATCGCTTCGATCCAATACTTGGCCACACAGCCGCTGTAATAGCTGGTGCCGCAAGCCAATATCAACACGTTGTCGATGGCCTTGAAGGTGCTGTACGCGCCGTCGCCAAACAGCTCGGGCGTGATGCCTTCCACGCCTTCGAGCGTGTCGGCAATCGCACGCGGCTGCTCGAAGATTTCTTTTTGCATGTAGTGACGGTAAGGGCCCAGCTCGGCCGCGCCACTGTGCGCGTGCACGGTCTTCAACACGCGGGTCACGGCTTTGTGGTCGCGGTCCACCACCCAGTATTTGCCCAACTGGATGTCGACCACGTCGCCTTCTTCGAGGTACACGATCTGGTCAGTCACGCCAGCCAACGCCATCGCGTCGCTGGCCAAAAAGGTTTCGCCCTGGCCCACGCCCAAAATCAGCGGAGAACCTGCGCGAGCACCGATGACCCGCTGCGGTTCGTCTTTGTGGAACACGGCAATCGCGTACGCGCCATGCAGCTGGCGGATGGCGGTTTTGACGGCTTCAAAAATGTCGCCGTCGTAAACGCTGTCCACCAAATGGGCGATGACTTCGGTGTCGGTCTGGCTGCTGAAGACATAGCCCTTGGCCTGCAAGGCGGCACGCAATTCTTCGTGGTTTTCGATGATGCCGTTGTGCACCAGCGCGACCTTGCCGGGTTTGGCGTCCGCCGCGCCCGTGCCATGGCTGAAATGCGGGTGCGCGTTGTGCACAGCGGGTGCGCCGTGTGTGGCCCAGCGGGTGTGGGCAATGCCGGTGCCGCCTTCGATGTGGTCGGCGGTGACCTGGTCCATGAGTTCGGCTACGCGCGAGGTGCTGCGGGCGCGCTGCAAGCCGCCCGTGCCGCCGTTCAGGCTGGCTGCGTGCACGGCCACGCCGCACGAGTCATAGCCCCGGTATTCGAGCCGTTGCAGGCCTTGCACGAGGATGGGAACGATGTTGCGGGAAGAAACGGCGCCGACGATGCCACACATGTTGAAGCTCCTGAATGAGGTGTTTGGATCAAACTGGGGCGATATTAGGCTTTAACAAAAGAAATTTCAGTTCAATATTGACTATTAATTTGACTTTAATTTCACCCCAATTTACAGTTGAAACAATATTCAATTAACTGCACATAAATGGAACAAAATTTACTCGATGCCATCGACCTGCAACTGCTGGACGCCCTGCAGCGTGATGCCAGCATCAGCAATGTGGCACTGGCCGAGCGGGTGAACGTGTCGCCCCCCACTTGCCTGCGCCGGGTCAAGCGGCTGACCGATGGTGGCTGGATCGAGCGTCAGGTGGCGGTGCTGAGCACCGACAAACTGGCCGCCAGCTTGGGCCACGGCCTGAACGCCTTGGTCGAGGTGTCGCTGGACCGCCAAGGCAGCGAACACCTGGACGCCTTTGAAGCCCGCGCTTTGGCACACGACGCCGTGCAGCAGTGCTGGCGCGTGTCGCCCGGCCCCGACTTCATGTTGGTGGTGCAGGCCCGCGACATGCCGCACTACCTGGCGATCAGCCAAACCCTGTTCACCCAAGACGCCAATGTGCGCAACGTGAAAGCTTTTTTTGCGACCAAGCGGGCCAAGTTCACGACGACGTGGCCGGTATTCCCGATCGCTCATTGATCCGATTCGGTGAAGTTGGCATGAACACTTATTTGTAGGAGCAGCGCCCTCGCCGCGACAACCTTCGCAGACCACCACCCATCGCCCCGAGGGCGGGGCTCCCACACAGATTGCATGGCTGACCACTAAGCCCAAGACAGGCCTTTCATTGCAAACTTCACAGGGCCGGATCAATCGTTGGCCAAGAGATCCAGCGCTTGGTGAACAGATACGATGCGCAGCCCCAGCACCTCAGGTGCTTCCAGCAAGTCCTTGTCGCCGCTGATCAAGCAGTGCGCCTGCGCTTTCAGTGCGGCTTCAATGAAATGGTCGTCATCGCGATCACGGCAATACTGCCCAGGCTCTCCTGACTCCACCCAAATCGCACAGGCGCTGAAGTCGCGCAACAAACGCTCGCGGTCTTCCAAAGAGATGTAACGGTCAAATTTGGGTCGGTACATCCGCGTGCGCAGCTCATCAAACGTGGCTTGAGAAAACACCAGCCGGTGCCGTGCCAATGCCGACTGCACCAGCTTGGCGGGTGCGCCTTGCGAAGAGAGCGCGGCGCTGATGAGGATGTTGGTGTCAATGACCAGCTTAAGACTCGTCACGCAGCAAATCTTCCAGCAGCTCAGAGGTCAAGCCCGCATGCTCAGCCTTGGTGGCCGTGTCCACCAAGGTGTGCTGCAGGCGGTTGGCGTAAAACTCACGCATGGCTTCGTAGTCGTGCGCGGAGACCATGACGCCGACCACACGATCACGGCGCATGACGCGCACGGGTTCACGTTGCGCCAGATCGATGAAATGGCCGAACTGGGTTTTGGCTTCGTTGGCAGTGAGGGTTTGCATGGCATGTAATATAGCACTAAACGAACGAATCGTTCGATTGGGTCGAAATCTTACAGTTGCCCCCCTGAGCACACAGGTGTGAAAGAATCCCCGGTCAAGCCGGGCGAGCGCATCTTCGGCAAGCCCACCAAAAGGAGAATACAACATGCAAGTGATCATCATCACGGGCGCATCGGAAGGCATTGGGGCTGAAATGGCCACCCAGTTGGCCCAAACAAAAGGCGCTGCCGTGGCGTTGGTGCTGGCGGCCCGCCAGGCGGCCAAGCTCGAAGCGGTGGCTGCCGCCTGCCGTCCGCATGGGGCGCAAGTGCTGTGCGTGCCGACCGATGTCAGCGTGCGCGCAGACTGCGAAGCCCTGATCGCCCGGACCCTGCAGCAGTTTGGCCGGATCGACACGCTCATCAACAACGCCGGGGTGTCAGCACACGCCTTGCTGCAAGAGGTGCAGGCCGAGCACCTGGACTGGTACGAAGAGCTCATGCGTGTGAACCTGTGGGGCACTATCTGGTGCACCCATGCCGCGCTGCCGCACCTCAAAGCCTCACGCGGCCGCATCGTGGCGGTCTCGTCGCTGGCGGGTTTGGTGGGTGTGCCCGGTCGCACGGCTTACTGCACCAGCAAATTTGCGATGAATGGCTTCATGGAAGCGCTGCGCACCGAATTGCAGGCCGATGGGGTGTCGGTGACGGTGGCCTACCCCGGGGTGGTGGACACCGACATCCGCCGCCGAGGCTTCAATGCGCTGGGCCAGCCTGCAGGCTCCAGCGGCCTGAGCGAAGACAAGGCCATGCTCGTTGACGTGTGCGTGCGCAAGATCTTGCAAGGTACCGAGCGACGCCAGCGCGATGTGCTCATGAGCCCGACCGGGTATGTCAGCCGCTGGCTCAAGCTGATCGCCCCGAGTTGGGTGGATCGCATGGCTTGGGCGGCCCTGAAAAAGTCCGACACACAGCACTGAACAGGCTATTGAACAAGCCCGATCAGGCTTTGGGCTGCTTCTTGGGCCGCGCCCAGTTCGCGATGCTGACCTGCTTGCCGCGCGCCACGCTCAAGGCCCCAGGCTCGGTGCTTTTGGTGATGGTCGATCCGCCGCCCACGGTGCCCCCCGCGCCAATCGTCACGGGCGCCACCAGCACGCAGTTGCTGCCAATGTGCACATCGGCCTCGATCACCGTGCGGTGCTTGTTGGCACCGTCGTAGTTGGCAGTGATGCTGCCTGCGCCGTAGTTGACCCGCTCACCCACAGTGGCGTCGCCCAAATAGGCCAGATGGTTGGCTTTGGCGCCCTTGGCAAGGGTGGAATTTTTAACTTCGACAAAGTTGCCAATGTGCACTTCGGCGGCCAGCTGCGCACCGGGGCGCAGGCGGGCAAACGGGCCAATCAAGGCCCCCTCGCCCACCGTCACGCCCAGCTTTTCGCCGTCGATGTGGGTGAAGGGGTGAATCACGGCACCGGCCTCAATCACGCAATTGGCCAGCACGCAGTTGGCGCCGATCTGCACACCTTCGCCCAAAGACACCTGGCCTTCAAAAATGCAATTCACGTCAATCTCGACGTCTTTCGCGCAGACCAGCTGCCCACGCAGGTCAAAGCGGGCCGGGTCTTTCAGGCGCACGCCTTGCTCCATCAGGCGCTGGGCCTGGCGCAGCTGGTGGGCACGTTCGAGCTCGGCCAGTTGCACCGGGCTGTTGATGCCCGCCACCTGCAGCGGGTCGGCAATCTTGTGCGCCACCACCGGCAAACCGTCGGCCACCGCCAGCTTGACGACATCGGTCAAGTAGTACTCACCTTGCGCGTTCTGGTTGTCGATGCGGCCTAACCAGCCTTTGAGCAAATGGGCGGGCACGGCCATGATGCCGCTGTACACCTCTTGAATCTGGCGCTGCGCCTCGGTCGCGTCTTTGTGCTCGACGATGGCCTGCACCTGAGTGCCCTCACGCACGATGCGGCCGTAGCCCGTCGGATCGGCAAAGTCGATGGTCAGCAGGGCCAGCTGCTTGCCGCCGCACTGCTCAATCAGCGCTTGCAAGGTGTCTGCCTGCGTCAAGGGCACATCGCCCGACAAAACCACCACCACGCCATCGTCGGCCAGCGCAGGCACGGCCTGCTGCACAGCGTGACCGGTGCCCAGCTGGGGTTCCTGGCGCACACACTGCACCGCCATGGCCTGGCCCGGTGCCAGCAACAGGGGCTCAACCTGGTCAGCACCGTGCCCGGTGACGACCACGGCCGAGCGGGCGTTCAGCTGCGCAGCGGTGTTCAACACATGCTGCACCAGCGGCACACCCGCCAAGCGTTGCAGTACTTTGGGCAGGCGGCTTTTCATGCGGGTGCCTTTGCCAGCCGCCATCACGACGACATCAATGGGGAGCTGGGATAGAGGGGTCATGACTGGGTCTACTTTCTCATTTGGCCACCGCTGGATGACGGTATTGATATTCATATCAATTATCGCTTTTGGCTGTCAGACATATGATGTCGGCCAACCAAGGCACATCAAAAATGTTCATTTCAATATTTGGGATTTCGGGCTTACCTGGCTTATGGGGCCGCCAAGTTCGACAGGGCCCGATGATTCGATGGTGGGCGCTGTGGCTGGCGCTGCCTTTTTTGCAGGGTTGCAGTGCCATCAAATTGGGTTACCAACAACTGCCCACTTTGTCCTATTGGTGGCTGGACAGCGCCCTTTCTTTCAATGACGCCCAGTCCGATCGGGCCAAAGAAGCTTTGGCGAATGTTTACCGCTGGCACCGTGGACAAGAGTTGGCCACTTACAGCGACTTGCTCCAACGCGTGGGCGAGTTGAGCCAGAACAACCTGCAAGCCAGCCAGGTGTGCAGCGTTTGGAGCGACGTGCAGGGTCTGATGGACCGAAGCATGCGTGTGGCGGTGGCACAAGCGGCCCCGGTGGTGCAGATGCTGGGGCCACGCCAATTGAGCCACTTGGCGCGGCATTTGGACAAGAAAAACGAAGACTGGGACAAGGAGTGGCTGCAAGGCAATGCCAGCGAGCGACTGGAGCGCCGGGTTGACAGGACCTTGGAGCGCTACCGCTCTTTTTATGGTGATCTCAACCCGACTCAAATCGCTTTGGTCAAAACTCAAGTCAGCCAGTCGGCTTGGACACCAGAGTGGGGACGCCAGGAAAGGCTGCGGCGTGAGCAAGATTTGCTGTCCGTCTTGCGGCAGTCTTCGCTGGGCAAAACCACTGCGGCCCAAACAGAAACCAACTTGTTGGCCGTTTGGCAAAGAGCATGGACCCCTGCACAAGAGTCGGACCGTGCCATGGCAGCGCAGATGGCCAAGCAGGCCTGCGACAACTTGGCCCAGCTGCACAACACCACCAACGCAGAGCAACGTCAAAGGGCTGCCCGCAGGATGCGGGCTTATGAGCAGGATCTGCGGGACTTGCTCAAGCCTTGAGCGCTGAAAGCGGTTGCAAACCGCTTTGATTGATCTGGCCCTGTGAAGTTTGAATTGAAAGATCCGTGTGGGAGCCCCGCCCTCGGGACGATGTTTGGTGGTCTGTGAGACTCTATCGCGACGAGGGCGTCGCTCCTACAAAAAAGCGTCGATGCGAACATCATCGGGCCGGATGCAGAGCGTGGGGCGTCTTCAGCTTTGCAGCGCCTTCCACATCTCCATGTCGCGCTCGGCCGTCCAGATGCGGGGGTTCTTGATGCCACTGGCTTCGTCGTAAGCGCGGGTCACGTCAAACGGCAGGCAGTGCTCGTAAATGAACACATGGCCAAAGACCGGGTCCATGCTTTTGCGGGTGTGGGCCATGGCCGCTTTGAGGTCCATGTTTTCCGCCACGGCTTCTTTGCCCGCCTGGAACAAAGTTGTGACCCAGCGCTGGGTGTAGTCCAGCGCCTTGTTCACGTTGTCATTGCCCTTCATGGCTTCGCCGCGACCGGGCACGATGAACTCCGCCTTCAAATCACGCAGGGCTTCGAGCGTAGCGGGCCACTCTTCAAGCTGCGCGTCGCCCGTGTAGACACCAGCTTCGTACTCGACCAGATCACCCGAGAACAGCACTTTTTCTTCTTCCACCCAAGCGATGGTGTCGCCACGGGTGTGGCCGGGGCCCGGATGCCAGATCTGTACCACCACGCCGCCCAAGTTGATGCTGAGCTTGCCGGGCACCTCACCTTTTGTGGGGTTGCCGCCGCCGACCACCATGGTGGGCCAGGTCAGGCCGGGAATGCTGTCAGCACCCCGGAACAAGCGCGGGAAGCGCTCCATCTCGCTTTTCATGTCTTGTGCGCCGCGCTCTTTGATCAGGTCCAAAGTGCCTTCGCTGGCAATGATCTCGGTCGCACCTTCGGCGGCGTAGGCGTAAGCGCCCAACACGCGCACCGCGTGGTAGTGGGTCAGCAGCACGTATTTGATGGGCAAGTCGCTGACGGTGCGGATCTTTTTGATCAGGTCTTGCGCCATGGCGGGCGTGGCGGTGGCGTCGCTGACCATGATGAAACGGTCACCGATGATCACGCCCGAATTGGGGTCACCCTCGGCGGTGTAGGCCCAGCAGTGCTCGCTGAGTTGCTCAAAGGTGATCTTCTTCTCGGTCAAATCGGCCTGGCTGGCGAAGGCTTTGGTGGGAGCGCTGGACATGGAAATTTCTCCGGTCAATGAATGGGACGAATTTTACCTAAACGAAATGCGTTACGGATTGTTGAATTTTTGCAAGCCAAGAAGGTGGGATCGGCAGGAGCGCTTCGTTGGCCAATTTCTCTGTGCATCGGTGGCATCAGGTCCAACAGGGTGGGCTTCGGCAAAAGTCCATGTCGGGGCTGAAGCCGCCGACCTGCGAAAACCTGTTACCTGTAGGTCGGTTGCTTCAGCTCCGACGTTGCTGGCTTCGGCGCAGGTTCCTGTCGGGGCTGAAGCCGCCGACCTACAAAACACCGCAGATCCTGTCTTTCACACGCCACCCAAACCCTTTTCCAACATGCCAATGACCTCGTCGGCGAAGGCCGCATAGCTGATGGGGCCACCGGGGCGCAGCCAGGTGAAGGTCCAGTTGATCATGCCCAGCAGCATCATGGTCAGGGCGGTCTGGTTGGTCGGGGTCAGGCGCTCGGGATAAGCACGCTTCAAAAATCGGGTCATGGCGGCCACGATGTCACGCTGACGATTGAGGATCAGTTCACGCGGAGATAAACCGTTGGCGGGCAAGGCCAGGTCGGGCACGTCACTCAAAAATTGCGTGTCGTTGAGCAGTGCCGCATGCCGGGTGGCCGAGGTTTCATATTCCCGCAAAAAGGCTCGCACCAACTCGTGCAGCGCTGCCCGATCGTTCAGGTCTTTGCGCTGGGCGGTGGCTTGGGTTTGCGCAATCAGCGCCAGCAGCCGCTGGGTGTGGCGGTCCAGCAGGTCAAACAAAATGGCCTCTTTGCTCTCGTAATAGTGGTACAGCCGGGCTTTGGACGTGCCACACGCGGTGGCGATCTCATTCATGCTGGCCGCAGGGTAACTGCGCTGTGCAAAGCATTGCGCTGCGATGTCCAGGATCGCGTCGCGTTTGATGTCGTGGGTTGCGGATTTGGGTCTTGCCATATTGCTTCAGTTCAAACCGGCCAGACCACGCCGTTGTCGTTCAGGATCGCGTCCAGCGGCTCGTCGTGGTCTTCGGGCTCCAGATCGTCCAAAAACCCGTGGGTGTAACCCAAACCCACCGTAAAAGGCTTGGGCTGCAAAGTGGCCAGGGTGCGGTCGTAAAAGCCGCCGCCATAGCCCAAGCGGTAGCCACCAATGCCGTAGCCCACGCAGGGCACAAACAGCAAGGTGGGCACGATGACTTCGGTGTCCTTGGGTTTGGGGATGCCGTAGGCGTCTTCTTCCATGGGGCAGCCGGGGTACCAGGTGTGAAACGTCAGGGTTTTGTGCTGCTTGTTGACCACCGGCAGACCAATGCGGCGGCGCTGGGGTTCGCCATGCAGTTCGCCGTCTTCTTTCCAGCGGTGCAGCGCGGGCAGCGGGTCAAACTCGCCTTTGATGGGCCAATAAGCGCCAATCACGGTGTCTGGGCGGTCAAACAGCCAGATGCGCATGACGCGCTGCAAGGCCTCGGCCCGCGCCAAGCGGTCCGGCAGATTCAACCGTTCTTCAATCAAGGCCTTTCGCAAGGCTTTCTTGGCTTGTGCTTTGTCCATAATCAACCCATGCCTTATTCAATCAAGCGACTGATACCGATTCTGACACTGCTGAGTGCACTGACCCTGACAGGTCTGGCCAGTTTTGCTGCGCAAGCGCAAAACAAGGGCGATGAGCTGATGCTGGAAATGCACCAGGCTTCGCGCAAAAACGACAAAGTCCGCTTGGCCGCGCTGCTGCCACAGGTGCGGGGCCATGTGCTGGAGCCGCTGGCCGCCTATTGGGAACTGCGCGCACGGCTGGACACGGCACCCCACTCCGAAATTCGCGGTTTTCTGGATGCCTATGCGGGCAGCTACTACGAAGACCGACTGCGCAACGACTGGCTGCTGCAGCTGGGCAAACGCCGCGACTGGGCCACCTTCACCGCCGAATACCCACACTTTCGCATGCGCGATGACCGCGAGGTGCGCTGCTATGCGCTGGCCACCGAGGCCATGAACAGCAAGGCCCATGTGGCCGACGAAGCCAAACGCCTGTGGTACGCCCTGCGCGAGGCCGACGATGGCTGCACTTATGTGGCCGACCATTTGCATTCAGGCAAACAAATCAACGGCTTGGACTTGTGGCGCAAGGCGCGCTTGGCCATGGACGCCAACCGCCCCAGACCCGCCAAAGACGCGGTGGACATCGAAGCCCCACGCTTGTCCGAGCAAGTGACCCTGATCCACGCCGACCCGGCCAAGTACCTGGACAAACGCATCATCGCCATCACCCGAAATCGCAAGGAACTGGCGGTTTTGGCCCTGATCCGCCTGGCCGCCAGCAACCCGGACGAGGCCGCAGCGCGACTGGACAAGCACTGGGACCTGATGCTCAGTGCCGAAGAGCGCCACTGGACCTGGGGCGTGATTGGCAAGCAAGCGGCCCAAAAACTGCAGGACAACGCCGCCAGCTACTTTGCCAAAGTGCAAAAAGACAGTGATTTGAACGACGATCTGCTCGGCTGGAAGGTGCGCGCCGCCCTGCGCCAGGGTCAGTGGCGGCAAGTGCTGAGCGCCACACAAGCCATGAGCGCCGAATCACAAAAAGACCCCACCTGGGTGTATTGGCGCGCCCGTGCCCTGCTGGCCACCGCGCAAGACACCAGCCAGCGCCAGGAAGCCCAACACCTGCTGCGCAGCATCGCCAGTGTGCGGGGCTTTTACGAACAACTGGCCCTGGAAGACCTGGGTCAGCCCATCACCTTGCCCGAGCGCCCTGCCCCCCTCACGCCCCAGGAAAAGGCCACCGCCTTGACCAACCCTGGCCTGCAACGCGCTCTGTACGCCATCAGCATGGGCCTGCGTGCCGAAGGCAACCGCGAATGGAACTACAGCACCAACTTGCACACCCCGGGCGGCATGAACGACCGCGAACTGCTGGCAGCGGCCGATTTGGCCTGCCAGCGTCAGGTGTGGGACCGCTGCATCAACACCAGCGACCGGACCAAAGACCTCATCGACGTTGAGCAGCGCTTTCCGCTGCCCCTGCGCGACATCGTGGTGCGCCGGGCCGAGCAGATCAAACTGGACCCGGCCTATGTCTATGGCCTGATCCGGCAAGAAAGCCGCTTCATCATGGACGCCCGATCGCATGTGGGGGCCTCGGGCCTGATGCAGGTTATGCCCGCCACCGCCAAATGGACCGCCAAAAAAATCGGCCTGAGCAGTTTCACCCCTGACCAGATCACCGACCGCGAGGTGAATGTGGCCATCGGCACGGGTTACCTCAAGCTCGTGCTGGACGACTTTGAAGGCTCCATGCCCATGGCGGCTGCCGCCTACAACGCAGGCCCCGGCCGTCCACGCAACTGGCGCAATGGCCCGGTGCTCGAAGCGGCCATCTGGGCCGAGAACATCCCTTTCCATGAGACGCGTGATTACGTGAAAAAAGTGCTGTCCAACACCACCAACTACGCGGCCATCCTGACGCGCCAGCCGCAATCCCTGAAAAGCCGCTTGGGTCAAGTCGGCCCGAGAAACACCGTCATCACCGAGGCCAGCAAAGATTTACCCTGATGATCCAGCCCGATGATGTTTGCATGAACACTTTTTTGTGGGAGCAGCGCCCTCGCCGCGATCAAGTCTCGCAGACCACCACCCATCGCCCCGAGGGCGGGGCTCCCACAGGGATTGGCGTGCTGATCGCCAAGCCTTTTGATCCAGCCCGATGATGTTTGCATGAACGCTTTTTTGTGGGAGCGGTGCCCTCGCCGAGATCAAGCCTCGCAGACCACCACCCATCGCCCCGAGGGCGGGGCTCCCACAGGGATTGGGGTTCTCAGGCAAAGCTGTTCACTTCAAACTTTACAAAGCCGGATCAATCGTCAGAGGCCTCCTGCATGTTCAGGCCTGCGGCGACGGCCCCAGCAACTCGTCCAGATTGGACGTGATTTTCTCTTCGATCTTGCCGCTGTAAGCGCCCAGCAAAAAGCCCAGTTTCAACTGCAGGTCAAAACGTGTGTCGGTCACGACCAACTCACCGCTCACGCCACTGCGTGCAAAGCGCATGCGGTCTTCGGATTCGCCGGGCACTGACTCACAGGCCATGCCCCACTCCTGCTCGGCCTGTTCGCGCCAGCGTTCGGCCACGGCGCGTGCCCCGGCCAGTCCCAAGGTGTGTGTTCGTTCGATGTTCAGTTCGGGCATGGTGTTTGAATGGGGTTTTTTGAAGGGTCAGGCTGTGGCCGCTGAATGGACAGTCGGCTTGAAGGCGGTATCGGTGGCAACCTCCACCAGGCAGTCGTAAAACACGGGCGCACGGCCCAAGTCGGTCAGGTGCTGGCTGGTCAGCTCGTTCACGTTGGTGCCGTTCAGCCCCAGCTTGCGCCACCAAATGCCCAGGCCATTGACCACGCCGGGCCGCGCACGCTGGTTCACACGCGCCTTGCAGTGGTAAGTGCCCCGGTCGTTGAACACCCGCACCACCGCGCCATCGGCAATGCCACGGGCTGCAGCGTCTTGCGGGTGCATCTCCAGAACCGGCTCGGCCTCGATGTCGCGCAGGCTTTGCACGTTGACAAAGGTCGAATTGAGGAAGTTACGCGCAGGCGGCGAAATCATGGCCAGCGGGTAGCGCCCACCGGGCGTGGCCAACTCGTAATTGGGCAAGTGGTCGGGCAAGCCATCCAGTCCCTGATCGGCCAAGCGCTGGCTGAAAAACTCGCACTTGCCCGAAGGCGATGGAAAGCTGCCCTGGGCAAAGGGCGCGTCGGGCACGGGCAAAGAGGCAAAGCCGTGCGCCAACAACTGCTCAAAGTCTTTCTCGTCGCCAATGGCGCTGCGGCACAGGCTTTCGTCGCTTTCAGCAAAACAGGGGGCGTCAAAACCCATACGCGCGGCCAGCGCCCGGAAGATGTCGGTGTTGGTGCGTGCACCGCCCACGGGCGCAATCGCCGGGCGGTTGAGCAGCACGTCGGTGTGGCCGTAGCTGGTGTGGATGTCCCAGTGCTCCAGCTGCGTGGTGGCCGGCAGAATGAAGTCGGCGTAGTCGGCCGTGTCGGTCTGAAAATGCTCCAGCACCACGGTGAACAGGTCTTCGCGGCCAAAGCCTTGCACCACTTTGCCCGACTCAGGTGCAATCGCCACCGGGTTGCTGTTGTAGACGATCAAGGCTTCGATTTGCGGGCCGAATGTGGGCGATGCCGGGCGAAGCAAGTCGTCGCCAATGGTGCTCATGTTGATGGTGCGTGGACGCCGCTCGCCCAGCAAGTCGGGCCGCTGCAAAGCCGCCCGGCGCACCGGAAAGTGCCCCGAGCTGCTGAGCAAGACCCCGCCCGCCCGGTGCCGCCACGCGCCCGTGAGCGCCGGCAGGCAAGCGATGGCACGCACCGCATTGCCGCCCCCGCGCACGCGCTGCATGCCGTAGTTCAACCGAATGGCGGCGGGTTGGGTCGTGCCCCAGTCGCGGGCCAGTTGCCGGATTTGTTCAACCGGTACGCCGCACACCTCGGCCGCCCGCTCGGGTGTCCATTGCAAAGCGCGGGCCTTCAAAGCGTCCCAGCCCAGGGTATAGCGGTCGATGTAGTCTTGGTCGAGCCAGCCGTGCACGATCAGCTCATGCATGAGGGCCAGCGCCAGCGCGGCATCGGTGCCGGGGCGCAAGGCGATGTGTTCGTGGCATTTTTCGGCCGTCTCGCTGCGGCGGGGGTCGATGCACACCAGCTTCGCGCCGCTGCGCTTGGCCTCTTGAGCGATGCGCCAAAAGTGCAGGTTGCTGCCAATCGAGTTGCTGCCCCAGATGACGATCAGCTTGGATTCGGCAAAAAACTCAACCTTCATGCCCACCTTGTTGCCCAGGGTCTGGGTCAGCGCTTCGGCCCCGGCCGAGGCACAAATTGTGCGGTCCAGCAGCGACGCGCCCAGTTGGTGGAAAAACCGCGCCGCGATCGACTCGCTTTGCACCAGGCCCATGGTGCCCGCATAGCTGTAAGGCAAGATGGCTTGCGGGTCGCGGGCAGCAATTGTTTTCAGGCGTGTCGCGATGTCGTCCAGGGCTTCATCCCAACTCACGGGCTCAAACTGGCCCGAGCCTTTGGGGCCGACACGTTTGAGCGGCTGCAAAAGACGCTCGGGGTGGTAAGTGCGTTCGGTGTAGCGTGCCACCTTGGTGCACAGCACGCCGTCGGTCAGGGCGTGGGCCGGGTTGCCCTGCACCTTGGTCGCACGGCCGTTTTCTACCGTGGTCAACAAGGCGCAGGTATCGGGGCAATCATGCGGACAAGCGCCGCGCACGGTGATGGGGGTGTCGGTGGTGGTCATGTGGCTAAGCTGAAGCTGGGAACCAGATTGTCGGGTATCCGCTATGGCTTTGCCGGGGCTGAAGCCACCGACCTGCAAAAGACCTTCCCCCCGTAGGTCGGTAGCTTCAGCTCCGACATTCTTCGCTTCGGCTAAGGCCCATGTCGGGGCTGAAGCCACCGACCTACAAAAGACTCTCCCCCGCAGGTCGGTAGCTTCAGCTCCAACCTTCTTCGCTTCGGCCAAGGCCCCATGTCGTGGCTGAAGCCGCCGACCTGCAAAAAACTCTCCCCCCGCAGGTCGGTAGCTTCAGCGCCGACATTCTTCGCTTCGGCCAAGGCCCCATGTCGGGGCTGAAGCCGCCGACCTACAAATACTGTGTCCCCTGTAGCCACCACTTCGCAAGCGAAGGATCACGGGAAAACCCTGATACCCGATGTCCCCCAAGCGCACAGGGGTGATGGCGTGGCTCAGGAAGTCCCGCTAGACTGTTCAGCATGAAAATCATCGACTCCATCCTCACCGACGCGGCCAGCATTGCGGCCATTCGCAAAGACATCCACGCTCACCCCGAGTTGTGCTTTCAGGAGGTGCGCACCGCCGACGTGGTGGCGCAGCAGCTGACGGACTGGGGCATCCCGATCCACCGCGGCATGGGCACCACCGGGGTGGTGGGCATCGTGCACGGGCGTGACGGCGGCGCTTGCGGTCGCGGCATTGGCCTGCGCGCTGACATCGACGCCCTGCCCATGCAGGAGTTCAACACCTTTGCCCACGCCAGCAAACACCAAGGCAAGATGCACGCCTGCGGCCACGACGGCCACACCGCCATGCTGCTGGCAGCGGCCAAGCATTTTTCCAAGCACCGCGACTTTGACGGCACGGTGTACCTGATCTTCCAACCCGCCGAAGAAGGCGGCGGCGGTGCCCGCGAGATGATCAAGGACGGCTTGTTTGACAAGTTCCCCATGCAGGCCGTGTTTGGCATGCACAACTGGCCGGGTGCCCCGGTGGGCACTTTCGCCGTGAGCGCCGGCCCCGTGATGGCGTCGAGCAACGAGTTCAAGATCACCATCCGCGGCAAGGGCAGCCACGCTGCGCTGCCGCACAACGGTATCGACCCGGTGCCAATTGCCTGCCAAATGGTGCAGGGCTTTCAGACCATCATCACACGCAACAAAAAGCCGGTGGACGCGGGTGTGATCTCGGTCACCATGATCCACGCGGGCGAAGCCACCAACGTGGTGCCCGATTCGTGCGAGCTGCAGGGCACCGTGCGTACCTTCAGCATTGAAGTGCTCGACCTGATCGAAAAGCGCATGAAGCAGGTGGCCGAATCGATCTGCACCGCCTTTGACGCGCAATGCGAATTCGACTTCCACCGCAATTACCCACCCACCATCAACAGCCCTGCCGAAGCCGAGTTTGCCCGTCAGGTCATGAACGGCATCGTGGGGGCCGAGCATGTGGTCAACCAAGAGCCCACCATGGGCGCAGAAGACTTCTCGTACATGTTGCAGGCCAAACCCGGCGCCTATGTGTTCATCAGCAATGGCGATGGCGCACACCGCGAAATGGGCCACGGCGGCGGCCCCTGCACGCTGCACAACCCTAGCTACGACTTCAACGACGACCTGATCCCGCTGGGCGGCACCTATTGGGTGGAATTGGCCACACAGTGGCTGGCCAATCCGACACAAACCGCTTGAAAAGAAAACCTGCATGACAGATATCCAAACCGGCTTTTCCAAAAGCTACGCCGAAGCCCGCCAGAAGTTTTTGAACGCTGCAAAGTCTGCGGGCTTGAGCGTTGACGCCAACATCCACCCTTTGAAGGGCCGTGACGGCGAAGAGCTGGCCATGGACGTGGTGTTGGACGGTGCACCCGACGCCCAGCAGCTGCTGATCGTCAGCAGCGCATGCCATGGCGTGGAGGGCTATTGCGGCTCGGGTGTGCAAATCCATGCCCTGCAAAACACCGCCTGGCGCGACGCGTGCAAGGCCAGCGGCGTGGCCGTGCTTTACATCCACGCCCTCAACCCGCACGGGTTTTCGCATGTTCGCCGCGTGACCCACGAAAACGTGGACATCAACCGCAACTTTCAGGATTTCACGAAACCCCTGCCTGCCAACGACGCTTACCAGGAAATTCACCCGCTGCTGCTGCCCGAAGTCTGGCCTCCGGATGCCGCCAATGCGGCAGCCACTGCCCAGTACATTGCCGAGCGGGGCATGAAAGCCTTCCAGGCCGCTGTCTCGAAAGGCCAACACGACTTTCCTGACGGTCTGTTTTTTGGCGGCCAAGCCCCCACTTGGAGCAACCTCACGGTGCGCCAAGTGCTGCAAAAGTACGGCCAGCGCTGCCAAAAAATGGCCTGGATCGACCTGCACACGGGTCTTGGGCCCAGCGGTGTGGGCGAGCGCATTTTTGCCTGCGCCGACGACGCAGCGGCCTACACCCGCGCCAAAGCCTGGTGGGGCCAGGGCATCACCTCCATTTACGACGGCTCGTCGACCTCGGCTTTCCTCACAGGCCTGATGTGGATGTCGGCCTACCAAGAGTGCCCGCAAGCCGAATACACCGGCATTGCCATGGAATACGGCACACAAACGCAAGACCTGGTCATTGGCGCACTGCGTGGCGACCACTGGTTGCACCTGCACCCCGAAGCCCCCGATGCCCTGCGCCAGCAAATCAAGCAGGCGCTGATGGACGCGTTTTACGTCGACACCGACGAGTGGCGCACCCAAATCGTTGACCAAGCCATGGACGCCATGCAGCAGGCGATCACGGGTTTGAGCGAATGAGCAAACCCCGCGTTCTGGTGCTGGGTGGCAGCGGTTTTGTGGGTCGGCAGGTCTGCGAACAACTGGCGCGTCTGGGCAATGACATCACCGTACCCACGCGACGTGCCCTCCATGCCGCCTGCGTGCAAAGCTTACCGGGCCTGACGGTGATAGAAGCTTCGGTGCACAGCGAGGCCGATCTGGCCCGCCTCATGCCCGGCCATGATGCGGTGGTCAATTTGGTGGCTGTGCTCCATGGTGATGAAGCACGTTTTGAGCAGGTGCATGTTGACTTGCCGGCCAAGATCGCTCGCGCCATGAAAGACGCCCATGTGCAGCGATTGGTCCATGTCAGTGCGCTGGGTGCCCATGAGCATGGGCCCTCGATGTACCAACGAAGCAAGGCCAAGGGTGAAGCGGTGTTGCGTCATGCCAAGCTTGACCTGACGATCTTGCGACCCAGCGTGATCTTTGGTGCCGAAGACAAGTTCCTCAACCTGTTTGCCGACCTGCAAGCCTTGGTGCCCTTCATGCCTTTGGCAGGCAGCCAGACCCGTTTTCAACCCGTTTGGGTGGGTGATGTGGCTCGCGCCGTGGTGACTTGCCTGCAAAAGCCCGAAACCATTGGCCAAACCTATGAGTTGTGCGGCCCCGATGTGCTGACCTTGGGTGAACTGGTTCAGCGTGCAGGGCAGTGGGCTGGTGTGAACCACGGCCGAGGTCGCCCGATCTTGGCCTTGCCGCATTGGGTGGGCTGGTTGCAGGCTGCGGCCATGGAACTGGCTCCGGGCGAACCGCTGATGAGTCGGGACAACCTGGCTTCGATGAAGGTGGACAACGTGGCCACAGGTGAGCTGCCTGGCCTGACGGCGCTGGGCATCAGTGCCGCGTCGGCTGAGGGCGTGGCATCGGCTTATCTGGGCCATCGCGGTCCTCGCAGCCGCCTCAACCACTGGCGCGAACACGCGGGACGCTGAAGCCAGGTCAGCCAAGATCTCGGTCTTTGCTGACGCACTCAAGCCTGTCAGCACACCTGTCGCGCAACACCCGCCCCCGTGTGCCTGCAAGGCTGGCACTTGCAACAGGTCATGAGCCCAGCCTCCGCTAACATGTCGGGCTTGATTCACGGGAGAAAACAATGATCCAGCTCTACATTGCCAACAAAAACTATTCATCGTGGTCCATGCGCCCCTGGGTGCTGCTGCGCCAGGCGGGCATCGACTTTGAAGAGGTCTTTGTCCGCTTTGACAGCTTCGCGCCCGACTCGCAGTTTAAGGCCGCGCTCAAAGACGTCAACCCCGTGGGCAAGGTGCCCGTGTTGGTGCACGATGGCCTGGCTGTGTGGGACACCTTGGCCATTGCCGAATACGTGGCCGAGCAATTTCCTGAAAAACAGCTCTGGCCACAAGACCGCGCCGCCCGGGCACGGGCGCGCAGCATCTGCGCCGAAATGCACAGCGGCTTTGTGGGCTTGCGCAGCGCCTGCCCCATGAACATCGAGGCGCATCTGCCCGAGATCGGGGCTTTGGCGCTGCGCGACAAGCCCGCTGTGCGTGCCGATTTAAACCGTATTTGCGGCCTCTGGAGTGGCCTGTTGCAAGAACACGGCGGCCCCATGCTGTTTGGCCAATTTTCTGTGGCCGACGCCTACTTTGCCCCGGTGGTCATGCGCCTGAAAACCTACGCCCTGCCGGTGCCGGCCGATGTGGCCGCCTACATGGCGCGCGTGTGCGCCCTGCCCGGCGTCAAAGTCTGGATCGATGAGGCGCTGGCCGAGCAGGATTTCATCGACTTCGAAGAGCCTTTCCGGCTTTCTCGCTGAAGGCAGACACGGACATGCAGGTTTTTGTCGTTGGCGGTGCGGTGCGTGATGCCTTGATGGGTGAACGCGTGAACGACCGCGACTGGGTGGTGGTGGGCAGCACGCCCGAAGCCATGACCGCGCAGGGCTTTTTGCCCGTGGGCAAGGACTTTCCGGTTTTTTTGCACCCGCAAACCCGCGAGGAATACGCCCTCGCCCGCACCGAACGCAAAACCGCGCGGGGCTACAAAGGCTTTGCGGTGCAGGCCGCGCCCGACGTCACGCTCGAAGAAGACCTGGCCCGGCGCGACCTCACGGTCAATGCCGTGGCCGTGCCCGAGGCACTGGCGCACCAGCCGCCCAGCACTTGGGTGGGTCACCTCGTTGATCCTTACGGAGGTCAGCGCGACCTGCAGACCAAAGTGCTGCGCCATGTCACACACGCCTTTGCCGAAGACCCGGTGCGCATCCTGCGGCTGGCACGCTTTGCGGCGCGTTTTGCCGACTTTTCTGTGGCGGGCGACACCCTGGCTTTGATGCGTCAGATGGTCGAAGACGGCGAAGTCGATCACCTGGTGCCCGAGCGCGTCTGGCAGGAGCTGACCAAAGGCATGATGAGCGCCCAACCCTCGCGCATGTTCGAAGTGCTGCGATCCTGTGGCGCTCTGAAGGTGTTGCTGCCTGAGCTGGACCGCCTGTGGGGTGTTCCCCAGCGGGCCGAACACCACCCCGAGATCGACACGGGCGTGCACATGATGCTGGTGATGGACATGGCCGCCCGTCTGAACACGCCGCTGTCGGTGCGTGTGGCCTGCCTGATGCACGACCTGGGCAAAGGCACCACACCTGCCGACGTGCTGCCGCGCCACATTGGCCACGAAGGGCGCAGCGTCAAATTGCTGCAAAAGGTGTGTGAGCGCCTGCGCGTGCCGACCGAGGGCAAAGAACTGGCCGAAGTGGTGGCGCGTGAACACGGCAACATCCACCGCAGCGCCGAACTGGGGCCAGAAGCCTTGATGCGTTTGCTCGACCGTTGTGACGCCATTCGCCAAGCCGAGCGCTTTGCACGGGTGCTGCAAGCCTGCGAATGCGATGCGCGGGGACGGCTGGGGTTTGAAGAGGTGGCTTACCCACAGGCCGAGCGCTTGCTCAAAGCCCAGCAGGCCGCGCTGTCGGTCGAAACCGCACCCATCGCGCAGGCAGCGGCCGCACAAGGCCTCAAAGGTCCGCAAATCGGCGAGCAAATCTCCAAAGCCCGCGTCAAAGCGGTCGCAGCTTCTTTGTAGGAGCCCACCCCGTGGGCGATGGGCTTGAAGGGCGTGTCTCGGGCCAATCGCACACGAGGGGAGGCTCCTACACCAAGATGCGTTTTGATCCCCTCACAAATGCGAACGCGTCCAGTCGGCGATGTCTTGCGCCGTGCGGAAAGCGCCAGCCTGACGGGCGACTTCCTTGCCGCCAACAAACAATGCGAGTGTGGGGATGCTGCGGATGTTGAAACGGGCGGCAATGGCCTGCGCTTCTTCGGTGTTGAGTTTGGCCACCCGCACTTGGGGCTCCAAGAGGCCAGCGGCCTGCTCATAAGCCGGGGCCATCATCCGGCATGGTCCGCACCAAGGGGCCCAAAAATCGACCAGCACCGGCACATGGCTTCGGCCGATGTGCTTGTCAAAGTTGGCCGCGTCCAGTGCCAGCGGATGGCCGTTAAAAAGCGCTTGGTGGCACTGCCCGCAATCAGGTGCGTGCTGCAGATCAGCCTCACGCACGCGGTTGGTGGTGTGGCAATGCGGACAAACAATGTGCAAGGCTTTGGCTGAATCGGTCATGGAATCCCCTGTATTTCAAAAACACTTGGGGGCCATGCTGCACGATTCAAGG
Source organism: Limnohabitans sp. 2KL-3 (assembly GCF_001269405.1). Lineage (NCBI taxonomy): Bacteria > Pseudomonadati > Pseudomonadota > Betaproteobacteria > Burkholderiales > Comamonadaceae > Limnohabitans > Limnohabitans sp. 2KL-3. The sequence continues at coordinate 412,839 of NZ_CXON01000002.1, forward strand.
CCTCACCGCCCTGATTCAGGTCAAGGCGAAGCGCCGGACAAGCTCAGCGTGCAGGTGGACGGCGCGGTGCCATGGGGGCACGACCCGCCAAGTGACGGAAGCTGATGCGGCCTTTGCTCAGGTCATAAGGCGAAAGCTCGAGGGTCACACGGTCGCCCGCCAAAATGCGGATGTGGTTCTTGCGCATCTTGCCAGCCGAATAAGCAATCAGTTGGTGGCCGTTGTCCAAGGTCACGCGAAAACGGGTGTCGGGCAACACCTCGTTGACCACGCCCATCAGTTCAATCAGTTCTTCTTTAGCCATTTAAAACGTCTTTCTCAAAGCAGGATCGGTTTTGTCGTCTGGCGCTCTACCCACAACTTGCCTTCATCGAGGGCGTATTGGCTGGCAGCGGCAGGGGTTGCAAATTCGGGCACAAACCGCATCACGCGGTCGGTGCTGGCGCTGCCACGGCCACTGGCCACGGACACTTGCGCGCCAAATGCGCCATTGGGCAAAGCCCTGGAGCACGGCTGAATTCGGAATTTTCCCATGGAGATGGGTTGGTGTGAACAATATGAAAGAGTCATGTATTTTAACGAAGGGGGTCGAACCGCTTTTTTCGGCCCTCTTGGGGGCTGTGCAGCGGCACGGGTCTTGGCATGTCCTGCTGCCAAAAAAGCGCCCCCATACGCAGACCGCAAGGCCTGCCCAACAACAGCACCGTGCAGAGGTGCGTCAAAAAGGAAGCAAAAAATCGTCTGGGCCCAGCTCTTAAAAAGCATGGCGGGCGATGAGCACAGTGGAGGACAAGACTGGCATCCCTCTGCCGGGATGCGCTATCGGCTCGGTAAGAGCGAGATGGGCATAAGTCGCCAATGGCGTGTCGCACTGTAACACGTTCATGCTTGAGGTGCTTTTGCCAGATTGGCCGCTCAAACCCAGCGTGCGATGCCTGCAGCCACCATGCTCAGCAGCAAAGTGCTGGCAATAGGAAGAAAAAACTCTCGCCCGAATAGACGAAAGCGGAAATCGCCTGGCAAACGGCCAAATCCCAACTTTTGCAGCCAAGGCTGCAAACCGCTGAACACAATGAGCACCAGCAACACCACAATCAACCAACGCAACATACCGTTCCTTCGAAGACGTTTACAGGCGGTGCGAGCGGTCGCCACGGGCAAAGCCTTGGGCGGACACATCAGCGGAGGTGGAAAAACCGATCACTTTGAACAACTCGCCCATTTCGTGCTCATTGACCAGGCGCTGCGCCTGGCTGCGTTCGGCCAAACTGGCGTTTGCCATGCGCTCGGCCAAACCCAGGTTCAGCAAAAACCAGGCTTGGCTGGTGTAGCCCAACACATTCAGCCCGGCATTTTGCGCCGCCAAGGCCACCCCGGTGAAGTTGACATGGGCGGTGATGTCTTTTTGGCCCACCGCCACCAAGGGGTTGTCGTCGGCTTGGTGCAGCTGGTGGCACATGACGGTGCCCATGTGGCGCTGCGGGTGAAAGTATTCGGCCTCAGGAAAACCGTAATCCAAAAAGAACGCCGCCCCGCCGCGTCCGACCAGCAGCCGCTCGGCCAGGCTGGTGGTGAAGGCCTCGGCTTGGGGGTGGATTTCGGTCAGGTAATCGTGCTCGCCTTCGATCTCGAGGGGCGGACGCAAGTCGGTGATGCGATCTTGCCAAGCGAATTCTTCTCCAGCGCTGACCACCCCGCGCTCGTGCCAGACGCCTTGCGTGCGCTGCAGCAGCTGCACCGGCATGGCGTCCAGCACCTCATTGCCCACCACCACGCCCTCGATGGCACCGGGCCAGGCATCCAGCCAACGCACTTTGTTGGCATGTTTGAGCAAAGTGTCGGCCTGCCGAGTGCGCAAAGTGCCCGACAAATCGATGATGGTGTAGCGGCTGACGGCGTCACCCAAACTGTCCAACAACTGCAGGGCCAGAGCCCCGGTGCCTGCGCCAAACTCCCAGACTTCGTCCGTGCCTGTGGCGGCCAGCGCCTCGTTCACCTGCACCGCCAGGGTCTGGCCAAACAAGGGCGACATGCCCGGCGCGGTCACAAAATCGCTGCCCGAGGACGGCATGGCACCAAATTTCTGCAAGACATTGGTGTAATAACCCAGCCCTGGCTCGTACAGAGCCATGGCCATGAAACGGTCAAAACCCATCCAGCCACCCGCTTGCGCGATGACTTGGTGGATGCGCAGAGTCAGCTCAGGGGGAAGTGGGTAAGCGTCGGTCACGCTGCGATTATCCTTTGTCTGCCTTTCACAGACACGCTATCCCCCTGCCCACGCAGTCGGCAGGGCCATCGCCGATAATTGTCCCTTTTAACCTTCGCAGCGGCATCTTCTTGAAACACGTTCTGATCACTGGCGGCGCACTGCGTCTGGGCGCGACTTTGTGCCGGGCATTCGCGCAAGCGGGCTGGCAGGTGTGGTGCCACTACCAGCGCTCTGCTGATGCGGCCTTGGCGCTGCAAAACACACTGCAAACCGAATTTGAGACCCAAGGTGCCACCGTCCGCTTGGTGCAAGCCGACCTGTCACAAAGCGTTGAGGTCGAGCGCATGATGGCGCACATCATGCAGACCACCGGGCCGCTCGATTGTTTGGTGAACAATGCCTCACTCTTCGAGCCGGACGAGGGCAAGCAAATGGACCTGCCCGGCGCGCGCCAGCAACTCGAAGTGAATTTGATCGCACCCATGCTGCTGGCCTCGCTGATGGCCCAGCAGGCCGCGCCCAAGGCCACGCCCGGCCAGCGCAGCGTGGTCCACATCCTGGACCAAAAGGTGTTCAACCTGAACCCGGACTATTTTTCGTACACCGTCTCCAAACTGGCGCTGGAGCGTGCTGTGGCCTTACAGGCGCAAGCCTTGGCCCCCTTGCGCGTATGCGGGGTGGCCCCGGGCCTGATGTTTTTGAGCGGCCCACAAACCCAAGAGAACTTTGACCGCAACAGCCGCGTGAACCTGCTGCGCGAGCCGATCGATCCGGCGCAGGTGGCTGCCACTTGCGTTTTTCTGGCGCAAAACCCCTGCATCACGGGCACCACGGTGTGTGTGGACAACGGCCAACACCTGGTGCCTCTGGCGCGCGACGTGATGTTTTTGGGTGAACCGAAAGACCCTGCATGAGCGAGCTGATGACCGATTTGGCGCTGAATTGCCGCCGCCTGTTTTTGCGAAACCACACGGTGGACGTGCGCATTGGTGCGCACGACTTTGAAAAGCTCGGCCCCCAGCGCATCGTCTTCAATGTGGAACTGTTCGTGCCCTACAGCGCATCCACTCCCACACAAGACGACCTGGCCGAGGTGGTGGACTACGACTTCATCCGCGAGGTGATTGCGCGCCGGGTGGCCCAAGGTCACATCGTGTTGCAAGAGACTTTGTGCGATGACCTGATGCGCGAGCTGATCGCGCACCCGCAGGTGCAAGCGGTGCGCCTGTCCAGCTGTAAACCCGATGTGTACCCGGACTGCGAAGCGGTTGGGGTTGAAATCTTTCAAATCAAAAGCCCGACATGAAAACCCCTGCCGGACACCAAACCCTGGAGTTGACCGGTTTGCGCTTTGACGCCAACCTGGGCATCCTAGAACACGAAAAAACCGACCCGCAACCGATTCAGGTCGATGCCGAGCTGAACCTGGGCACGCAGCCGCTGCTGCCCAGCGACGACGACATTCACTCGGTGCTGGATTACCGCAAAGTGCGCAAGATCATCATCGACGAATGCACCGCCGAGCACATCAACCTGCTCGAAACCATGATCGGCAAACTCTCGAACCGCCTGATGCAGTTGCCCGGCGTGTTGGGCGTGCGCGTCAAGATTGCCAAACTTGAAATTTTTGAAGACTGCGAAGTGGCCATTCGCATGGAAACCGGACAGTGGTGAACCTCATGAACACAGATACAGAAGCAGACAACGCCTGGGTACAAGCACAAGCCGAATCAGAGGCTGCCAAAGCGATCAAGATCGAACGCGAAACCCACAAACTCGAAAAACGCCTGTGCCGCCAAATGGGCCAAGCCATCAGTGACTTCAACCTGATCGAAGCGGGCGACCGCATCATGGTCTGCATGTCGGGCGGCAAAGACAGCTACGGCATGCTGGACATCCTGCTCAAGATGAAGGCTCGCGCCCCGGTGGACTTCGAGCTGGTGGCGGTCAACCTGGACCAAAAGCAGCCGGGGTTTCCGGACCACATCCTGCCCGCTTACCTCAAAGAGCTGGGCGTGGAGTACCACATCGAGACGCAAGACACCTACTCGATCGTGAAAGACAAAATCCCTGAAGGCAAGACCATGTGCAGCCTGTGCTCGCGTCTGCGTCGGGGCATTTTGTACCGCGTAGCACGGGAGCTCAAGTGCAACAAGCTCGCGCTCGGCCACCACCGCGACGACATGCTGCAGACCTTCTTTTTGAACATGTTCTTTGGCGGCAAGCTCAAAGGCATGCCCCCAAAACTGGTCAGTGACAACGGCGAGTTCATGGTGATCCGCCCACTGGCCTATGTGGCCGAGACCGACCTGATCCGTTGGGCAGAGCACCGACAGTTCCCCATCATTCCGTGCACCCTGTGTGGCAGCCAGGAAAACCTGCAGCGCCTGCAAGTGGGCAACATGCTGCGCGAGTGGCAAAAGAAGCACCCTGGCCGGATTGAAAACATGTTTGCGGCGCTGCAAAATGTGGTGCCTTCGCACTTGATGGACGCCAAGCTGTACGGCTTCAAGGACCTGAAAATCACCGGCATTGCCGACGATGCAGGCGACAAGGCCTTTGACGAAGAAGAGTTCAAGGAAGCGTCCTTGCCCGGCATTCAGGTCATCTCGATGTGATCCTCAGGAGTCCACCCATGCTCAAAGATACCCCGCAGATCATTCGGCTCGTTCAAGTGTTTCTGGCCACACTGGCTTTGACGCTTTTAAGCGGCTGCGCATCCATGCGCTTGGTGGACAGCGATGTGGTCTCTGTGGCGGCGGTGCCGCCCGGCATGAGTTTGCAAGGGGCCAAATACCGCTTCGAGCGCCTGCCTTCGCAAGCCAACAACCCCGAAGCGGGTCTGGCCGAGCAACAGGCCCAAGCCGCCATGACAGCCGTGGGTTTGGTGCGTGACGATGCCGGTGCCAGCCTGAGTGTGATGGTGGGCTTCAATGGCACCCAGTACCCAGCCGACCCGTGGGGCCGCCCCATCACCGGGCCAGGCTGGATTCCCCAGGGCAGCATCAGCATCGGATCGGGGTTCGGATCGCACATCGGATTGGGCATGGGCATGCGCTTTCCGCCGCCCACGCATTACCGACGCGAGGTCAGCCTGATCATGCGCGACCTCAAATCGGGCCAGGTGGTGTACGAAACCCGCGCCAGCCACGCGGGCCCCTGGAGCGACAGCGTGCCGATTTTTGCCACCTTGTTTCAAGCTGCACTGGCCAATTTCCCCAACCCGCCTGCTGGCCCACGTCGGGTCAACATTGAGCTGCCGCGCTGAAGCCAACACGACATGGAACCGACCCGCATTCTGGCCATCCGCCACGGAGAAACCGCCTGGAACGTCGACACCCGACTGCAAGGCCATCTGGACATCCCTCTGAACGACGTGGGTCTGCGCCAGGCGCAACACTTGGCCCAGGCATTGGTGCAGCGTGACGCCATGGATGCGATTTACGCCAGTGACTTGTCTCGCGCCCACACCACAGCCTTGGCCATTGCGCAGGCCACGGGTCAAACCGTGACCACGCACCCCGGGCTGCGCGAACGACACTTTGGTGCCTTTCAAGGTCGGACTTTTGCCGAGATTGAAGTCGAGTTGCCCGATCACGCTTGGCACTGGCGCAAACGAACGCCCGACTGGGTACCGCCTGAGGGTGGCGAATCGTTGGAAATGTTGCGCGAGCGCATTGTGGGTACAGTCAGCGAACTGGCCGCACGGCACCCCGGTCAGCAAATCGTGATGGTGGCCCACGGGGGGGTGCTGGACATTCTGTACCGCGCGGCCACCCGATTGGATTTACAAGCCCCTCGCACTTGGCAACTGACCAACACCGCCGTCAACCGGCTGTTGTGGACACCGCAGGGCTTGTCCTTGGTGGGCTGGGGCGACACCTCGCACCTGGATGCGCTGGGCCAAGACGAAACGAGCGCCTGAGCGGCTACATCATTGCCCAAACGACTTGGGCGGCGTGACGCCCAAATGCTTGAAAGCCGCCAGCGTGGCGATGCGCCCACGCGGGGTGCGCTGCAAATAGCCTTGCTGAATCAAATACGGCTCGATCACATCCTCGATGGTGTCGCGCTCTTCGCCGATGCTGGCGGCGATGTTGTCCAGCCCGACCGGGCCTCCGTCAAAACGGTGGATCACCGCTTCCAGCAGTTTGCGGTCCATCAGGTCAAAGCCTTCGGGATCCACGTCCAGCATGACCAAGGCTTTTTGCGCGATGCCTTTGTGGATGGTGCCGTCGCCCTTGACATCGGCATAGTCGCGCACCCGGCGCAGCAGGCGGTTGGCAATGCGCGGCGTGCCGCGTGAGCGTCGGGCGATCTCGAAAGAGCCTTCAGCGTCGATCGGTGCCTTGAGCAGGCCGCTGCTGCGGGTCACGATGCGGGTCAGCTCTTCGGGCGTGTAGAACTCCAGGCGGGACACGATGCCAAAGCGGTCGCGCAGCGGGTTCGTCAGCATGCCCGCCCTCGTGGTCGCGCCCACCAGCGTGAAAGGCTGCAAATCGAGCTTGATGGACCGCGCCGCAGGACCCTCGCCGATCATGATGTCGATCTGGTAGTCCTCGAGCGCGGGGTACAAAATCTCTTCGACCACCGGCGAGAGGCGGTGGATCTCGTCGATGAAGAGCACATCGTTGCGCTCCAGATTGGTGAGCAGCGCCGCCAAATCCTTGGGTTTTTCCAGCACCGGGCCGCTGGTCTGACGCAGGTTCACACCCAACTCGGCGGCAATGATGTGGCTGAGCGTGGTCTTGCCCAGACCGGGCGGGCCAAACAGCAGCACATGGTCCAGCGGCTCTTCGCGCATCTTGGCCGCGCTGATGAAAATCTCCAGCTGCTCACGCACCTTCACCTGCCCAACGTATTCGTCGAGCAGCTTGGGGCGCAGGGCACGTTCAATGGCCTCTTCGTGGTGCGACACGGGGGCCGCAGAAATGACCCGGGGTTCGGGCTGGGGGGCAAAGTCGTCGGTGCGGATGCTCATGGGGTGACCAACTCGATGATGTCGTTGAGCTCAAGACGAGCGGTTTGAAAAATGGCGTCGCTGACCCGCTTCCAGGGGTGCGGTGTCGCGCCGCGCTGGCGCCAATCAAAGCTCTTGGGCTGGTTGCAAATGATGTAACTGGGTTGTTTGGCCGTTTTGCTGTTGTCAATCGCAAACGGGTTGGTCGCGTTGTAGGCTGCCGTGGACATGGGAAAGCCAATCACGATGGAGGTCCTGTCGTTGAAGGCTTTGGGCGACAGCACCAACATCGGGTGCATGTCGCGCATTTCGCGGCCCAACTGAAGGTTGAAGTTGATCCAGATGATGTCTTGCCGGTCGGGCACCCAAACGGCCCGGCTCACTTGACGCCCTCGGTGCCAGCACCGAACTCCACGCCTTGAGGTGCATCGGGCATCACTTCGCCACCATGTATTTGAGGGTCAAAGGCGGCGAGCTTGTCTTGCAGGCTTGGGCGCTGGGGCACGGCGCGCAACTCCAAACAGCCCTTGGCCACCACCGTGGCCTGCAAAGGCGTGCCAGGGGTGATGCCCAGCGACTGCATCAATTCCCGACTGAGCCGAATGCCATGGCTGTTGCCCCAGGCGGAAATGGTCAATGCGGTGGTTTTCATGTCTTCAGTATATCCAGTGGATATCCAAATACAAGGCGACCCCAATGCTTATTTGTTCAAGGCCTTGAGCGCCAGCTTGATGCCCTCGCTCACCCCCACGTCCACGGGCAGGCTCTTGAGGGCCGCAGCGGCTTCTTTGTCGCTGTAGCCCAGCGCCAGCAAGGCTTGCTGGATGTCGTTTTGCGCGTCGGGGGTGTGCACGGCAAACAAGCCGCCCAAGTCGCCACCCAATTTGCCTTTGAGTTCAAGCAGCAAACGTTCGGCGGTTTTCTTGCCGATGCCGGGCACTTTGACCAAACGCCCGACTTCTTGCGTGGTGATGGCTTGCGACAGATCGGTCACGCTCATGCCCGACAACACGCTCAGGGCCGTGCGGGGGCCGACACCGGAAATTTTGATCAGCTGGCGGAAGGCTTCCCGCTCGCTCAGGGTGCCAAAGCCATACAGGATTTGCGCGTCCTCGCGGACCACAAAGTGCGTGACCAAGGTGACTTTTTCGCCCGTGGCCGGCAAGTTGTAGAAGGTGCTCATGGGCACATTCACCTCATAGCCCACGCCATGGCAGTCCACCACCACCTCGGGTGGGTTTTTGTCGCTCAGGATGCCGGTGAGTTTGCCAATCATGGGGGGTGACGCCTTAAATGCCTGTGATGGGGGAAAATGCGCTTTCGCCCGGACCATCCGGGCCACAAACCGCGCACAGCAAGGATTATCAACTTGATCGTCAGACACACCTTCACCCCGCACAACAACACCCGCCTGTCGCACCTGTGCGGCCCCATGGACGCGCACTTGCGCACCATCGAGGCGGGCTTGCAGGTGAGCATTGCCCACCGACACGAGCAGTTCAAGGTGGACGGCCCCAAAGCAGTGGCCATGCGGGCCATGGAGATATTGCAGGCGATCTACGAACGCGCAGACCGCCCGATTGCGCCCGACATGGTGCAGCTCATGCTGGTGGGTGACAGCGGGGGCGAAGAGGCCGACCTGCCCGCCTTGCAAACCCGCCGCGCCGACCTGAAGGCCCGCACCCCGGTGCAGGCGGCCTATCTGGAGAGTATCGCCAGCCACGACATCACCTTCGGCATCGGCCCGGCGGGCACCGGCAAGACCTATCTGGCCGTGGCTTGCGCGGTGGACGCGCTGGAGCGCAGCAGCGTGCAACGCATTGTGCTCACGCGCCCGGCCGTCGAAGCGGGCGAACGGCTGGGCTTCTTGCCCGGCGACCTGTCACAAAAAGTGGACCCGTATTTGCGCCCACTGTACGACGCGCTGTACGACCTGATGGGCTACGACAAGGTCCAAAAGGCCTTTGAGCGCAACGCCATCGAGATCGCGCCGCTGGCCTTCATGCGCGGGCGCACGCTGAACAACGCCTTTGTGATCCTGGACGAGGCACAAAACACCAGCACCGAACAGATGAAGATGTTTTTGACCCGCATCGGCTTTGGCGCCAAAGCCGTGGTCACGGGCGATGTGAGCCAGATCGACTTGCCCAAAGGCCAACTGAGCGGGCTGATCGATGCCGAACGGGTCTTGAAGCGCGTCAAGGGCATTGCTTTCACGCGCTTTTCAAGTGCCGACGTCGTGCGTCACCCATTGGTGGCCCGCATCGTGGATGCCTACGACGCGCAAGGAAGCGCTGCCATGCGAGCGGGCGTCACCACACGCCGCAAGCCCTTGCCCACCGACGATTGAACTCCGAATTCCAACATCCCCATGGCCCTCCAAAAACTCCAGCTTTCCCTGCAATTTGGCGACATTCCTGATGCAGCCCGCCACCGCGCCGCCCTGCCCCGCCATGCAGTGGCCCGTGCCATTCGCCACGCCCTGACCGATGACGCTGAAATCACGGTGCGCATCGTGGGCGAAGATGAAGGCCGCGAACTGAACAAGAGCTATCGCAAAAAAGACTACGCCACCAATGTGCTGACCTTTGATTACGAACAGGAACCGGTGGTGATGGCCGATTTGGTGCTGTGCGCCCCGGTGGTGGCGCGTGAGGCCAAAGAACAAGGCAAGACGCTGGCAGCGCATTACGCACATTTGCTGGTGCACGGCACTTTGCACGCGCAAGGCTGGGACCATGAGACCAGCGCCGCCGACGCCGAAGAGATGGAGGCCTATGAGGTGGCCATTTTGGCGGGGTTGGGGTTGAAGAACCCTTACCTTTGAGTTCGTTTTTTCTGGTTGTTGCGGTGAGGTCTCGAACGGTTTGCGCTGGGTAGGCTCGCCTCGATGGGTTTGAGCAAGAGAGGCCTCGAATGGGGTGGGGCCGGGTTCCTCATGCCGGGGTACCGAAAATCGTCACCCGGCCCCACCCCATTCGAGGCCGAGGTGCGGTTTTAAAACCCGCTGTTCTCTGAGTCATGCCAAACCTGAGGCAATGGTTTGAACCAAAAACCGCCCTTTAACAGCCCATCTCTCGCCTATTGATCCGGCCCTGTGACCTTTGAAGTGCAAGGCTTGCCTTGGGGACAGTGATCAGCGATGGTGGCATTGTGGGAGCCCCGCCCTCGGGGCGATGGGTGGTGGTCCGCGAGGCTCGATCGCGGCGAGGGCGCCGCTCCCACAAAAAAAGCGTTCATGCAAACTTCACAGGGCCGGATCAATGACTGACCACTCAGGTGTGTGAGGGGATGCGGCGGGTGACGATTTTCGGTACCCCGGTATGAGGAACCCGCCGCATCCCCTCACACACCGTCCCAGCGAAAGGCACACACCGTCCAAGCAACAGGCGAAAGGCAAAACGTCAGAGCAACCGAACCTTCACGCTCTTGCCCTTGATCTTGCCGTGCGACAACTGAGCTTCCACCTTCTTGGCCAAATCCGCCTGCACCGCCACATAAGTCGAAAACTCGTTCACATTGATCTTGCCCACCTGCTCGCGGGTCAAACCACACTCGCCCGCCAGCGCGCCCATCACGTCGCCTGCGCGAATCTTTTCTTTGCGCCCACCCACGATTTGCAGCGTGCGCATGGGCGGCTTCAACAAACCACCCGCAGCGGGCACCACATCGGCCAAAGGGGCCCAAGTCGACTCGCGGCCCTGCATGACCTCGATCTTGCCGATCGCACCCATCTCGTCCATGCTGGCCAGCGTCAGCGCCAAGCCCTCGGCATCGCCCCGGCCCGTGCGGCCAATGCGGTGGATGTGGATTTCCGGGTCGGGCGTCACGTCCACGTTGATCACGGCTTCAAGCCCTTCCACGTCCAACCCGCGTGAGGCCACATCGGTGGCCACCAACACCGAACAACTGCGGTTGGCAAACTGCACCAGCACCTGATCACGTTCGCGTTGCTCCAGCTCGCCAAACAGCGCCAGCGCGCTGTAGCCCTGGGCTTGAAGCACCGCCACCAGATCGCGGCACTGCTGCTTGGTGTTGCAAAAGGCCAGCGTGCGCTCGGGGCGGAAATGCGCCAGAAGTTTCGACACAGCGTCCAGGCGTTGGCTTTCGCTCACTTCGTAAAACACCTGGCGAATCTTGTGCGCACTGTGCTGCGCCTCCACTTTCACGGTCTGCGGTGAGCGCATGAACTGCGCCGCCAGCTTGGCGATGCCCTCGGGGTAGGTGGCCGAAAACAACAGGGTCTGACGGTCTTTGGCGCACTGGCGCATCACTTTGGCGATGTCGTCAAAAAAGCCCATGTCCAGCATGCGGTCGGCTTCGTCCAGCACCATCGTGTTCACACCCGCCAAACTCAGCGAGCCGCGCTCCAGGTGGTCCAGGATGCGTCCGGGCGTGCCCACCACCACATCGGCACCGTGCTCCAGGCTCACGGTCTGACCACGCAAGGCCACGCCTCCGCACAGGGTGACGACTTTCACGTTCTGCCGAGCGCGGGCTAGGCGGCGGATTTCTTGCGTGACCTGGTCGGCCAACTCGCGGGTGGGGCACAAAATCACAGCCTGGATGGTCGCGCTGGGCGAGCCCGCCGTTTGCAGGCACTCGATCAGGGGCAGGCCAAAAGCAGCGGTTTTGCCACTGCCCGTGCTGGCTTGGGCGATCAGGTCTTGGCCTGCGAGCGTCAAAGGCAAGCTGGCCGCCTGGATGGGCGTCATCTGGGTGTAGCCCAGTTGTTCGAGGTTTTGAAGGGTGGCAGGGGCCAGCGCAAGCTGGTCAAAGCGAACGTTTGTCGCGTTTTGGATTTTGGCAGTCATGCACCGATTATCGGTGGCGGTGATGCTGGTTGCTCGGCGACATGCTTGTCCACAGCCTGGTCGGTGGCTTCAGCCACACTGCGGATCTGTACCGAAGCGGTCATTGTCGGAGCTGAAGCTCCGACCTACACGACGGGTCGCAGGTTGACACACCGACCTGGATAAACTCAAGCGCTCATGCGCATCGGAATGGTGATCGGCCCGTCATTGACCAGCGACACCTTCATGTCGGCCGCAAACTGACCCGTCTGCACCACCGGGTGCGCGGCTCGGGCCTGCGCCACAAAATGCGCATACAGGCGCCGACCGTCCTCGGGCGCCGCCGCCTGCGTGAAGCTCGGGCGGTTGCCCCCCGCCACATCGGCGGCCAGGGTGAACTGGCTGACCACCAGCAAACCTCCACCCACGTCCTGCACGCTCCGGTTCATCTTGCCCGCCTCGTCGCTGAAGATGCGCAGCTTGAGCATTTTGGCCAGCATCTTGTCGGCCACCGCCTCGGTGTCGCCTTTTTCGGCGCACAGCAGCACCAGCAAGCCCGCGTCAATCTGGCCAATCACCGCCCCCTCCACACGCACACTGGCTTCACTCACCCTTTGCAACACCGCGATCATTTCAAGTCCCTCGCATCGTCAAAGTGCGCTTCCACATCGCTGGGCAAAAGCTGGATGGTGGCCCGCAAGCCGGGCACTTCGCTCATCAGTGCCTGCTCCACGCTGGCGCGCAAAGCAGCGGCTCGTCCCAGCGTCCAGCTGGCGGGCATGTGCATGTGCACGTCCACAAAACGGCGCTGCCCAGCCTTGCGGGTGTTCAGGTGGTCAAAACGGATGATCTCGGTCTCGCCGCGCTGGTGTGCAAAGCCGTCGAGTACGCGCCGTACATCGGCCAGCACTTCAGGCTCCAGCGCTTCGTCCATGAGGCCCTGCGAAGACCGCCAAACCAGGCTCCAGCCTTCTTTCAGAATGTTCAGGGCCACGCCGATGGCAACCACGGCATCCAGCCACAGCCAGCCTGTGGCGCTGACCAGGGCAATGCCTACCACCACCCCGGCCGAAGTCCAGACGTCGGTCACCAAGTGCCGAGCATCGGCTTCAAGCGCCAGCGAGCGGTGCTGCCGGGCTGCGCGAAACATGAGCCAGGCCAGAAAACCGTTCAGGGCCGAGCTGCCCACCGACAAGGCCAGGCCCCAGCCCACCTGCTCAATCGGCTGGGGATCGAACAAGCGATGAGCCGCCACCCAAATGATGCCCAAGGCGGCCACCAAGATCAGAATGCCTTCAAAACCCGAAGAGAAATACTCGGCCTTGTGGTGACCGTAGGGATGGTCGTCGTCGGCAGGGCGCGCCGCAATCGTCACCATCATCAAGCCGAACACCGCACTGGCCAAATTGACCAGCGACTCCATCGCGTCCGACAGCAAACCGACCGAGTCGGTCAACCACCAAGCCCCGGTTTTCATGGCAATGGTGACCAGCGCCACCACCACCGAAGCCCACAGCATGCGGGTCGGCGTCATCCACGCGTCAAATCTTTTCATGGGCTGAGCATACCCCCGCTGGATGAGCTGTCCGTGCGCCAGCCCCCAGTCAAGACAGCGTGACCTTGGCAAACTTGCGCTTGCCCACTTGCACCACGTAAGTGCCCGCTTCGAGTTTCAGACCCTTGTCGCTGACCACGCTGGAGTCCACACGCACACCGCCGCCGTCGACCAAGCGTCCGGCTTCGGTGGTCGACGGGGCCAGGCCCGCTGACTTGAGCAAAGCCCCAATGCCCATGGGCGCGCCTGACAGACTGAGCTCGGGGATGTCGTCGGGCACGCCCCCCTTGCTGCGGTTGATGAAATCCTGCTCGGCCGCATCGGCCGCAACTGCGCTGTGGAATCGGGCGGTGATTTCCTTGGCCAGCATGACCTTGGCATCCTTGGGGTTGCGCCCGTCTTCGACTTCTTTTTTCAGCGCCTCGATCTCGGCCATCGACTTGAACGACAGCAGGGTGTACCAGCGCCACATCAAGGTGTCTGAAATGCTCAGCACCTTGGCGAACATGGTGTTGGGCTCTTCGCTGATGCCGATGTAGTTGTTCTTGGACTTGGACATCTTGTCCACACCGTCCAGGCCTTCGAGCAGCGGCATGGTCAAGATGCACTGCGGCTCCTGGCCATACTCGGCCTGCAGGTGGCGGCCCATCAGCAGGTTGAACTTCTGGTCTGTACCGCCCAACTCCAGGTCACTTTTGAGCGCGACCGAGTCGTAACCCTGCATCAGCGGGTACAGGAACTCGTGCACCGAAATCGGGGTGCCGGCCTTGAAGCGGTCGTGGAAATCGTTGCGCTCCATCATGCGCGCCACGGTGTACTTGGCCGCCAGCTGAATCATGCCCATGGAGCCCAAGGGCAGACTCCACTCACTGTTGTAGCGAATTTCTGTTTTGGACGGGTCCAGCACCAAACTGGCTTGTTTGTAGTACGTCTCGGCATTGAGCTTGATTTGCTCGGGCGTGAGCGGCGGGCGGGTGCTGTTGCGGCCCGATGGGTCACCAATCAAGCTGGTGAAGTCACCAATTAAAAAGATGACCTGATGCCCCAAATCCTGAAGTTGCCGCATCTTGTTGAGCACCACGGTGTGACCGATGTGGATGTCCGGTGCCGTGGGATCCAAACCCAACTTGATGCGCAAGGGAACGCCGGTAGCTTCCGATTTGGCGAGCTTTTGCGACCAGTCCTCTTTGGGAATCAACTCTTCGCAGCCCCTCAAAGTGACTCCTAAAGCATTCACCACCGAATCAGTTAACGGGAATTTTGTAACAAGCGCTTGATTCATAAGGGTTTTTTCTGGCGTCAAAAAGCGGTGGCCCACTACAATGGGCCATCGTCAAAGTCGCTTATTTTAGAGGCGGCCATTGTCCGCCCTTTTACCAGCCCATCTTTGTTATTCACGGTGGCTGCCAACATCGCAAAATTGATGTCCTTTTTAATTGCTCTTCAGTCTCGGCTGACCTCATTGCTCGTTGCTTTTTTGTTTGTTTGCACTGCTTTTTTGGGTGCTGTGCTTTTGGCTGTGCAACGCTTGCTCGATTGGGTCGATGGTCAACACCCGTTTTTGACAGGTGCTTTTGATGCCTTAAGACGTGGGATCACCCGATACCCCAAAACACTGATGGCCAGCTTGGCTTCCTTGCTTATTGCTGGTGGCGGAGGTGCATTTGCAGTCGCCAACTTGGGGCCAGACATTTCAGATCTGCCAGTGGTCAACATCACCACGCCTGTTGACATTGCCCACATTCAGGCACAAGCCGCATCGCTTGATCTGGTAGATCTCCAACTGACCCGCACCGACACCACACGCTCCGCCGACACCCCTGAAAACTTGCTTCGCCGTCTGGGTTTGGTGGACCCTGAAACAGCTGCTTTTTTGCGTAAAAACCCGCTGGCGAAACTTGCACTACAACAAGCCGGTCGTTCTGTTTCAGCGGAGGTCAACAGCGATCAACAATTGCGCAGCTTGCGCGTTCGCTGGCTGAAGAACGAAAACGACACGTTTTTTCAACGTTTGGTCATCAAGCGCACCCCTCAAGGTCTCGAGGCCGCTTTAGAAGCGTCTCCCATGAACACCAGTCTGCGCATGACCGGTGGCACTGTGGCTCGCTCCTTGTACGACGCTGCCGATGAAGCGCGACTGCCCGATCCAGTGATCAACCAATTGACACAAATTTTCTCGAACCAAATCGACTTTCACCGAACATTGCGCAAAGGCGCACGTTTTTCAGTCGTTTATGAAGTTCTGGAAGCCGATGGTGAGCCATTGCGAACAGGGCGCGTGCTCAGTGCAGAGTTCACCAACGACAACCAGCAATTTGAAGCGGTCTGGTTTCAGGAGCCCGGTCAAAAAGGAAGTTACTACGACATGGAGGGCAAAAGCCTGAGCCGCGCGTATTTGGCTGCACCTTTGGCTTTTTCCAGAAAAACCAGCGGCTTTAGCATGCGTCTGCACCCCATTTTTCAGACCATGCGTGCACACCAAGGTGTGGATTACGCAGCGCCCACAGGCACACCTGCCCAATCCGTTGGTGATGGCGTTGTGGCATTTGCCGGCGTTCAGGGCGGGTACGGCAATATGGTGATTGTGAATCACGGTGGCAACCATTCGACCGTTTACGCTCACCTCAGCCGCATACAGGTCAAAAAAGGCCAAACGGTACAAAAGGGTCAAGTGGTGGGTGCCGTGGGCTCGACAGGCTGGTCCACGGGTCCACATCTGCACTTTGAATTCCGAGTTAACGGTGTTCACGTTGACCCTCAAAAGATCATTCAAATGGCACAAAGCACGCCCATCGGCCCAGCTGAAAAACCCCGCTTTAACACCTTGGTCGCCCAGGCGCGAATGCAGCTACAGGCTGCCGCTCAAATGCGCGAAAGCAATATCCAGTAAAAGGGCCGCAAGGCCCTTTTTTGATGCACCACCACGAACGCCCGTTCTTGCACAATCTCAGCTCTTATTTTCCAAATGATCCCAGCCATTTTCATGGGCATGATGTCCGGTACATCTTTGGACGGTGTGGATGGTGTAGCAGCCCAGATTGAGCCATCGGGTCAACTGCGTGTGCTGGCCCATTCTTTTGTGCCATTTGCGCCTGCTTTCCGAGACCTCTTGATGCAACTCAATGAAAGCGGTCCTGATGAGCTTCACCGAGCTGCGCTCGCAGGCAATGGTATTTCGCGCCATTACGCTCAAGTGGCCCATGATTTGCTCGCCCAGACACAACTCACACCCAGTGACGTCACAGCTTTGGGTGCACACGGACAAACTGTGCGCCACAGACCTCTCGAGTTCGATGGTGATCCGGCAATGCAACAAGCCGCGGTGGGCTACACCATTCAGCTGATCAACCCTTCTTTGCTCGCCGAACTCACGGGCATGGACGTGGTCTGCGATTTTCGCAACCGGGATCTTTCAGCGGGTGGTCAAGGAGCCCCCTTGGTTCCAGCTTTTCACCACGGTGTTTTTGGACAAAGTGACACCACTGTCGCTGTGCTCAACATCGGCGGCATTGCCAACTTGAGTGTGCTTCATCCTGATGGGTCTGTTCTCGGCTGGGACTGTGGACCGGGAAATGCACTCATGGATTACTGGTGTTCCATCCACACAGGCGCATCCTTTGACCACAAGGGTGCTTGGTCGGCCACGGGAATTGTTAACCCTGATTTGTTGGCCACCTTGATGGCTGAACCCTTTTTGCAACGCTTGCCCCCGAAAAGCACAGGTCGAGACCTGTTCAACCCGGCTTGGTTGAAAACACGCTTGCCCATCGACGGCTACAGGGCTCAGGACATTCAAGCCACCTTGACCGAATTCACGGCCATGGCCTGTGCCCATGACATTCAGCATCAGGCTCCTTTGGCCCGAGAGCTGATTGTGTGTGGCGGCGGGGCTTTGAACGAGCAACTCATGCGCCGTTTGGCCCATCATCTGCCGGGTCTTCAGGTGACCAACAGCCAAGTTCGGGGCTTACCCCCTTTGCAAGTGGAAGCTGCCGCTTTTGCTTGGCTCGCGTTCAAAACGGTACGGCGCGAAACTTCCAGCTTACCAAGTGTTACGGGCGCCCGAGGCGCCCGTGTCTTGGGGGCCATTTACCCCCGTTGATGCAGGGCCAGCCCAGCTGGCCCAGTCTGAAAATCAGGTTGAGAAAGAAGAACCGCAGCCGCAAGTCGATGTGGCGTTAGGGTTCTTGATCACGAACTGAGCACCCTGCAGGTCTTCTTTGTAATCGATCTCGGCACCAATCAGGTACTGGTAGCTCATGGCGTCGATCAGCAGAGACACGCCATTTTTGCTCATGGTCGTGTCGTCTTCGTTGGTGATTTCATCGAAGGTGAAGCCATACTGGAAGCCTGAGCAGCCGCCACCTTGGACAAACACGCGCAGCTTCAAATCAGGATTGCCCTCTTCGGCGATCAGGTCGGCCACCTTGGCGGCCGCGCTGTCGGTGAAGACAATCGGTTCGGGCATTTCGGTCTGGATATTTTCAGCAAGAGCGCTCATGGGGTTTCTCCGGTTCAATGCCAAATAGTATAGCGCGCTGGTCGGGAATTACCGCTCTGCCAATCCAGTAACGCTACTGGGCTCATGGGCTTTTCCAATCTCAAGCGGCCAAACAAAAAGCCGCTGCGGCGAACCGGAGCGGCTTTTTGGCCAAACAGGCAAAGCGGATTAACGCTTCGAGAACTGCTTGCGGCGACGAGCGGAGTGCAAGCCGACCTTTTTACGTTCGACTTCACGGGCATCGCGAGTGACAAAACCAGCTTGGCTCAGCATAGGCTTGAGCGAAGCGTCGTAGTCAATCAGGGCGCGGGTGATGCCGTGGCGCGATGCGCCGGCTTGACCGGATTCGCCACCGCCGTGCACGTTGATCATGATGTCGAAAGTTTCGGCATGGTTGGTCAACATGAGGGGTTGCTTGGCGATCATGATCGAAGTCTCGCGGCCGAAGTAGGCTTGGATGTCCTTGCCGTTGACCGTGATCTTGCCAGTGCCTTTTTTCAGAAACACGCGGGCGACGCTGGATTTGCGACGGCCTGTGCCATTGTTCCATTCACCAATCATCTCAAGGCTCCTTAGATGTCCAGCACTTTAGGCTGTTGGGCGGTGTGTGGATGCTCTGCGCCGCCATACACCTTGAGTTTCTTGATCATGGCGTAGCCGAGTGGGCCCTTGGGCAGCATGCCCTTGACAGCCTTCTCGAGTGCGCGGCCAGGGTGCTTGGCTTGCATGTCGCGGAAGTTGGTTGCAGTGATACCGCCGGGATAGCCCGAGTGACGGTAATACACTTTGTCGATGGTCTTGGTGCCCGTCACTTTGAGCTGGGCAGCATTGATGATGACGATGAAGTCACCGGTGTCGACGTGAGGTGTGTAAATGGCCTTGTGTTTGCCGCGCAAACGGAGAGCAACTTCGCTGGCTACTCGTCCGAGGACCTTGTCGGTCGCGTCAATCACAAACCACTCGTGCACGACCTCAGCGGGTTTGGCGCTGAAAGTAGTTGTCATGAGTTTTCTCTTTGAAGAAAGGTTTGTCGGGCCCTTTTCCACGGTCGGTGTTCCTCTGTTGGGAACCTCTTAGGTGGGAGATTGCTTGGACCTTTTCAGGTCTGGGCGTCTTCGCCGCGGGGCCACAAAATCGCTGCGAAGCCTTCTATTATACGAAAAATCAAGGACTTGCGGGCGTTATTGGTTACCATCGACGCATGTTCAGTTACCGACACGCTTTCCACGCGGGCAACCATGCCGATGTGCTCAAACACATCACCTTGCTCGCCACCATGCGCCACCTCATGCAAAAAGAGGCCGGCATCACCCTCATTGACACCCACGCCGGGGCCGGTTTGTACCGCCTGGACGGTGATTATTCGCAAAAAGGGGCAGAAGCCGAGGACGGCCTCTTCAAACTGCTGGCCGCCGCAGAAAAGCTCGACGCCCTGCCCGAGCCCATACAGGACTATCTGGAACAGATCGCCAGCTTCAACCCCAACGGGCAAGCCAAAATTTACCCCGGCTCGCCCTTTTTGATGCAACGGCTGATGCGCCACGCATCGCGCGACCGCTTGCGCCTGTTCGAATTGCACCCCACCGACAGCAAAGCCCTGATGTCCAACATCGCCCAGCTCGAAGCCGGACGCACGGTCACGGTGAGCCGCGAAGACGGCTTTGAGGCCCTCAAAAAGCTGCTGCCCCCACCGCCATCGGCCACAGGCTCCAAGCGCGCGATGGTGCTGATCGACCCGAGCTACGAGATCAAGTCGGATTACAGCAAGGTCGCCAGTGTCATTCAGGAATACCTCAAGCGCTTTTCCACAGGCACTTACCTGGTCTGGTACCCGATCATTCCGCGCCCAGAGGCGCACGACCTGCCCAAACGCCTGCGCACTTTGGCAAATCAATCGCAAAAGCCCTGGCTCAATGCCACGTTAGCGATTGGTCGGGGGCCAGGCGATGAGGGCGGCCTGGTGGCCAGTGGCATGTTCGTCATCAACCCGCCCTTCACCCTCAAAGACCAGATCCGCAAGGCTTTGGATGTGGTCGGCCCTGCCTTGGCGCGTGGGTCTGGCAAAAATTGGGCGGTGGAGTCGTCTTGAGCGTTCAGCGTGACGTGTGCTGAGTTCAGTGCTCAACGCAAAAATAAGTGCAAACCCTGATGATGAAGGATTCAAATTAACCGACCGAACGGTCGGTTAATTGGTATACTGGCATCCGCGCCTCGATCATCCCATCCTGTTTGGCGCGGGAGAAGCCCATGTACACGCAATCTTTCAGCGTCCCGGACTCATCCGAGGAAGCCAAATCAACCGGCCTGAAGGCCGTCCCCAAAGCCCTGAGCGCTCAAGACGCAGCCCTGCAAGCCGCCTTTGACGCCCGCATCGACGCCGATGGCCGCATCGAGCCCCGCGAGTGGATGCCCGAGGCCTACCGCAAGACCCTGGTGCGCCAAATCAGCCAGCACGCCCACAGCGAAATCGTCGGCATGCTGCCCGAAGGCAACTGGATCAGCCGCGCCCCCAGCTTGAAGCGCAAAGCCATCCTGATCGCCAAAGTGCAAGACGAAGGCGGTCACGGCCTGTACCTGTACAGCGCTGCCGAGACCCTGGGCACCAGCCGTGACCAAATGCTCGACGCCCTGCACACCGGCAAGGCCAAATACAGCTCCATCTTCAACTACCCCACGCTCAACTGGGCCGATGTGGGCGTGGTCGGCTGGCTGGTTGATGGCGCGGCCATCATGAACCAGGTGCCTCTGTGCCGCTGCTCTTATGGCCCTTATGCCCGCGCCATGGTGCGCGTGTGCAAAGAAGAAAGCTTCCACCAGCGCCAAGGCTACGAAGCCCTCTTGGTCATGATGCAAGGCACGGCTGAGCAAAAAGCCATGGTGCAGGACGCCGTGAACCGCTGGTGGTGGAAATGCCTGGCCATGTTCGGGCCGCCCGACGCCGACAGCCCCAACAGTGCGCAGGGCATGCGCTGGGGCATCAAGCGCATCAGCAACGACGACTTGCGCCAAAAATTTGTCGACGCCACCGTGCCGCAAGCCAAAGTGTTGGGCGTGACCCTGCCCGACCCAGATTTGAAGTGGAACGAAGCCCGCCAAGCGCACGACTACGGCCAGATCGACTGGGATGAATTTTGGGCCACCGTCAACGGCAACGGCCCCTGCAACAAAGAGCGCCTGGGTGCTCGCGTCAAGGCCTGGAACGACGGCGCCTGGGTGCGCGAAGCGGCCCTGGCCCACGCCAAGAAACAACAGCAACGTCAGATGAAGGAAGCAGCATGAGCACCGCCGCATTGAAAGAATGGCCTCTGTGGGAGGTTTTCGTCCGCTCCAAGCAAGGCCTGGAACACAAGCATTGCGGCAGCCTGCACGCATCCGATTCAGAGCACGCTTTGCAAATGGCGCGTGATGTCTACACCCGCCGCCAAGAAGGCGTGAGCATCTGGGTGGTGCCCTCGGCCAATATTTCGGCGAGCGAGCCCAATGACAAGCCCGAATTCTTCGATCCGGCCAGCGACAAGGTCTACCGCCACCCCACTTTCTACGCGATTCCAGAAGAAGTCGGCCACATGTAAAGCCGTTCGACGCTCAGCGTTCAGCGTTCAGCGTCACGCACCCAACACCCTTATGAACACGCCCAACTCCCCAACGGCCGCGCTCAACGCGCCGGTCGATTACCTCCTGCACCTGGCCGACAACGCGCTGATCCTCGGACAGCGCAACGCCGAATGGTGTGGCCACGGCCCCATCCTCGAAGAAGACATCGCGCTGTCCAACAACAGCCTGGACCTGGTGGGCCAAGCCCGCATGCTTTACCAGCACGCGGCCGAGCTGCAAGGCGGCGGCGCCACCGAAGACACGCTGGCGTATTTCCGCGACGTGCCCGACTTCAAGAACTACACCTTGTGCGAATTGCCGCACATGCCCTTGATGTCGGCCACGGCCCAAGGCGACCGCGATTTCGCCATGACCATGGCGCGCAATTTTTTGTACAGCAGCCTGATGGTGCTGGTCTGGGACCAGCTGCAAAACTCCAAAGACACACAACTGGCCGCGATTGCCGCCAAGTCACTCAAGGAAGTGCGTTACCACCTGCGCCATTCACGCGACTGGCTGGTGCGTCTGGGCGACGGCACTGACGAGTCCCATGCCAAAGCGCAAATGGCCCTCGACCAGCTGATGCCCTACACCCAGGAGTTTTGGGCCAGCAGCCCGCATGAAGCCGCCGCGCTGGCCAACGGCACGGGCATCGACATGGCCGCCTTGCAAAACGACTGGAACCAAATCGTGGACCAGGCCCTGCAAGAGGCCACCCTGAAGCGCCCGGCCGATGGCGGTTTTGTGCCCACAGGCAAACAAGGCCTCCATTCCGAGCACCTGGGTTTTGTGTTGGCCGAAATGCAAAGCCTGGCCCGCGCCCATCCTCAAGCCACCTGGTAAGCCCCAAGCCATGTTGACCCTCACTTCTCAGCCCAGCACCGCCGATGTGGCCCGCGCCTGGGCCCTGCTCGACGCCTTGACCGACCCGGAAATTCCGGTGGTCACTTTGCGCGAGCTGGGCATCTTGCGCGATGTGCGTGCAGGGGATGCCGGGCTGGACGTGGTCATCACGCCCACCTACAGCGGCTGCCCGGCCATGGGCCAGATCGAGGACGATGTGAAAGCCCTGTTGCAGGCCCACGGCCTGCAAGGCAGGGTGGTCACGCAACTGGCTCCGGCCTGGACCACCGACTGGATGAGCGACGCCGCCAAAGACAAACTGCGCGCCTATGGCATCGCCCCGCCGCACGCCTGCAGCAGCGCGGGTTCGGGCACGGCCAACGTGGTGCAGTTTGCAGCCCGTGGGGCCAAGCCCGAGGTGGTGAACTGCCCGCAATGCGGCTCGGCCAACACCACCGAAACCTCCCATTTCGGCTCGACCGCCTGCAAGGCCCTTTACCGGTGCCTGGCTTGCATGGAGCCCTTCGATTACTTCAAACCTTACTGAGCGGCCTTGCCGCCCTGAAGCACCATGTCCGCACCCCGATTTCATGACCTCCCGATCGCACGCATTTCACCCGAAGCGGCTGGTGCCGTGGCGATCACGCTGAACGTGCCGGCCGATCTGCGCAGCAGCTTCGACTTCCAGCCGGGCCAGTTTCTGACCTTGCGTGCGGACATCAACGGCGCGGATGTGCGCCGCAGTTACTCCATCAGCTCGGCCCGCAGCCAGCTGCAAAAGAACGGCGTGCTCGAAGTGGGCATTCGCCCCGTGGAAGGCGGCGTGTTCTCCAACTGGGCCGCCACCCAACTCCAGGCAGGCGACACCTTGCGCGTGATGCCGCCCGATGGCCGCTTTGTGGTGCAACGGCCCCGCGCCATTCACCGCGTGGGCTTTGCGGCTGGCTCGGGCATCACGCCCATCCTGTCGATCCTCGCCAGCACCCTGGAAGACCAACCCGAGAGCAAGTTCACCCTGGTCTATGGCAACCGCCGCATGGACAGTGTGATGTTCAACGAAGCGCTGCAAGACCTCAAGGACCGCTATCCCTCGCGTCTGACCTTGATCCATGTGCTCTCGCGCCAGGCACAAGAAGTGCCCTTGCTGGAAGGGCGCATCGACGCGGCCAAGGTGCAGGCCATCATCGACGCCTTCTTGCCCGTGGGCAGCATGGACGAGGTGTTTGTGTGCGGACCCGAGGCCATGATCGAAGCCACCGAGCAGGCGCTGCTGACCGCAGGCGTGAAAGCCGAACGCATCCGCACCGAACGCTTCAGCTCACCCACGCTCGATGCACTGACCCCAGAGCAACGCAGCCAGGCCGTGCTGGGCCACCCCGCCACCCGTGAACAAGGCGAAGTGCAACTCACCGTGGTGCTGGACGGCAAGCCCTACAACATGCCGATGAACCGCAACGAGAAGATCCTGGACATCGCCTTGTCGCTGGGCCTGGACCTGCCCTATTCGTGCAAAGCCGGGGTGTGCTGCACCTGCCGCTGCAAGGTCATGGAAGGCACGACCGAGATGGAGAAGAACTTCACCCTCGAAAAGCCCGAAGTCGAACAAGGCTTCATCCTTTCTTGCCAAGCCCGCCCCACCAGCGAACGCGTGGTGATCAGTTTCGACGAGCGCTGAAATCCGCGCAGCACGCCCGCCATGGTCGCTGCGCAAAACGATGCTTGTCGGACCTGAAGGCCCTGCGAAACCATCCCTCGTAGGTCCGGCCTTTAGGGTCGCACGGCCATCTTTTCGCGCAGCGACATTTTCAAGAGGTGGTGGTGCACAACGTCGGACCTGAAGGTCCGACCTACAGGAGAACCCGGGTTCACTCGCCCGACTGCTGCATCGCCCACATGCTGGCGTAGCGGCCTTGTTGGGCCAGCAGCTCGGCATGGTTGCCGCGCTCAATGATCTGGCCCGCATCCATCACCAAAATCTCGTGTGCATCGACCACGGTGGACAGGCGGTGGGCGATCACCAGGGTGGTCTTGTTTTGTGCCACATTGGCCAGCTCGGATTGGATCGCACGTTCATTGGCTGAGTCCAGTGCAGACGTGGCCTCGTCAAAAACCAAAATCGGCGGGTCTTTGAGCAAAGTGCGGGCAATCGCCACACGCTGCTTTTCGCCACCCGACAATTTCAGCCCCCGCTCGCCCACCGAAGTTTGGTAACCCTTGGGGGTAGAGGCGATGAAGTCGTGGATGCGGGCAGAACGCGCCGCACCCTCGATCTCGGCCTGACTCGCCCCCGGGCGGCCATAGGCGATGTTGTAAGCCACGCTGTCGTTGAACAGCACCGTGTCTTGCGGCACGATGCCCAAGGCTTGGCGCACACTGTTTTGGGTGACCTGCCGGATGTCCTGCCCGGCAATGCGAATGAAGCCTTGCTGCACGTCGTAAAAGCGGAACATCAAACGCGCGAGCGTGGACTTGCCCGAACCCGAAGGCCCGACTACTGCCACCGTTTTGCCAGCCGGGATGGTGAAGCTGATGTCTTTCAGGATCGGGCGGTCGCTTTCGTAGGCAAAAGACACGCGGTCAAACACCACATCGGGCGCACCCTGCAAAGCCAGCGCAGGCGCAGCGGGCGCATCGGCCACTTCGCGCTCACGGTCCATCAGCACAAACATCTTGTCCAGATCGGTCAGGCTTTGTTTGATCTCGCGGTACAGCACACCCAAAAAGTTGAGCGGGATGTAGAGCTGGATCATGAAGGCGTTGATCATGACCAGGTCACCCAAGGTCATGCGCCCGGCCACCACCCCTTCAGTGGCCCGCCAAAGCATGGCCACCAGGGCCGAGGCGATGATGAGCTGCTGACCGGTGTTGAGCACCGACAAAGAGGTTTGTGCCTTCAAGCGCGACAGGCGCAGGCGCTCCAGGCTTTCGTCGTAACGACCCGCCTCAAAGCGCTCGTTGCCAAAGTACTTGACGGTTTCGTAGTTCAGGAGCGAGTCGATGGCGCGGGTGTGCGCGGCCGAGTCGAACTCGTTGGCCTGCTTGCGAAACTGCGTGCGCCACTCGGTCACGCGCACGGTGAAGAAAATATAAAACGCCAAGGCTGCCAAGGTGATGCCCGCGAACCAGGCGTCAAACTTGACCGCCAAAATGGTCAGCACCAAGCCCACCTCGATCAGCGTGGGGATGATGCTGTACAGCGAATACGAAATCAACGACTCGATGCCGCGCACGCCCCGCTCGATGTCGCGTGTCATGCCTCCGGTCTGCCTGGCCAAATGAAAACGCAGGCTTAAAGCGTGCAGATGCTCAAAAGTCTGCAGGGCAATGCTGCGCGAAGCGCCTTGTGTGGCCTTGGCAAACACCAGCTCGCGCAATTCGGTGAATGCGGATGTCAGCAAGCGCAAAGCGCCGTACCCCACCAACAAGGCCACCGGTACCACCAAGACCGCTTGAGGGTCACCGGGCTTGAGGCTCATGGCGTCCACCAGCTCCTTGAGCAGCAGGGGCACGCTCACATTGGCCAGCTTGGCGCACACCATGAGGCTGAGCGCAATGACCACGCGCCATTTGTATTGCCACAAATAGGGCAAAAGGCGCGACAAGGTTTTCCAGTCGCCCCCGGCAGGCTGCTGAGTGGCCTTGCCGGAAGCTGAGCCGGTCTGGGGTGAATGGGGGGAAGCAGAGGCGGCAGGTTCGCCGTGGTGGCGCATAAAGGACAATCCAGTTCAACGATAACCACCGATTGTGCCCATGTCTGAACCCCAACGCCCCAACACCGTGTCTTTGCCCACCGACCAAGAGCTGGTGCTCAAGGTCATCCCCATGCCCGCCGACTGCAACGCGAGCGGCGATATTTTTGGCGGCTGGGTCATGGCGCAGGTCGACTTGGCCGGAGCCGTGTTGCCCGCGCGGCGTGTACGCGGGCGCATGGTCACCGTGGCGGTGAACGAGTTCATCTTCAAACAGGCCGTCAAGGTGGGCGACATCCTGTCGTTTTTCTCACGCATCGTGCGCGTGGGCCGCACCTCGGTCACCGTCAAGGTGGAGGTGTTTGCCGAACGCTTTCAGTTGCAGGGCCAGTACATCAAGGTCACCGAAGCGAACCTAACCTATGTGGCAGTGGACGACCAAGGCAAACCCAGGCCCGTGCCTGCGGAGTGAATCGCCCGAGAGCTCAGGACACGATGTAAGCTGCAGCGCCTGTGGACATCAAGGTGCCGTCGGGCCCACAAAACTCCATGCGCGATGAACCCACCCGCGAGCCCACACGCAAGGCGTTGGCGGTGATGATGAAGTGCTCGCCAATGCCAGGGCGCAGGTAGTCCACCCGCAAGTCGATGGTGCCCAGCTTGGCAAAGCGCTCGAGGCGTTTGGCGGGCGGCTCGTCCATGTGTTTGGCGGCCAGTGCGGCCATGACAGCCGCACTGCCAATGGCGTCGAGCACCGCGCTGATGACGCCGCCATGGATGCGGTTGTAGGCAAAGTGCCCGACCAACTCAGGCCGCATCTCGATACGGGCCTCCACGCCCTCTGGCGTGACCTTGACGAGCTTCAAGCCCAAGGTTTTGTTGAAGACGATTTTTTCTTCGTAGATCTGGCGAAAACCTTCGATGTACTCAGGTTCCAGAACGACAAGGGAGCTTGGGCGATGGGTCATCTGTTGATTTTATCGATGCCCACATCAGCGACTACGGGCTGTATTTGTAGGTCGGTGGCTTCAGCCCCGACATGAGGCCTACGCCGAAGCTACACATGTCGGACCTGAAGGTGCCGACCTACGGAGAGATGCATGTCGGTGATTGAGAACCCCGACAGTTGCATGCAAGCCGCCCTTTGAAAATCAGTTCTTACAGCTTCGAAAAATCAGGCTTGCGCTTTTCCATGAACGCGCCAAACGCCTCCTTGGCGGCGGGCTCGCGCAGCATGCGGCCAAAGCTTTGGCCTTCTTCGTCCATCTTTTGCAGCACGGCTTGCTGATCCCCACCCTTCATCAAGCGCTTGGTGGCGATAAGTGACGTGAGCGGCTTGGCGGCCAACTTCCGGGCCTGCGCCTGCGCGTAGCCGTTGACTTCGGTGGGTGGCACCACGCGGTTGACCAAGCCAACTTCTTGCGCGGCTTCGGCAAAAAAGGGCTCGCCCATGAGCAGGGCTTCGGCGGCGCGGTGGTAACCGAACATGCGCGGGGCCAGCAGGCTGGACGCCGCCTCAGGGCACAGACCCAAGTTGACAAAAGGCATGGAGAACGCCGCGTTGTCACCGGCATAGACCAGGTCGCAATGGAACAGCATGGTGGTGCCAATGCCCACCGCAGGCCCGGCCACAGCGGCGAGCAGTGGCTTTTCGAAAGTGGCGATGCCGCGCAAAAAGCGGAACACGGGCGACTCTTGTGTGCTGGGCGGCTGGTTCAAAAAGTCGCCAATGTCGTTGCCCGCACTGAAGATGCTCTCGTGGCCCTGAAACACCACGACCCGAACGGCGGGATCGGCCGCAGCCTGGGCCACAGCGTCGGCCATGGCCGCGTACATGGACGAGGTGATGGAGTTCTTTTTGTCCAAGCGGTTGAAGGTGATGGTCATCACCCCCGCGTCGGTGTGGGTCAGGATGTCAGACATGCGGGTCCTTGAGATGTGTCGTAGGGGTAAGAAGGCTTACTGAACCCGAATCCAGGTTTGTGTGCGACCCAAAATCGGGGCGCCGATGAAACCTCGGACTTCGAGTTTTTTGCCGCCGTCGATGGGGGTCAAACGCAGGCTGTAGTTTTTGCCGTTCTCGGGATCCAAGATTTTCCCACCCTCCCACACCGCTTTGCCGTCACTTTGTTGACCGCCCCGGATGATCTCCATGCCGATTTTGGGCTTGTCTTTGCGGTCGTCGGTGCACAAATTGCAGTTCGGCTCGGTGTTGGGGTTGTTTTGCAGCGACCTTTCGACCACGCCCGACAAGCCCCCTGCTGCGTTTTGGCTGATGCGAATTTCGGCTTTGGGCTGCTTGCTCTCGTCGTCGATGCTGCGCCACAGGCCCACCGGGCTCATTTGGGCGTGGGCGGCCAGGCTCAGCAAGCCCAAGCTCAAGGTCAATGCGCTTTTGATCATGGGGTTCTCCCTTTTTGAAAGTGGGCTCAGGCCAGCGCGGCGTCGGTGTCCATCAACACATCGCTGCCCGCGCGGATGCGGCGCATCAGTGTCGAGGTTTCGGGCATCAGGCGGGTGAAGTAAAACCGCGCGGTCTGCAATTTGGCCTGGTAGAACGGATCGGGCCGCTGCGCCTCTTCTTCGGCTTCGGCCAGTTTGGCCAGCGCGATCTGCGCCGAGCGGGCCCAGAAGTAACCCAACACCAGGTGGCCCACCACGCGTAAATAGTCCACCGCAGCAGCACCCACTTCGTCGGCATTGCTCATGGCTTTCATGCCGACTTCGCCGGTGAGTTGCGTGAGCTTTTGGCCCAGGTCGGCCAGCGGCTTGATGAACTCGCCCATGGCTTCGTTGGCCATTTCGGCCTTGACCAGTTGCTCCACCAATTTGCCGAACTTCTTGAGTGTGGCACCCTGGTTGCCCAGCACTTTGCGACCCAGCAAGTCGAGCGACTGGATGGTGTTGGTGCCTTCGTAGATCATGTTGATGCGGGCGTCGCGCACAAACTGCTCCATGCCCCACTCCTTGATGTAGCCGTGGCCGCCAAACACCTGCTGGCAGGCCGATGTGGCTTCCCAAGCGTTGTCGGTGGTGAAGGCTTTCACGATGGGTGTGAGCAGGGCCACGACTTCGGCGGCCTCGGCACGCACGGCCTCATCGGGGTGGTTGATCTCTTTGTCCAGCAGCAAAGCGCAGTAGCAGGCCAGGGCACGGCCACCTTCGGCATAGGCCTTGGCGGTCATGAGCATGCGGCGGACATCGGGGTGCACGATGATCGGGTCGGCAGGTTTGCCGGGGGCTTTGACGCCGGTGAGCGAGCGCATTTGCACGCGGTCTTTGGCATAGGCCAGCGCGTTTTGGTAAGCCACTTCGGTCAGACCCAGCGACTGGTTACCCACACCCAGACGGGCGGCGTTCATCATCACGAACATCGCGGCCAGGCCCTTGTTCGGTTGGCCCACCAGGGTGCCCACCGCGCCGTCCAAAACCATTTGGCAAGTGGCATTGCCGTGGATGCCCATCTTGTGCTCCAGGCCACCACAGTAAATGCCATTGCGCTCTCCCATGCTGCCGTCGGCGGCCACATTGAACTTGGGCACGATGAACAGGCTGATGCCTTTGCTGCCGGGGGGCGCATCGGGCAGGCGGGCCAGCACCAGGTGCACGATGTTGGGGGCCAAGTCGTGTTCGCCTGCGCTGATGAAAATCTTTTGACCGCTCAGCTTGTAGGTGCCATCGGCCTGTGGCTCGGCCTTGGTGCGCAACATCCCCAGATCGGTGCCGCAATGCGGCTCGGTCAGGCACATGGTGCCGGTCCACTCGCCGCTGGTCAGCTTGGGCAAATACAGGGCTTTTTGCTCGGGTGTGCCGTGCGCGTGCAGGCACTCGTAGGCGCCGTGGCTCAAGCCTGGGTACATGGTCCAAGCCTGGTTGGACGAGTTGAGCATCTCGTAAAAGCACTGGTTGACCACAAAGGGCAAGCCCTGGCCGCCGAAGTCGGGATCGCAGCTCAGCGATGGCCAACCACCGGCCACGTATTGCTCATAAGCTGCCTTGAAACCATCGGGGGCTTTGACCTCGTGTGTGTCGCGGTTGAGCTGGCAGCCCTGGGTGTCGCCCGAAATATTCAGAGGAAAGACCACTTCGGCTGCGAATTTGCCGCCTTCTTCGAGCACCGCGTTGATGGTGTCGGCGTCGGTGTCGGCGTGCTTGGGCAAGGCCTTGAGTTCAGCGCTCACGTTGAGCAATTCGTGCAAGACAAACTGCATGTCGCGCAGGGGGGGGTTGTAGACGGGCATGGGTATTCCTGATTGAAAAGGGTGAAGTGTCTAAACAGTCAAACTCAAGGCTTGACCACAAGGTCTTGGGGATCTGATGCCGCCTGCGCGTTGCTCGCATAGCGGTCCAAAATGTGCAGAAAACCACGTCGCGCTCTCTCTGATGCGCTGGGATCACGCAAAAAACGAGCCTCGTAATGCAAGGCCAATATCAGGCCGTGGATTTCAAAAGCGATTTGATGGGCATCGGACGCTCGGCTGAGCTGCCCCTCAATTTGTGCCAGCTCCACAGCCCGGCGCAAGGCGGTTTGCCACGTGGCCACCGAACGGGCCAAGGCATCGCGCACGGGCCCAGTGCGGTCGTCAAACTCCACGGCTCCACTGATGTAAATGCAACCCGAATCGATTTCAGCCGAGGTCTGAACCATCCAATTGTCAAAAAGCGCCTGCAACCGCGGCACACCACGGGGCTGCTGCATGGCCGCGTAAAACACTTCGGCCTCAAAACGGTCGTGGTATTCGCGAATCACCGAAATTTGCAGCTCTTCACGCGAGCCAAAATGCGCAAACACACCCGATTTGCTCATGCCTGTGACTTCGGCCACGGCACCAATGGACAATCCTTCCAGGCCAATTTGAGAGGCCAAACCCAAAGCGGCATCAATGATCACGGTCTTGGTTTGCTGGCCCTTGATCAGCACGCGGCGGCCCGTTTCTGCACTGGGCGCAGGGGTGGTTTTGCGGGGGTGTTTGGGGTCGGTCATGGGGCATAAAAAGAACGATCGTTCTATTTTGCACCATTTTTCAAAACCGTCCCCCACATCAGGTTTCACCCAAGGTCAATGGGGGGACGTCCAAAGCCGGACCCCAAATGCCTGACCCACTTCAAAAGTCTGACATCCGTCGCTCTGAGTCAGGCTTGAGGGTCCAGACCAGAGGCAGGCAAATGCCCAGCCAACTCCAACTGCATGATGATCATGTTGACCAGTGTGGCCACCGAGGGGCGTCCAGTCTCCAGGACAAAATGCGCCGTTTCTCGGTAAAGCGGGTCGCGGGCTTCAAACAGCGCCCTCAGGCGGCTCAACGGGTCATCGACTTGCAACAAGGGCCGCCCTGTATCGTGGCGCACACGCCGGTAGACATCTTCAGGTGTGGACCGCAAATAGATCACATGACCCCGCGCATGCAAATGGCGGCGATTGGTTTCGCGCAACACCGCACCGCCTCCGGTTGCGATCACACCCTGATGAGACAGCGTCAAATCATCGATCACTTGTTGCTCGACATCGCGAAAACTGTCCTCGCCCTGGTGTTCGAAATACTCCCGAATTGAACACCCCAGTCGGTGCTCAATCACATGGTCGGAATCGACGAAGGGCACGCCCAGTCGACGTGACAGATGCCGACCGATGGTGGTTTTACCCGAGCCCGGAAGGCCCACAAAGATGATGCTCAATGAAATCTCGCACAGGATAGTCAGGGCTGACCAAGGGTCTCCAGCCAGCGCCTCTTGAATAAACCTGAAGTGTATTCCAACGATTGCCCACACTGAGACGCCTGAACGTCTGTGCGGAATGTGCGACTCAAGGTGGGGTCAGCGCCGGGTCATCGGCCATGACCCGAGGCGTCAAGAAAATCAGCAACTCGCTTTTGCGCTGTGCCTGATCTCGGTTCTTGAACAACCAACCCAAGCCGGGCACATCGCCCAAACCGGGCACTTTGGACTCATTGTTGCGGTCTGTTTCTTCGTAAATGCCCCCCAGCACCACGGTACCGCCATCTTCTACACGCACCTGAGTTTTGACGTGCTTGGTGTTGATCGCATACCCAGCGGGCGTGATTTGCCCCACACTGTCTCGGTTGACATCGACATCCAGCACCACAGACCCGTCTGGGGTGATTTGCGGCGTGACCTCGAGCTTCAAATTGGCCTTGCGAAAGGTGATCGATGTGGCACCACTGGCCGAAGCCGTTTGGTAGGGCAATTCGGTGCCCTGCTCGATCAGAGCCTTGGTTTGATCGGCCGTCACCACCCTGGGGCGCGAGACCACCTTGCCACGACCATCGGCTTCCAAAGCTGAAATTTCCACATTAATGAAACGGTCTGCCGCAGCGTTAAAAAGTGACACGGCAAAATTGGCGGGCGTATTCAGGGTCTGCCCAGCCGACCCGGCCGGAAAATTCACCTGATTCCCGGTCACCACCCCCGCCCCGGTGGCCGAGTTGGTGGCCCCCAGGGCCAAGGTGTTGCTGCGGTTGTTCACGCGCAAAGGCACCGCCAGACCGGCACCCAACCTGATGCCCAATGACTGACCAAACTGGTCATCCGCCTCGACAATTCGGGCCTCGATCAGGACTTGCCTGACCGGCACATCCAACTGCGCCAGCAGCGTTTGCACATCGGCCAAACGGGCGGGCAAATCAGACACAAACAACTGATTGGTGCGAGGCTCCGACAAGACGCTGCCCCGACTGCTGAGCCAACGCCCCCCACTGCCGCCCGGTGCAAGTCCCCCTCCTTGCAAACGCTGGGCCACCTCGCTAGCGCGGGCATATTGCAAACGCACGGTCATCAATTGAAGGGGGCTGACGGCCTCCAGGGCGGCTTGTGCTTCGAGTTGTTTTTTCTCGCGCAAGGCCCATTCTTCTTGCGGTGCGACCCACAGCACTCGGCCCTCTTGCCGCGAAGCCAGACCCTTGGACTGCAGCACAATTTGCAAGGCTTGAGGCCAGGGGACTTCGGTCAAGCGCACGGTCACTTGGCCACTGACGCTGTCGGTGGCAATCAAATTCAGGCCTGTGAAATCGGCAAACACCTGGAGCAAGGTCTTGATGTCGATGTTCTGAAAATTCAAACTGATCGTTTGCATTGGGGACGCCACACCGCCGGAAGACGCTGATCGCTCAGCATCGGGTCTGACTTCCGCCCCCCAAGCCCCCATCGTCCCCACCGTGCACAAAAAAATGGCAGACACCGTCAAACGCTGAACCATCTGTTTCATTTGAAGGCCTTATCAAAAGTCAACACCCTGACGGGTTCCAGACCTGCACGCAAGCTCACCGCCTGATCGCCAATGGCCACCAAGCGGTGACCCTCCTGGCTCACGCGATGCCCCACCTGAGCGCTGACCCAATGCGGCCCGAACGCCAATATCGCGTGGACGGTCTGCGGCCCATGCCATACGCCCAACAATCGCACCCCTGCCATGGGCCAGTGCTTGGGATCAGGCGAATCCACCGCTGCGGTTTGTGGCGCTGCCAATGCACCGTCGAGTCCTGCAGGCGCAAGCGCCATGACCATCTCAGAACCCGCGGGCGCACCATGAAAAAACAGGGCCGGTCCCTGAGTGCTCACCGTGTTGGATACGGTTTGTCCTCGCCATGCCTTGTCCCCATCCTGGTCTGCACGCAACCAAACACGCAAGAGCACGTCGATGTCGACCCACGGCGCATGGGCTTGTGGGGTGATGCGCAAACGCTCCATCGTCCACACGGGCATGCCTTCACTCAAGGCGGTCCAGGCACGTCCCCAATCGTCAAAGCGCCCCCTCAAACGCAAGGCCACGGCCTGACTGGGCAAGGGCGCGGCCACTTTGTCACTCACAGGTTGCAGGGACAACAGCTCCAAACGGTGGCGCTCAAAGCTTTGTTGCAAAGCAGGCCAAAGCAGTGACCGCGACGACACGCCCGGCAAATGGGACAAGCTCTGTGACAGCGCCTGGGCCGCCTCCCCCTTTGCCGAGTCTGACGCTCCAGGCAAGTCACGAGGCTGCGTCGCCACCTGAACACGCAAATCGGCCAACACACCCTGGGCTTGCCAGAGTTCTTCCAAAGTTTCGGCCTGCCAAAGCCCCATCACCAACAGCACCGCAAAAAAAGCCGTACAGGCATACACCCACCGCCGGTAGATCCGCCGAGCTTGTCTTTGCAGCCAACTGGGGCCCTCAGATCGCCAAAGTTGCCAAAGCCCTGTCCATGACTGAGACCGGATACTTTGCAATGAGCTGGAATGCTGCGCCATGGCCCTCATGGCGAAGCCTTTTCAGAGGAGCCTGAGGGCGAAGCAGCACCGGGTTTTTCATACCGGGCCCCCAGCCCCAGCCCATCGGCGTGCCAGACAAACTCCACGGCAGCCGAACGGTCGGGCAGCACTGGACTCGGGTTGGAGCCAAGGCCATCGGCGACAAACTGGGCCCGGGTCAAGCTCAAGACCCAAGGCAAGTCTTGCGACAGACGCTCTCTGGATTGGTTCATGCTGTTGAGGTCTTTGGCTCGGCCCTGCAACTCCAGACGATCGGAGGTCAACTGCAAACTCAACAATTGCAATCCACCCTGGGCAGCCTCTTGTTGCAAGGCGCGATTCAAGGCCTCCCAAGCCTTGTGCTGCTTTGCCACCTGTTGCAAGTGCTGCAACTGCAGTTGCCCTTGGCCTTGCTGAAGTTTCGATTGATTGGCCGCTTGCTGTTGCAGTTTTTGTGCGCTGACGTGGGCATTGAGGCGCTGCTGCTCTTGCTGCAAAAACAGCCTGTATGGATCACTCCAATGCAGCAGCAAAAAGCCCACCAAGCTCCCTGTTGCAACGCCCGCAGCCAAGGTCCATCGCCGATGAAATCGTCTGCGTTGCCGGTCCAAACCGGGGTAATTGAGCAAATTCAAGGCGGCCATTACAACCACACCCTCAAGGCCAAACCCGCCGCCATCAGTCGCGCCCCTGCCTCTGTTTTCATGGCTTGATGCAGTCCTGGTTCGGCCATCAAATCCAGCGGGTGCCCTTGCATCTGTGCCGCCAACTCTTTGACGGATTGCACGCGAAATTGCCAATCTTGTGTGGACTGGGTCAACACACTGCCCATGCCGCCTTGCAAAGCGGCAACCGCCCTTTGTGCGGCCAACACGGCAGGCTCGACACTCTCGAGCTGCCACCCGGCCGCTCGTGTGCAAATTTTGTAGTCGTCTATTTGCGTTTGCGTGCAGCCCACCCAATGGACTCGCTGGACAGCATCGTGGGTTTGGATTTCAGGATAAAAATCAAAATGGACTTCATCGGCGGGCTTGCCCAGCAATTGCGAGACCTCCAACTGCACTTCGGTGGCCCATTCGTCGGCGGCCAGATGAGCGGGTAGCTCCAACACCCCTGAAACACACTGCTCACTCGACAGCGCCATGCTCACCCGGTGCTGTTGTCGCCCACGCAGTGCTCCGGCTTCACGCAAACACTTGCCCAAACCCGGCCAGACAGTCTCTTCTTGCGAGGGAGACCATTGAATACTGGTGTGAACACTGATCAACTCAGGCGTGAGCAAGTTCAAACCCACCAAGCTCCAAGACGGGCCATGGCTGGCCAAACCCCAAGCCTGCCTTACGGGTCTCACCGACATCCCTCGCCAAAACATGGACCAGGCTTGCATGAATTTCCTCGGCTCAAAGCCTCAAAAGTTGCGTCAATGAAGCTTTTGTAACATGAATCACAAGTTCAAGCTTGTTTTTTTAAAATAAAAGTACGCACAAATCAAACAACCCATCCACACCTGGGACCAGAGATTTTTATAATGCGCTCAGTTCGGCAACCCGCTGGGCAAGCCTCCAATCTTTCATGCCCACCACCGACTCACACCAGCCCTCCTCCACCAAGGCCGGCCCAAACAAAGGCTCCAAGAGCCTGTTTGCTTGGCTCGCTCAATTGGCCATTTGGGTTGCCACCCTGGCCGCAGCGGCGTTGTTTTGCTTGCTGATGGTCGTGGGGGTGGCCATGGTGGTGGCCTACCCTAATTTGCCGGACATTTCCGATCTGGCCGAATACAAACCCAAGTTGCCGCTTCGCGTGCTGACCGCGGACGGTCAGCTGATTGGCGAATTTGGCGAAGAACGCCGCAACCTGACCCCCATCAAGGACATACCCCGCGTCATGAAAGACGCCGTTTTGGCCATTGAAGACAGCCGGTTTTATGAGCACGGGGGCGTGGACTATCTGGGCATTTTGCGAGCGGGCATCGCCAACATTGGACGCGCCAAAAGTCAGGGCGCATCCACCATCACGATGCAGGTCGCACGCAACGTGTACCTGTCATCCGAAAAAACCTTCACCCGCAAAATTTACGAAATTTTGCTGACCTACAAACTCGAACACCTGCTGAGCAAAGACCAAATTCTGGAAATCTACATGAACCAGATTTTCCTGGGCCATCGGGCCTATGGATTTGCGTCCGCCAGCGAAACTTATTTCGGCAAGCCCCTCAAGGACATCACCATTGCCGAAGCGGCCATGCTGGCAGGTTTGCCCAAAGCGCCCTCTGCACTCAACCCGATCAACAACCCCAAACGCGCACGCTCTCGGCAGCTCTACATCATTGAGCGCATGGAAGAAAACGGCTTCATCACGGCTTCGCAAGCCTTGCGAGCCAAAGCCGAGCCCCTGAAATTGCGGTCCTCGGGTGACAAGAAAATTTTGCACGCCGAACATGTGGCAGAAACCGTGCGTCAAATGGTTTTTGCCCAATACGGACAAGACACCTACACCCGGGGCTTGAACGTTTACACCACCATCCAATCGGGTGAGCAAATGGCCGCCTACAGGGCCCTGCGCCAAGGCCTCATGGACTTTGAGCGACGTCAAATCTACCGGGGCCCGGAAAAATTCATCGACCTGCCCAGCGACCCTAAAAAGGCCGAAGAGGCCATCGACGATGTTTTGGACGACCATCCAGACAACGGTGACGTCATGTCTGCGGTGGTGCTGGAAGCGTCGGCCAAAAAAGTGGTGGTCATCCGCCAAAACGGTGAACAGATCACCATCACGGGCGATGGACTCAAACCCGTTCAATCGGGTTTGGCCGACAAAGCTCCGGCGGCCAAACAAATCCGCAAAGGTGCGGTCATCCGCATTGTGCAAATGGCCAAAGGGGGCTGGGAGATCACGCAGCTGCCTGAAGTCGAAGGCGCTTTTGTGGCCGTGACCCCACAAAACGGCTCCATTCGGGCGCTGGTGGGTGGCTTTGACTTCACCAAAAACAAGTTCAACCACGTCACCCAAGCTTGGCGTCAACCGGGCTCCAGTTTCAAGCCCTTCATTTACTCTGCAGCCCTCGAAAAAGGGTTCACGCCAGCCACGGTTGTCAACGATGCGCCCTTGTTTTTTGATGGTGGCGTCACCGGTGGCCAACCTTGGGAGCCCAAAAACTACGACGGCACCTTTGACGGCCCCATGAGCTTGCGCAAAGGCTTGGCCAAGTCCAAAAACATGGTGTCCATCCGTGTGCTGCAATCAGTGGGTGCACGCAACGCCCAAGAATGGGTCAGTCGTTTTGGTTTTGATGCCGAAAAGCACCCCCCCTACCTCACCATGGCACTGGGTGCCGGCTCGGTCACCGTGATGCAAATGGCCACGGGTTACGCTGTGTTTGCCAATGGCGGTTACCGTGTACAACCGCACCTGATCACCCGCATCACCGATTACAAAGACCGTATTTTGGTGGACAGCCCACCACAAGCCATCACGCCTGACACGCCCCACGCCATCTCGTCACGCAACGCTTACGTGATGACCAGTTTGCTGCAGGAAGTTACCCGTTCAGGAACGGCGGCCAAAGCACAAGCCACCCTCCATCGCAGCGACATTTACGGCAAAACAGGCACAACCAACGATGCCATGGACGCGTGGTTTGCGGGCTACCATCCACAATTGGCTGCTGTGGTCTGGATTGGGTACGACACCCCCAGAAAGCTGGGCGACCGTGAAACCGGTGGTGGATTAAGTCTGCCTGTGTGGATCAATTTCATGGAGACAGCCCTGCGCACTTTGCCTCAAGCTGAACCCATGGCTCCCGAGGGCCTGGTGAACATCGGCGGCGAATGGCTTTACGATGAATACGCACGGGGTGGCGGCGTCAACGCATTGGGCACCAACACGGAATCGACCCCCAAAACACCGGCATCCTTGCCACCCGCTGAAGAAAGAAACCGGATTCTCGACCTCTTCAGAAACTGACCCCAGGCCACGGCAAGCCGTCAGGCCTGCCATGGCCCGACATCGGACACCGCCAAAGGGCTTAGACAGCCCTCAAGCGGCAAATCTCAAAGGCAGCCCCGCTTGCTCACTGGCGTAGCGTGACAAGCTGTCCCAAAACTCCCCTTGACCCTTGGTGTCCATCCACTGAGCGCCATCAAAGCGGTAATGAAAACCACCGCAACGCGCGGCCAACCACACCTCATGCAGCGGCTTTTGCAGGTTTACCACGATCTGGCTGCGGTTTGGAAAAGTGAGGGTGACCATGCCGCCCACGCGCTGGTTGTC
Source organism: Limnohabitans sp. 2KL-3 (assembly GCF_001269405.1). NCBI lineage: Bacteria > Pseudomonadati > Pseudomonadota > Betaproteobacteria > Burkholderiales > Comamonadaceae > Limnohabitans > Limnohabitans sp. 2KL-3. The sequence goes on from NZ_CXON01000002.1 coordinate 451,496, forward strand.
CACATCGGCATCCGTGTCGTCGTTCAGCCGATCGCAAGATTGCTCTATGCCACTCAAAAGGCGCTCGGCTTGGTCCATGAATTCAAGGTCGGTCATTACAATCGCAGGATGTTGAAGGTAATGAAGATTCTAGTCATGCTGCATGTCCTTGTTGGCGGTGCGGCTGTGCTGAGCGCCTGCGGGCAAAAAGGCCCTTTGTTTTTGCCCACTGCACCGGAGTCGGCGGGCCGTGCAAGCTTGCCCCAAAGCTTGAACCCCTGGCACACCGTCACACCAGGACCCCCTGGGCAAGCACCTGCGACATCACCTCCACCTGCCCCGGCCCCGGCCTTGCCAACACCTGCCTCACCTGTGCGCTGAATCAAACTCTGACCAGCCACCACCCCGTCCATCTTCACACTGCCCCACGCCTGCGCCATGAACACCCCCATCAACGCTACTTTGCCCGGCCAACCCCACATCGCTTTTCTGGGCGAGCAGCTGCATGTCGAAGGCGTGCGCCTGTCTGAGCTGGCCCGCGAACACGGCACGCCCTTGTTTGTGTACTCCAAAGCCGCCATGCTCTCGGCCTTGGCCGCCTACCAGCGCGGTTTTGCCGGACGTCAGGCGCAAATTTGCTACGCCATGAAGGCCAACTCCAGCCTGGCCATCTTGCAGGTGTTTACCGATGCCGGTTGCGGCTTTGACATCGTCTCGGGCGGCGAGCTGGCGCGCGTGCTGGCTGCGGGCGGCGACCCGGCCAAGGTGATCTTTTCTGGCGTGGGCAAGACCCGCGCCGAAATGAAGCAGGCCCTTCAAGTGGGCATTGGCTGCTTCAACGTCGAAAGCGAAGCCGAACTCGATGTGCTGAGTGACGTGGCCATGGGCCTGGGCAAACAAGCCCCGGTCAGCCTGCGCGTCAACCCCAATGTGGACCCCAAAACCCACCCCTACATCTCGACCGGCCTCAAAGGCAACAAATTCGGCATTGCCCACGAAGACGCGCTACGCGCTTACCAACACGCGGCCAGCCTGCCCGGCCTGAAGGTGGTGGGCATCGACTGCCACATCGGCTCGCAAATCACCGACAGCACGCCCTATCTGGACGCCATGGACCGCGTGCTGGACCTGGTGGCCGAGGTCGAATCAGCGGGCATCCCCATCCACCACATCGACTTTGGCGGCGGCCTGGGCATCAACTACAACGGCGACACCCCGCCCGAGGCCGATGCGCTGTGGGCACAGCTGCTGGCCAAGCTGGATGCACGCGGATACGGCCAGCGTCAACTCATGATCGAACCCGGCCGTTCACTGGTGGGCAATGCGGGCGTTTGCCTGACCGAAGTGCTGTATCTGAAGCCCGGCGAGCAAAAGAACTTTTGCATCGTCGACGCCGCCATGAACGATCTGCCCCGCCCGGCCATGTACCAGGCCTTCCACCAGATCGTGCCGGTGACGCCACGCTCAGGCGATGGTGTGGTGTATGACGTGGTCGGCCCCGTGTGCGAAAGCGGCGACTGGATTGGCCGCGACCGCCAGCTGCAGGTAGCAGCCGGTGATGTGCTCGCTGTGCTGTCAGCGGGTGCTTACTGCATGAGCATGGCCAGCAACTACAACACCCGGGGCCGCGCCGCCGAAATCTTGGTCGATGGCACAAAAGCCCACCTGATTCGCCAGCGCGAATCGGCGTTTGACACCTTTGCGCTGGAGCAGCTGGTCTGAAATGCCCTGTGCAGCCTGAACAGGCTGTACAGCGTCCGATGGCGCGCTCAGGCTCGCCGTCCAAAACTCAGCACGCGCCAGCCCAACAAAACCGCCAAAATGCAAGCGTAAACCAGCACCTCGTCAAAGTCCTGTTTGCCCGCGCGCATCCACCAAAAGTGCAGCACGGCCAACACGGCCACCGCATAAACACCCCGATGCAGCAGCTGCCAACGCCTGCCGCCCAGCCATCGCACGGCCCGGTTGAAAGAGGTGGCGGCCAGCGCAAGCAAGATCACAAAGGCACTGAAACCCAACCAGATGAAGGGGCGCTTGAAGAGGTCTTGCAAGGTGTCGGCCAGGTCAAATCCCATGTCAAACCAGGCGTAGCACAGCAGGTGCAGACTGGCATAAGCAAACACCAGCAAACCCAGCATGCGCCGAAATCGCAGCAGTTCGGGCCAGCCCAGCCAGGTGCGCAAAGGGCTCACGGCCAGCACCACACACAGGCTGCGCAGGGTCCAATCGCCCGTGGCGCGGATCAAGGCTTCGGCGGGGTTGGGGCCTAACTGGTCTTGCAGCGTCTGCAACACCAGCCAGGCCAGGGGCATCAGCCCTACCCACAGCAGCGCCCACCAGGCCGCAGGGTGGCGCAATGCAGCCCTCATGGTCATCAGAAAAATTTCTTCAAATCCATGCCGGCGTAGAGCTGACCAACCTGCGGCTCATAGCCATTGAACATGAGCGTTTTGCGTTTTTTGGCCAACAAGCCGTCTTCGCCAATCCGGCGTTCGGTGGCCTGGCTCCAGCGGGGGTGGTCCACCAGCGGATTCACATTGGAATAAAAGCCATACTCTTGACGCGCTGCCTTTTCCCACGAAGACACGGGTTGTTTGTCGGTGAATCGGATCTTGACCAGGCTCTTGCCGCTCTTGAAACCGTATTTCCAAGGCACGACCAGGCGCAGCGGTGCGCCGTTTTGCTTGGGCAAGACTTCGCCATACATGCCAAAGGCCAGCAAGGTCAGCGGGTGCATGGCCTCGTCCAAGCGCAGGCCTTCCACATAGGGCCAATCCAGCACGCTAGAGCGTAAACCCAGCATGGTCTTGGGGTCGGCCTGTGTGACAAATTCCACAAATTTGGCCCCTGGCAAGGGCTCCACACGCCGAATGAGGTCGGCCAGTGAATAGCCCACCCATGGAATCACCATCGACCAGCCTTCCACGCAGCGCAATCGGTAAATGCGCTCTTCCATGGCGCCCCACTTCATAAGCTCTTCCAGCGAAACACGGCCCGGCTTCTTGACCAAACCCTCTATCTCCACACTCCACGGGTCGGTGATGAGGGTATGGGCACGCTTGGCCGGGTCGGCTTTGTCGGTGCCAAATTCGTAAAAGTTGTTGTAGGTGCTGGCATCCTCATACGGAGTGGGTTTTTCCATGGTGTTGGCCCCCAGCACTGCGGACTTGCCGGCGGCCAAAACTGGCAACTTGCCAGGCCGCGCCGTTTGCGCATGGGCCTCGCGCTGCCCCCAACCGGCCAGAGCCAGCCCCGCTGTGCCCAGTGCCATGTTTCGCACCACCTCGCGGCGCGAGCGATAAACATCAACTGGTGTGATCTCGCTGGCTACAGGGTGTTGAAAACCGTTATCTGAATTTATGATGAGCATGATCTTGCCGAAGAAATGAAGCGATTGCTTGATTTTGAACGGTATCGTCACCTTGTGCAGCCTACTGCCTCAAAAGCCTTCTGCCCTGACTTTTCCAGTCCATCACTTTCGCCAAACATGAATAATCAAAAACCAACAAGTCAAAAAAATTGAATCTTTATTTCGCTAAAATTGATTTTTAGTTATCCTCTATCCCTATGTCACCTCCTGCCCTCATTGAAGTCGTCGACGATGACGAGGACGTGCGCCGAATGATGGTGATGGTGTTGGAGTCGCATGGCTTCAAGGTCAGAGCCCATGACGGAGGCGCGTCGTATTTGAAATCCCCCAAAGCGAGTGCCCCTCGGGTCATGCTGCTCGATGTGCGCATGCCGCAAATGTCAGGCATTGAACTGCAAATTCGCTTGAGGGAAGCGGGCGATGACATTCCCGTGATTTTCATGAGCGGAGAAAGCCTGCCCCATGAAACGCAGGCCGCTCAACGCTCTGACGCCATCGCCTTCCTGTCCAAGCCTTTTCACACCATGGAGTTGTTGAAGGCCATCGAAGCGGGCCTGGAAAAACAAACTCAGGTCAGCAACAAGCCAACCTGAGTCAAGCCGACTTTGGCATCACAGGGTGCCGTAGCTGTGCAAACCGCTCAGAAACATGTTGACGCCCAAAAAGGCAAATGTGGTGATGCCCAAACCGACCAAGGCCCACCAAGCGGCAACCGTGCCGCGCAAACCCTTCATGAGCCGCATGTGCAGCCAAGCTGCATAGTTCAACCAAACGATCAAGGCCCAGGTTTCTTTAGGGTCCCAGCTCCAGTACCCACCCCAAGCCTCAGCAGCCCACAAAGCCCCCAGCACAGTGGCAATGGTGAAAAAGGCAAAACCCACGGCGATGGACTTGTACATCACATCGTCCAAGATCTCGAAAGACGGCAAACGCTCAGCAATGCGACGACGCCCAGCCAAAATCCCCGCCACGATCAAGGCCGAAATGCCGAAATACACCATCCAATAGCCGCTGCCCTCCTCGGTCGGTGCCTTGCGAAACACCACCGGCTCAAAGCACAACACAATGCCCAGCACCCACAAAGGTGCCAGCTTGTACCAGCTTGTTTCGGTCGCCTGTTGTTTGATCAGGTAGGCAAAAGCGACCATCGCCGCCAACGCGAAGGTGCCATAACCAATGAAGTTCGCGGGCACATGCAGCTTCATCCACCAGCTTTTGAGGGCAGGCACCAAAGGTTGAATGGCGTGCGCCTCACGCACCAAGGTGTACCACAGCAAAAATCCCACGGCGGCGCTGACCACCAGCATGACAAAAGCCCCCAATGCGCGTGTTTTGTATTGGGCTTCGTAATACAGGTAAAAAGCAGCTGTCATCCAGCAAAACATCACGAACACTTCGTACAAATTGCTGACAGGAATGTGGCCAATGTCTGGGCCCAACTGATGGCTTTCGTACCAACGCACCAAGGTGCCAATCAAGGCCAATGCCACGGCCACCCAAGCCATGCGCGACCCCAAGGACTCCAAGGAGTCACTTTGACCGCGGACAAAGACCCCAGCCCAGTAAAAAACGGTGCTGATGAAAAACACCATGCTCATCCACAAGATGGCCGACTGGCTGGACAAAAAGTATTTCAAAAAGAACACCTGCTCAGCCCGAGCCAAATCACCTTGGTACAGGTAAATGGCAAACAAGGACAGGCCGGTCACCACCAGCATCAGCGTGCGCAAGGGCCGCCAGAACCAGGCCAGCCACACCACGGCAGGCCAGCTGAACAACAAAATGGCTTGCTCGTAAACATCCATCGACGGCTGGTAGCGCAAAAATGCAAAGACCGTGCCCAGCAAGGCCAGCAAAGCAAAACCCCAGTCCAGGGCAGAGCGCGTGGAAAAATAACCGGGATTCAAGGTGACAGTGGTCATGATTTTTTCTCGGAACGACCCAACAAGCGGGTGGTCAATTGGTCAAATTCGCGGTCAACATCCATCGTCTTGCGGTTGGATGACAAAGCCATCGTCGCATGGGTGCCATCGCCATGGGGTGACAGCCACACCCACAAGCGTCGGTCACGAACATACAACATTGCAAAAATACCCAAAATCAAAAGGGCACAGCCCAAGTAAACGATCGACTGGCCTGGGGCTCTGGCCACCTGAAAAACGCTGGCTTGGACCTGCTTGAAATCTTTGAGCAAGAAGGTCATGGGTGCAGGATAAAGAGGCGCATCGGACAAAGCCAGCACGGCCTGCGACATGAATCCTTGCACCTTGTCTTCAGGCATCGGCTTGACTCCCGATTGTTCGCGTGCCACGGCATCGAGCTCAAACAAGGCCCCGTTCAGGATGCGCACAAACATCTCACCCGCCCGGGCACGCTCGTCTTGCGGCACATTGCTTTCCAGGAAATCGGCCAAGGCCTGCAAACCCGAAGACGACTTGCCGTTGACTTTCTCCAAACCGGCAAACAGGCCCAAGGCACGCGCCGCCGAATCGGCCAGTTGCTGGGTCAACTCAGGGCGTTTGGGGTCCACGGCTTTGCTGGCATATCGCTGCACTGCGCGGCTGCGCAACTCGGGCGTGTCCAAAGCCGCCCGCAAGCGAATGAAGCCCAGCAATTCGCCATTCTCATCGGCGGGTGGACGCAAATAGCGGTAGGGCTCGCTGGGCACTTCGCGCATGCCCAGCAAAAACACGGGCACACCATCGCCCGCATCCACCGGCAACATGTAGTTGTTGTACTCGCGAGCTTGGCCAGCGGCGTCACGCAGCTTGTAACTCACGCTGGGACCCACGTTCTGCAAAGACTTGGTTTGGGTGGTTTTGTGACCAGCCCCCAGTCGCTGCTCAATCGCACTGCCCAAGTCGACTTTGCGCACATCCACCGCTTGGCCATTGGGTCCTTGACCGCCCGACAGGTTTTCCACGTTGATGACACGCAAGCCGGTGAACTCCAGGCTCAATTTTTCAGTCCCGTTGCTCAGATCGGTGCTGCTGCCAATGGTCCCTTCCACCTCAAAGGGGCGGGTCGCCGCTGACATGGGCACGGCTTGCAATTTGACCGTGGAGCCCCCATCGTCAAAACTGGACTGGTAAATGTTGATGCCCTTGAAGCTGGCCGGGTGATTGACCTCGACACGCGCTTCTTGTTTCTCGCCCGTGGCTTTGTCGTGGATGATGATGTCGCTGGCAAACAACTTGGGCATGCCGGTCGAGTAGTACTCCACAATGAACTTTTTGAGCTCAATCACAAAGGGCAGATCCTGCAACAAAATGCCATTGGACTGGTTCAGGATGGCTGTACCCGAGGCCGTGTCTTCAGCCACCAGCAAATTGCCCCGAAAAGCCGGATTGCGTTCAGACAGTCGGTGCTGAGCGGGCACATCGGCAATCAGGCCGCCGCCGTTGTAAATTTCCTTGCCACCAAACCACATCTGGGCACGGACCATCAGGTCGCCGTCCAGCAAGCCCCCGACACACACCAACACAATGGCCGAATGCGCCGCGATGTAGCCGATTTTGTTGGCTGCACCGGCCTTGGCCGCCAACATCCACCCCTTGCCTGCCGGGGTGTCTCGCTCTTGCAGTTTGACTTTCCAGCCCCCCGTGGCCAGCAAGGCCCCTAAACGATGGGCGGCAGCTTGGGGCAACTCGTTGAGCGAGCCTTCGGCCTTGTTGTGAAACGCCTTGAGGCTTTGTTCACGGATGTTTTCCTTGTAGTTTTTAAGGTCCACCAGGATTTTGGGCGTGTTGCGGGCAATGCACAGGCTGGTGCTGATGACCAAAAAGGCCAGAATCAGCAAAAACCACCAAGCGCTGTAAACCGTGTTGAGCTTGAGCGTGGTGAACACTTCGGCCCAAAAGGGGCCGAACTGGTTGACGTAGTTGTTGCTGGGCTCGTTTTGTTTGAGCACCGTGCCAATCACCGAAGCAATGCAGATGATCGTCAACAAAGAAATGGCAAACCGCATGGACGACAGCAACTCGATCACGGCCTGCCCTCGGGGCGAGCCGCGCTCGGATTCAAGGCGGGGTGCAACAGTCGTCATGGGGTGTATCAAAATGAAGCAGACAAGGAAATGGCGGGACAGAGCCCGCCAAAAACGTTCAAGGCCGGAAAACCGGCCTTGGTGCATGTCATATCAGCCGGTTCTTAATTGTGCCCCAATGATGTGATTCAGGCCCTAAAACCCCCTGAAGTCCACAGGGCAAAAGCGACACACACCCGGGTCATCTCCCGGCAAGAACCTCAGCGCAAACCGGCAATGTAGTCGGACACCGCCTTGATTTCGCGGTCGTTCATCTTGGCGGCCACTTGGGTCATTTGCACATTGTTCTTGCGAACGCCTTCACGGAACTGCACCAACTGCGAAGCGGTGTATTCGGCATGCTGACCCGACAAACGGGGGTATTGCGATGGCATGCCGGCCCCGTTGGGCGAATGGCAGCTGGCGCAAGCGGCGATCTGACGGTCAGGAATGCCGCCACGGTAGATGCGCTCACCCCATGCCACCGTGTCTTTTTCTTTGGCAAAGCCAGGTTTGGCTTGTTTGGAGGCCAGCCAATAACTGATGTTGCGCATGTCGTCGCTGCTCAAACCCGCCACCATGCCGCTCATGACAGCGTTGGCGCGTTTGCCGGATTTGAATTCGGCCAATTGCTTCATCAGGTATTCGGGGTGCTGCTGGGCCAACTTGGGGTTGACCGGTGTGCCAGAGTTGCCGTCGGCTGCGTGACAGGCCACACAAGCAGCTGTGTAAATGGCTTCACCTTTGGCCAAATCGGGCTTGGCAGCTTTGGGTGCCGGGTCGGCGGCCAAAACAGAACCGGCCATCAAAGAGGCCGACAAAACAGTGATCAGGAAAGAGGAAATCGACTTCATGGCGTGATCCAAGAGTTGGCGCAAAACTCAAGGATTCTACAATGAGGTCCGCGTCAGTTTCCTGACGACCTGAGGTATCCCTGATTTATGAGCTCCCGCCCCCACGTTCGCGCCCCCGCCAGAACCCCAGCCAAGCGGTTGGCCGCCCGGACCACCCGTCCCACAGCCCCCTCGGTCAGCGAGGCTGCAGCGAGCACCGACGCCACCTCGCCTGCCGCACCCCACCAGGTCACCCCCATGGGCTGGATGCACACTGCCCGGTTTTTGACCACCGCCGCACAGCTGCACCACCTGCCCGCCATGGACACCCCTGAAATTGCTTTTGTGGGCCGCTCCAACGCCGGCAAGAGCACCTGCATCAACACCTTGACGCAAAAAAAACAGCTGGCTTTTGCCTCCAAAAAGCCAGGGCGTACCCAGCACATCAACCTGTTTGCACTGGGCAAACAAGGCGTCACCGATGCGGTGCTGGCGGATTTACCGGGTTACGGCTATGCGGCCGTCGCCAAAATGGACAAGCTGCGCTGGCAACAAGTCATGGCCAATTACCTGGTCAGCCGCGAGAACCTCAAAGGCATCGTCATGATGTGCGACCCGCGCCACGGGCTGACCGAACTCGATGACATCTTGCTCGAAGTGATCCGGCCCCGTGTCGAAGAGGGCTTGAAGTTTTTGATCATCCTGACCAAAGCCGACAAACTGACCCGCGCCGAGCAAGCCAAGGCCCTGTCGATTGCGCGACTGCAAGCCGGTGGCGGGGAAGTGAAACTCTTTTCTGCTTTGAAAAAACAAGGCGTGGACGATGTTGCCAAGCTGCTGTGGGACTGGACGCATCCCGCCCAAGGCGAAGTGCTCACCCCCAAGCCGCCTGCACCCATCGAAGAAGAACCTGAAGCCCTGGACGAGTGAGGCGGCGCTGGTGACAGCCCTGCATCACCGTCCCTCAAGGAGTGACCTGCAGTGCCCCCCGATTTACAAACTTGGCAGCAAGAGCTGCCCCATGGCATCACGCTCAGTTGTCGCGCTTTTGGCGAGTCGGGTCGTCCGGTGTTGCTGTTTTTGCACGGCTTTCCCGAAGGTGCCTGGGTTTGGGACCCCTTGATGGCGTTCTTTGCTCTGCCTGAAAACGGGAGCTATCGCTGCGTGGCCCCCAATTTGCGGGGCTATGAACGCTCCAGCGCACCACAAGACGTCAAGGCTTACCGCGCCAAACACCTGGTGCAAGACATCTTGGCCTTGATCGCGCACGAATGCGGCTCCGCCCCACTGGCCGCCCTGATCGCCCACGACTGGGGCGGAGCCGTGGCCTGGAACCTGGCCAACCAACAAGCCGAGCGCCTGCGCCAGTTGGTCATCATCAACTCGCCCCACCCCGGCCCATTGCTCAAGGCCTTGCAAGACAACCCAGAGCAGCAAGCCGCCAGTGCTTACATGAACTTTTTGGTGCAGGACGATGCCGCCGAACAATTGGCGGCCCATGATTTTGAGCGCCTGTTTGGCTTCTTGGACGGACAAGACCACAGCCTCCAATCCCTCACCGCCCGGCCACCCAGTCCACCCGACCAAGCCCACTGGCTCAATTCACAGGTTCGGGAGAAATACCGCTCTGTTTGGCAGCACGGCCTGCAGGGCGGGCTCAATTACTACCGCGCCTCGCCCCTGCGCCCACCCACGGCCACCGACCCGGGGGCCTCGGCCGTTCAAATACCGCCCGAAGCCATGCGCATCACGGTGCCCACCTTGGTGCTGTGGGCACAAAATGATGTGGCCCTGCTGCCCTGCCTGACCGAAGGTCTGAACGAGCACATCAACGACTTGAAGCTGGTGCCCATCGAGCACGCCACCCACTGGGTGGTGCATGAGCAAACCGCACGCGTGATCGGCGAAATTCAGGCCTTTTTGACGCCGACACCGTCATAAACCCCAGGCTCGCCCTCGGGCCGGGTTTTGAACCGTTTGTGCACCCAGTAATACTGCTCGGGCATGGTGCGGATCAATGACTCCAACGCCTGGTTCATGCGCAAGGTGTCAGCCTGCACATCGCTGCTGGGAAAATCTGCCCAAACCGGTCCGATCTCGGTGCTGTAGCCCGAAGCCGTCATGCGCGTGACCACCGACAGCACCTGCGCCCGGCCCAAGCGGGCAAAGCGCGACAACGAAGGCACAGTGGCCGTTTGCACGCCAAAAAAGGGCACAAACAAGGACTCTTGACGCCCAAAATCCATGTCAGGCAACAAATACAGCTTGTCGCCCTGGCGCAAGCCAGACACGATGGGCTTGACGCCCCCGTGCCTGAAATACAAAGCCACAGCCCCCGAACGGTTGCGCCCATCGCGCACCCAATCGTCCAAAGCCAAAGCGCTTTGGGGCACATAAATGCTGGCCATTCGCACGCCCCCCAGCATGGTGAGCGCCGTACCACCTGCATCCAACCCCACAAAATGCGGCGCCAGCATGACCACCGCCGAATCCCCTTGCAGCGGCGACACGTCGCCCAATACCGTCAAACGCCGACGCAACTGCGCCATCGAGCCATGCCACAACCAAGACCGGTCCAGCAAGGCCTGCATCACCCGAACCACATGCTGGCGAGCCATGCGGGTGCGCTTTGCACCGCTCAAATGCGGAAAACACAGGCCCAAATTGACCTGAACAATGTGTCTTCTTTCGTGCGCCAAGGCATACAGCGCATGGCCCAAAACCCAACCCAAGGCTCGGACCCAAGACAAGGGCAAAGGCGCAAGAAGGCGCATGAACACCAACAGCAACTGCGACATCAAGCCTCCTGGCGAGGGGTTTTGTAGCGGGCATAGCCCCACAAATACTGCTGAGGGCAAGCCAAAATCATCGTCTCCATGGCTTGGTTGATCTGCACCACAGCGGCCTCCAGATCGTTTGACAAGGCCTGGTCCAGGGCCTGGGTGTGCAGCCGATAACCCCGCCCCCACGACAAACGCTCCCCCCAAATCAACACCACTTTGGCCCCGGTTTGCAAAGCCAGACGGGCCGCCAAAGTCATGGTGTAAGCGGGTTTGCCAAAAAACGGCGCCCAAACGCCCATGCCCTCGGGCGGTACTTGGTCGGGCAACAAGCCCACCGCTTGCCCAGCCCGCAATGCTTTGATCATTTGGCGCACCCCCGACAAATTGGTGGGCACCGCCTGCAAACCGGGACGGTTTCGGGCCAAGGCCATCACTTCGCCTAAAGCCGCTTGCCTGGCCGGGCGGTAAAGCACCGTCAAAGGCCCATATTGCGCACCAAACCGCGCGGCCAAGGCCTGGGCCGTGATTTCAAAGCAGCCCATGTGGGGCGTGAGAAACAACACCCCTTGCCCCAAAGCATAAGCATCGGCCGCGGCCTGCGCATCGGCCCAAACCACCGAAGGCGTTTGGCCCAGCCACAAACGCGGCAACTCGGCCGACATGCGCCCGGCCTGCCCCACCGCCCCCACCAAGGTGCGCCAACCCAGCCCCGCTTGACGGGCATTGGCCCCCATGCGACGGCGGTAAGTGGGCGAAAAAAGCCAGGCCAGCCAACCGCCCGCCACACCCAGGACATGCAAGGCCCACAAAGGCCAATGTGAAAAAAATCTGAACCAACGAAGCATAAGACCCTGATTTTGCCTTGAACTCCAAAACCCACAGTGCCACCGCAACACCGGCCAGGCGCTTACCGGTTTGTGTGATGGGCACTACCTGTTCTGGGAAACCCGGAGACTTCGAGCGCGTTCTACCATGCCAAGACCCTCAAAAAGCCCAAGACAACCAAGCCTATCCAAGCGAGCACCCCACGATGAAAAATTCACACAACCCCCAAAATCCACAAATTTATGTCAGCACCAGCCAAGCGGCCAAAACCCTGGGCTTGTCGGTGGGCACGGTTCAGCGCATGGTGCAAAGCGGGGTCTTCAAGGCCTTCGTCACCCATGGTGGCCATCGCCGCATCCTGTCCGAATCGGTCATGGACTATTGCAAAGGCCAAGGCTTCAACCTGCTCTACCCCCTGCCCGAGGCGCACCCGGGCCGCTCGCTGGTGTGCGTTTTGCACGACGGCGAACACCTCTCACAGGCCTTGGACACCTTGGCGCACTGGCCCCACATCAAGGTCATGACCCACCCACTGGACCTGATCGACATCACACAAAATGTGGACGCCTTCTTCATGGACGCCCGAATTCCCTGGCTGCACACCTCGGCCATGCATCTGCAAAACGCCCGCATGCAGCAAGCACACATCGTCATTTACAACTGCACCTGCCTGCCCGACAGCAGCACCTTGCACCAAGCGCCACACCTGAGCTTGTTTGAAGGCGACATCAGCACCGATCTGGTCGACGGGTATTTGCTCAGCCCCCACCATGCACACGAGAGCCGAAAGCCAACCCATTGACGCCTACCGGAAAACCCTGCCTCTTGAAATGCACCGAAATGGCCTTATCATTAGCACTCGATGGGGATGAGTGCTAACAACGCCCCTCTCCTCAGATTTCAGCTGCACCCCTTTGGTGCTTTTGTTTTTCAACCCTTGTTTCAAATCCAGGAGATTCCATGAAACTGCGTCCTTTGGGCGATCGCGTGATCGTCAAGCGTATCGAAAGCGAAACCAAAACAGCCTCGGGCATCGTGATCCCCGACTCGGCTGCTGAAAAGCCCGATCAAGGTGAAGTCCTGGCCGTCGGCCCAGGCAAGACCAACGACAAAGGCGAGACCAAGGCCCTGAGCGTCAAAGTCGGCGACCGCGTGTTGTTCGGCAAGTACAGCGGCCAGACCGTCAAGGTGGCTGGCGACGAGCTGCTGGTCATGAAAGAAGAAGACCTGTTCGCAGTGGTCGAGTGATTTGCGGGACAGACCGAACGACGCGCGAAGCGCCCGTTCGCTCTGTCCTCAACTGATTAATCTGAATTTAGGAGCTTAAAAATGGCAGCAAAAGACGTAATTTTCGGCGGCGAAGCCCGCGCACGCATGGTTGAAGGCGTGAACATTTTGGCCAACGCGGTCAAAGTGACTCTGGGCCCTAAAGGCCGCAATGTGGTTCTGGAGCGTTCTTTCGGCGCCCCCACCGTGACCAAGGACGGTGTGTCCGTGGCCAAGGAAATCGAACTCAAAGACAAGCTGCAAAACATGGGCGCGCAGATGGTCAAGGAAGTCGCTTCCAAAACTTCTGACAACGCGGGTGACGGCACCACCACTGCCACCGTGTTGGCCCAAGCCATCGTGCGCGAAGGCATGAAGTACGTGGCCGCTGGCATGAACCCGATGGACCTGAAGCGCGGCATCGACAAAGCAGTGACTGCTTTGATCGAAGAGCTGAAGAAGGCCACCAAAGCCACCACCACCAGCAAAGAAATCGCCCAAGTCGGCTCGATTTCTGCCAACTCTGACACCAGCATCGGCGAAATCATCGCCAACGCCATGGACAAAGTGGGCAAAGAAGGCGTGATCACCGTGGAAGACGGCAAGTCTTTGAACAACGAACTCGACGTCGTTGAAGGCATGCAGTTTGACCGCGGCTACCTGTCGCCCTACTTCATCAACAACCCCGAAAAGCAAGCTGCTTTGTTGGACAACCCCTTCGTGTTGTTGTTCGACAAGAAGATCAGCAACATCCGCGATCTGCTGCCCACACTGGAAGCCGTTGCCAAAGCGGGCCGTCCTTTGTTGATCATTGCCGAAGAAGTTGAAGGCGAAGCCTTGGCAACTTTGGTGGTGAACACCATCCGTGGCATCTTGAAGGTGGTGGCTGTCAAGGCTCCAGGCTTTGGCGATCGTCGCAAAGCCATGTTGGAAGACATCGCCATCTTGACCGGCGGCAAAGTGATCGCTGAAGAAGTCGGCCTGACCCTCGAAAAAGTGACTTTGGCCGATCTGGGCCAAGCCAAGCGCATCGAAGTGGGCAAGGAAAACACCATCATCATCGACGGCGCTGGCGCTGCTGGTGACATCGAAGCCCGCGTCAAACAAGTGCGCGTGCAAATCGAAGAAGCCACTTCTGACTACGACCGCGAGAAGCTGCAAGAGCGCGTGGCCAAGTTGGCTGGCGGTGTGGCCGTGATCAAGGTCGGCGCTGCCACCGAAGTCGAGATGAAAGAGAAGAAAGCCCGCGTTGAAGACGCCCTGCACGCTACACGCGCTGCTGTGGAAGAAGGCATCGTGGCTGGCGGCGGCGTGGCTTTGCTGCGTGCACGTCAGATGGCGGGTGTCATCAAAGGCGACAACGCTGACCAAGACGCCGGCATCAAGCTGGTGTTGAAAGCCATCGAAGCGCCTCTGCGCGAGATCGTGTACAACGCCGGCGGCGAGCCCTCGGTGGTGGTCAACGCGGTGTTGGCCGGTACAGGCAACTACGGCTTCAACGCAGCGAACGACACCTACGGCGACATGATCGAAATGGGTATTCTGGATCCTACAAAAGTGACCCGTACTGCTTTGCAGAACGCCGCTTCTGTGGCTTCTTTGATGCTCACAACCGAGTGCATGGTTTCCGAAGCCCCGAAGGACGAGTCCGGCGCTGGCGGCGGCATGCCTGACATGGGCGGCATGGGTGGTATGGGCGGCATGGGCATGTAATTGCCCCGCTGTCTGGACTGAGGGCTCAGGCCCTCACCCAGCCAACCACAAAGCCCCGCAAGGTAAAAGCCTTGCGGGGCTTTTTTTCGTGACGACGGATCAAGGTCTGCGCCGGACGGCAGCTTCCGCCTGGGGGATCGGTGTTGGTCTGCGAGGCTTGATCGCGGCGAGGGTGCCGCGCCTACAGGCGAGGGCGCCTGCTAACTTCAGGGGTCCGAATCAAAGACTCACAGGGCAGATGCCTCGATCTTCAACACCCAGTACGCGCCTTGGCCCTGCACCGCCTGAAAGCGGACTTTCTGGCCGACATGCAGACCGTTGAGTTGGCTGGGGTTTTGGATTTGGAACACCATGCTCATGGGCGGCATGTCCAGGTTTTTGATCTCGCCGTGTTTGAGCGCCACCTTGCCTGCGGCCTTGTCGATGTGCCGCACCTCGGCCGTGGCCCAAGGCAGCGCTGCGGCGTCATCATTCACGCGCTGCAGGCCCTCACGCTGGGCCATGCGGCGCAGCCCGGGGTAGCGTTGAAAACTTTTGCTGCTGCCGTCTTTTTGCACCAGCAGCACGTCATAGGCGTCTTTGCGGCCCTTGTATTCGGGGCCATCCATGCCCGGGCTGCCAATGGGCATGCCGGGCACCGACAAACCCAGCGCCACTGGCCGCTCTTTCAAGAGACGGTGAATGTCGGCGGCAGGCACATGGCCCTCAATGACATAACCGCCCACGCTGGCGGTGTGGCAGGAGCCGAGTTGCTCGGGCATGCCCAAGCGCTTGCGGGCGGCGGTGTTGCCCACATCGCGCACCTCGACCTTGAAGCCACTGGCCTGCAGGTGTTCCACCCACAACTGGCAGCAGCCGCAGTTGGGATCTTTCCAGACTTGCACCAAGGTGGCTTGCGCCAGCGCTGTGCGTTGAAAACCCGTAACGGCCAACACGGCTGCAGTTGCAAGCCATTGGCGTCTGGGCATGGCTTTGATGTGTGAATTGCTCATGGTGAGCCCCCATCTTGGAAGGTGATGCAGCCGATCATGCCCGCTTCAAAATGGCCCGGAATCCGACAGGCAAAATCAAGCCATCGATCCAGCCCAGTGAGGTTTGAAGCGAAAGGCCTGTGCTGGGCTCAGCGGCCAGCCATGCCAACGGTGTGGGGACCCTCTGCCTGTGCGAGGAGGCGGGTCTGCGAGGCATCATCGCGGCGAGGGCGCCGCTCCTACAAAAAAATCCATCGCGGCGAGGGCACCGCTTCTACACAAAAGCCACCCAAGGTGAACGGCTTGCGGGGCTTTTTGGATGTTGGGCCGCTTGCCTGTTGCGACTACCGATAAGATAGCTGGATGCGTTCTTGCTCTGGGTGGTTGATCTGGCTGATGGTGCTCAAAATGAGCCTGGGCTCGGTCATGGCCATGCCCATTCAATGGTCATGGGCTGAGCCCACTGTGAGCGAAGTCTCGACCACAACAGACCGCACTACATCCCCCACAGTTCACCACGCAGTGCCTCTGGCCACTTTGCCCGAATGCCACGGACACGCGACCCGTCACCTTGAAGTCAAGGGGCACCCGCTCCACCCCACTGAAGTGGACACAGACGGCCCTTCTGGAAACCCCATCGACTGTCACCATTGCTGCGCCGTCGGTTTGGACAGTGAGCCCTGCATGGCACTGCACCGTGCACATGCCGCGCACCCCACCAGCCCGCGACAGGACTGGCAAAGCGCGAACCTGCGCCCTGTGTTGCGCCCGCCCATCCCCTGAGCGCTCCACCTCTTTTCACGCTCTGCGCGGAGCTGGACCCGTGCAGCAGACCGATCAAAACGCGCGGGCATTAGCCGCGCAAGGATGGACACATGACTTCTTCTTTTCAACAACACCACGGGGCGATGCTGCTCAAGTATTCGGGCATCAGCTTCATTTCGGGCGCCGTGAACCACGGCTTTTTCAGCGGCACACGCTCACTGTGGACCGCTGCCATTGGCATTGTGCTGTTTGTGCTGGGCGCTTGGCTCGAGCACCGGCTGAATGCAGACTCGAATGACACACCAAGCTCGGGTTTGCTGCAGACCTTGGTGCTGGGCACTTTGCTCTCGATTGGTCTGGGCTTTTTCACGGGCGGTTTGCAGCACTTTCCGGACTCGCCCGCACGCAGCGCCTGGGTGGTGCCGCTGGGCTTTTTCATCTCGGTACTGGCGCTGGGACTGAGTGCGCCCCGCCACTGGCCACGGGCGGCCACGGTGTATGTGCTGGTGGTTGGCACCGCCGTCACAGCCGGCAGTGGGGCCGCGTGGCAATGGCTGGAGCAGCACCCCAACTGGGCGGCCACGGGTCACAGCCACGGCGAGACCGCTGCAACAGACGACCACCATGGTGCCTCCCTCAAGGCCGGGGTCATCGCGCAAGTGGTCAGTCGCAGCATCACGGTCAACATGGATGACACCATGCGTTTCACACCCAGCCAGATCGATGTGCACGCCGGAGAAACCATCCGTTTTGTCGTCACCAATTCAGGGCGTACAGCGCATGAAATGGTGCTGGGCAGCGACGAAGACATTCGCGCTCATGCCGAGGCGATGAAACAAGCGGCAGCGAAGGGGGCTGCGCATGAAGATGAACACCACCACGGCACAGGCGCTGCCATTCGCGTGGCGGCCGGGCAAACCGGCGAGTTGGTGGTGAGCTTTTCGCAAGCCACGCGCTTGCAAATGGCCTGCCTCATTCCCGGGCACTACGAAGCGGGCATGCGGGGCACTTTGCAAGTGCTGACCACACCCACTGCGCCAAGCAAACCGGCTGACCCACACGACCACAGCTCGCACAAACATTGAGCCAGCGGCCAGGTGGGCCAGTCGCTTGAGTGCCGACATGTGTCCGCTTCGGTGCAGGCGCTTGTCGGCCCTGCGAGGTTTGAAGCGAAAGGCCTGTTTTGGGCTCAGCGGCCAGCCATATCAACGGTGTGGGGACCCTCTGCCTGTGCGAGGAGGAGGGGTCTGCGAGGCGTCATCGCGGCGAGGGCGCCGCTCCTACAAAAAACAATCCATTGCATTGAGGGCACCGCTCCTGCACAAAAGCTTACTCATGGCAACAGCGCTGCCATGAGTTCGCTTCGTCAGCGCACCTTGTTCAACAAGGCGGCGGTTGATGCATCCAGCCCGTTGACGTTGCCCGACACGATGCGGGCATGGATGTCTTTGGCCAGCACTTTGCCCAGCTCCACACCCCACTGGTCAAAACTGTTGATGCCCCAGACCGAGCCGCTCACAAACACGCGGTGCTCCTGCAAGGCGATCAGTGCACCCAGACTGGCGGGCGTGAGATCGTCCAGCAGCAAGAAGCTGCTGGGCCGGTTGCCGGGAAAGTGCTTGTGACCGCCCTCGTCGGCCTGGCCCAGCATGAGCGCCTGCGCCTGTGCGATCACATTGGCCAGCAGCAGCTCGTGGTGGTCTTTCAGGCTGTGCGTGGGCTTTTTCACGGCGATGAACTCCAGCGGCACCACGTCCGTGCCCTGGTGCAACATCTGAAAGTAGGCGTGTTGCCCATTGGTGCCGGGCTCGCCCCACAGCACGGGCGAGGTGCCATAGGTCAAAGCATGCCCGTTGCGGTCCACTCGCTTGCCGTTGCTCTCCATCTCCAACTGCTGCAAATAGGCAGGCACCCGGCGCAAAGCGCTGTGGTACGGCGCAATGCTTCGGCTGGTGTAGTTCAAAAAGTTGCGGTACCAAACGTCGAGCAAGCCCAGCCGCACCGGCAAGTTGGCCTCCAGCGGCGCGGTCTGAAAATGCTGGTCCATCGCGTGCGCCCCGGCCAGCAGGTCCCTGAAACCCTGCGCCCCGATGGCAATCGCCACCGGCAAGCCAATGGCAGACCACACCGAATAACGCCCACCCACCCAGTCCCAAAAACCGAAGGTGGTGGTGATGCCCATCTCGGCCGCAGCGGCCACGTTAGTGGTAAGCGCCGCAAAATGGTGCGACACATCGTCCCCGCCCTGACCCCGGAACCAAGCCAGCGCCGAGCGGGCATTGGTGATGGTCTCGATGGTGGTAAAGGTTTTGGACGCGATCAGAAACAGCGTGTTCTCGGCCTTCAAGCCCTTGAGCACGCCAGCCAGTTCATGGCCGTCCACATTCGACACAAAGTGAAAGCGCTTGCCCGGGATCACGAAGTCTTGCAAAGCCAGCACCGCCATTTGCGGCCCCAGGTCCGAGCCACCAATGCCAATGTTCACCACATCGGTGATCTGCTCATCGGCGCGGATGCTCTCGGCATACGCCAACATGGGCTTCAAGGTGTCGTGCACCAGCTTGAGGGGCTCGGCCAAATCACCCGAGAGCGAACCTTCGGGCTGGCGCAAGAGCCAATGCATCACGGCACGGCCCTCGGTGTTGTTGATGGGCTCGCCACGGAACATGGCGTCGCGGTGCGAGGCCAAACCAGTTTGCTTGGCCAGCTCCATCAACAGCGCTTCGGTGGATGTATCGGTGTGGTTTTTCGACAAGTCGGCAAACACATAAGGGGCCGCCTGGCTCAACGCATCCGCACGGTACGCATCGGTCGCAAAAGCCGTGCGCAAATCAAAACCAGCAAAGCCCTGCGCATGGTGTTGCAGGTTTTTCCAGGCGGGGGTCAAGTCACAACGCATAGGATCTTTCAGTGAATGGATCGCTTGCAGAGCAAGCATCGACAACGTTTTCCAGACAGTTGCAGGTCGGCGGCTTCAGGCCCGACGTGAACCTGCACCAAGCCTACACATGTCGGACCTGAAGGTACCGATCTACAAGGGTATTTGTAGGTCGGCGGCTTCAGCCCCGACAGCCATCACCTCGCAAAGCGACCGACAAACCGCGAGCGGTCCACAAAGGCTTGTCGGACCTGAAGGTGCCGACCTACAAAGTCACACGGGATGTCAGGCTTTCTTCATCAATTCTTCAAGCTTGACCGCATCGGCGCAAAACGCGCGAATGCCCTCGGCCAGCTTCTCGGTGGCCATGGCGTCTTCGTTGAGCGCCAAGCGGAAAGAGGCTTCGTCATAACCCACAGCAGGCAAATCCATGGCCTGCGCGGCTGCCGCGTCCAGCGCCTGGCTCAGCGGGGCCTCGGTCGCGGCCAGCTGCGCCAACAACTCAGGGCTGATGGTCAACAGATCGCAACCGGCCAGCGCCGTGATCTGGCCCATGTTGCGGAACGACGCGCCCATCACCTCGGTCGCAATGCCGTGCTTTTTGTAGTGGTTGAAGATGGCCCGCACCGACTGCACGCCAGGGTCGTTGGCACCTGACTTGGCCGCTTCGTCCCACGCAGCGCCAGCGGACTTTTTGTACCAGTCGTAAATTCGGCCCACAAAAGGCGAGATCAGCTGCACCTTGGCCTGTCCACACGCCACCGCTTGGCAAAACGCAAACAACAGCGTCAGGTTGCAGCGGATGCCTTCGCGTTCCAGCTCGGCAGCGGCCTGAATGCCTTCCCAGGTCGAAGCGATTTTGATCAGCACGCGGTCACGCGGAATGCCCTGCGCCTCGTAAAGCGCCATGATGCGGCGCGCCCGCGCCACGGTGGCGGCGGTGTCAAAGCTCAAACGGGCATCCACTTCGGTGGACACGCGACCCGGAATGGTCTTCAAAATTTCGCAGCCAAAGCGCACCAGCAAGTGGTCCATCACCACGTCCAGCGGCTGGCCACGGTGTGCGGCCACGGCTTCGGCCAGCAAGGGGGCGTATTCTGGCTTTTGCACGGCCTTCAAAATCAAGGACGGGTTGGTGGTTGCGTCTTGCGGCTGAAACTGGGCCAATTGCTTGAAGTCGCCGGTATCGGCCACCACGGTGGTGAATTGTTTGAGGGCGTCGAGTTGGTTCATGGTGAGGTGGGTTTCAAGAGTGCCAAACAAGGGTCAAAGGCCTGTGCGGCCAGCGTGGTCTGGAGTCAAAGGGGTCTGCCCCTCCACACACAGCGCCAGCCAAGCCATGGGCCTGAGCAAAAAATGCAAAGTGCTTGAATTATCCGTGAAACAAAGTTACATTACAAAACAATTTTTCATGTAACTCTAGAACATCATGGCTTTTGATCTGGTTTTTTTCGGTGGCACGGGCGATCTGGTTTGGCGCAAACTCATGCCCGCCCTGTTTCAGGCTTTCCGACACGACACCTTGCCCGAAGGCGGCCGCATCATCGGCGTGGGCCGCGACGACCTGACGGACGAGCAATACCGCCAGCAAATCCAGTCGCGCTTTGAACAAGTCGAAGGCGACAAGCGCCCCAAACCCGAAGAGTTCGCCCGCTTTGCCGCCCTGCTGTGCTACGTGCGCATGGACTTGTCGCAAGCCGAGGCCTACGCCGCCCTGTCGGCCCGTCTGGCCGAGCGCGAGACCGACAACGTGGTGATGTACCTGTCCACCGCCCCCAGCTTGTTCACCACCGTGTGCGAACAACTCGCGGCCCACGGCCTGAACACCCCCAAGACCCGCATCGTGCTGGAAAAGCCCCTGGGCCATGACCTCGCCTCCAACCGCAGCATCAACACCGCGGTGGGAAAGGTGTTCAAAGAACAGCAAATTTTCCGGATTGACCACTACCTGGGCAAGCCGGCGGTGCAAAACCTGTTTGCCATGCGCTTTGGCAACGCCCTGTTTGAACCCCTGTGGCGACGCGAGCACATCGCCAACATCCAGATCACCATGGCCGAAGAGCTGGGTGTGGAAAAGCGCGGCGGCTTTTATGAGACCACGGGTGCGCTGCGCGACATGGTGCAAAACCACGCCCTGCAACTGCTGTGCGCCATCGCCATGGAGCCCCCCATCAACGCGCACGCCGACGCCATCCGCGATGAAAAACTCAAGGTGCTGCGGGCCCTGAAACGCTGGACGCCCGAAACGCTGAGCCAACATGTCATTCGCGGCCAATACAGCGCGGGCAACGTGTTCGGTCAGTCTGTGCCGGGCTACCGCGACGAAACTGGCGTCAACCCGCAAAGCAGCACCGAAACCTTTGTGGCCCTGCGCACCGAAATCGCCAACTGGCGCTGGGCGGGCGTGCCGTTTTACATCCGCACCGGCAAACGCATGGCCGCTCGCGAGGCGCACATCGAAATCAACTTCCGCCCCACGCCCCACGAAATCTTCAAAAGCCCGGTGGGCCAGGTCAACAAACTCGTCATCCACCTGCAACCCAAAGACGGGCTGGAACTGCACCTGTTTGCCCAAGGCCAAAGCAAACGCGGCCAAGGCAGCGGCGGTGCCACCCTGAGCCCGGTGCACCTGGACCTGGACTTTGACAAACGCTTTGGCAACCAGCGCGTGGGCGCCTACGAACGCCTGCTGCTCGATGTGCTCGATGGCCGCCTGAACCTGTTTGTGCGCAGCGACGAACAAGAAGAAGCCTGGCGCTGGGTCGAACCGATCCTGCAGCACTGGCAAGACGACACCACCGGCCCACGCCCCTACGCCGCAGGCACCTGGGGCCCCAGTGCATCGAGCGCCATGATCGCCCGTGACGGGTTTTGCTGGTCTGAAGAAATCTGATGTCAGCACGCCCCCCCTGCAGGCGCGGCGCCCCCGCCGCGATAGCCCCGCACACCACCAACCATCGCCCCGAGGGCGGGGCTCCTACAAACGCGCACTTGCCCCCCTGTAGGAGCGGCGCCCTCGCCGCGATAGCCCCGCACACCACCAACCATCGCCCCGAGGGCGGGGCTCCTACAAACGTGCACATGTCCCGCTGTAGGAGCGGCGCCCTCGCCGCGATAGCCCCGCACACCACCAACCATCGCCCCGAGGGCGGGGCTCCTACAAACGCGCACTTGCCCCCCTGTAGGAGCGGCGCCCCCGCCGCGATAGCCCCGCACACCTGCACCTCAAAACCAAGCTACTGCCTGTAACTTCACACACCAAGCTGCCGACTTGATAGGAAACACCCGATGCTCGACCGAATCAAAGCCTCTTTGCCCTCTTTGGCCCCCGCCGAGCAACGTGTGGGCAAGCTCGTGCTGGCCGACCCTCGGGCCTTTGCGAACTTGCCCGTCACCGAATTGGCCGACCGCTCGCATGTGAGCAAACCCACGGTGGTGCGCTTTTGCCGCAGCATGGGCTATGACGGCCTGTCCGACTTCAAACTCAAACTCGCTGGCAGCGTGAGCGAAGGCGTGCCCTTCATCCACCGCAGTGTGGACGCGGACGACAAAACCAGCGACATCGCCGTCAAGGTGATCGACAACACCGTGGCGGCGTTCTTGAAATACCGCAACGACGCCAGCTCTTTTGCGCTGGAACACGCCGCACAAGCCCTGGCCTCCACGCAAAAAACCAACCGACGCATCGAGTTTTACGGCGTGGGCAACTCTGGCATCGTGGCGCAAGACGCGCAGCACAAATTCTTCCGCCTGGGTGTCAACGCCATTGCCTACAGCGACGGCCACATGCAAGTCATGAGCGCCTCCATGCTGCGCCCCGGCGACTGTGCCGTGATCATCTCCAACTCCGGCCGCACCCGCGACCTGATGGACGCCTGCGACATCGCCAAAAAACAAGGCGCCACCACCATCGTCATCACCGCCAGCGGCTCACCCCTGGCCAGCGCCGGGCACATCCACCTGACGGCCGACCACCCCGAGGGCTACGACAAATACAGCCCCATGGTCTCGCGCTTGCTGCACCTGCTCATCATCGACATCCTGGCCACCACCGTGGCCCTGCGCATCGGCGAAGAATTGCAACCCGTTTTGCGCGACATGAAGAACAACCTGCGCAGCAAGCGTTACACCTGAAGGTCCCTGTCTGCGAGGGTGATCGCGACGGGGGCGTCGCTCCTACGGGGGAAAAGCGTTTTGTGGGCGCTCCTGGTTTTGTGGGAGCCCCGCCCTCGGGGCGATGGGTGGTGGTCTGCGAGGGTGATCGCGACGGGGGCGTCGATCCTACGGGGAAAAGCGTTTTGTGGGTGCTCCTGGTTTTGTGGGAGCCCCGCCCTCGGGGCGATGGGTGGTTGTCTGCGAGGGTGATCGCGACGAGGGCGTCGCTCCTACGGGGGGTTAAGCAGTGCGATTGAGCCTGCTCAGGCAAGTGGCCAGCTCAGGCGAATGGCGGTGCCACGCCCGTCTGCCACAGGGCTTTGCAAACTGACTTGTGCACCTTGTTGGCTGGCGATTTCTTTCACAATGGCCAAGCCCAAACCACTGCCCGGCACGCCTGAGGGGGCGGCGCGGTAAAAGCGTTCAAACACATGGGCCTGATGCGCAGGCGCAATGCCCGGCCCATCGTCCACCACCTCGACCCAAGCGGACCCCACACGCACCGTGATGTGTGTGCCCACCGGGCTGTGGTGCATGGCGTTGTCGATCAGGTTGCTCAGTGCTTCGTGCAGCAACAAATCCACGCCCTGCACGTCACTGCTGTCCGCTTGCAACTCCAAACCCAAATCGTCGCCCGACTGGTGAGCGCGAAGCAAATGCTCTTGTGTCACCCGCCGGGCCAAGTCCACCAAATCCACACGCTGTGGGCTGTGCATTTCCCGGGCATGTTCGACCCGCGTCATGGCCAGCAACTGCTCGGTCAGCCGCACCGCGTCGTCTGTGGTTTGCCGGGCGGCCGACAGCAGAACTTGCGCCTGCGCTGGCTCGACATTGCGCTGGGCCAGGGCCAGCTGGGTTTTGAGGGCGGTGAGCGGCGTGCGCAGCTGGTGAGCGGCGTTGTCCAAAAAGCGTTTGCGGATGTCAATCAAACGCCCCAAACGCGCCAGATAGCTGTTCAGGGTCTCGATCAAGGGGCGCAGCTCGCGCGGCAAATCCGGCGGCTCGATGGGTGAAAAATCGTCGTCGGCTTTTTGGGCCAGTTGCTGCCGAAACGCCTCCAGCGGTCGAATGCCGCGCTGCACGCCCCACACCACCAGCAAAGCGGCGGCCAACAGCAGCAAGCCTTGGCTGCCCAAGGTGTCCCACAAAATGTGCTCAATCAGTTGCTGGCGAGCCTCCATGGTCTCGGCCACGGTGATCTTGACCAACGGTTCCATGGCTTTGGCCCCAGCGTCCCCTGCATCGGCCTCCACCACATGCATGAGTTGCGCCAGACGCACCGGCTGGCTCAGGTATTGGCCGTCGTCAAACTGCACCAGCGCAAAAAACTTGACCGCCGACTGGGCACGGGCAGGCACATCGGGCACGGCGGCCACGCCCGCGAGCCACTGGCCACCGGGTGAGGTGATTTTGTAAAACAGGCGCGAGCCGGTGTGGTTTTCAAACAGATAGCCCGCCGCCTTGGTCACATCCAGCTGCAGGCGGCCCTCGCGCCACTCCAACTCTTCGGCCAAGGTGCGGGCGGCCAAATACAAAGACCGGTCGTAGGCCTCGTTGGCCGCCTGCACCGCATTGCCATAGCCCACCCAGGCGTTGATGCCAATCAGGCCGGCCAGCGGCAACAAGATCCAGCTGAGCAAGCGCCTGCGCAAGGACGTGGCAGAAGGCGCCCAAACCTGCAGGGAATCGCTCATGAAAAAGCGCTCATGGCGTCGGGGCCTGTGAGGGCTTGACCGCCTGGGTCAGCATGTAACCCATGCCGCGAAAGGTGGTGATCGCCACACCGGCCCCTGCGCCGGGCACCAGCGCGGCCGATTCGAGCTTTTTGCGCAAGCGGTAAATCAGCACCTCCACCGCATCCAGCCCGGCAGACTCGTCGGCAAAAACCTCGGCGTGCAGCTGCTCTTTGCTCACGGTGCGCTGGGGCGAAGCCAGCAACACGCGCAGCGCCGCCGCCTCGCGTTGGGTCAGCGCCAGCGGCTGGCCGTGCAGCTGCACCTCGCTGGTGTCGGGCTGCATCTCCAGCGGGCCCCAGCGCAAGGCGCTGGTTTTGGTGCGGCCTTGGCGGCGCAACAAGACCTGCAAGCGGGCTTCGAGTTCACTCAAATCAAAAGGCTTGGGCAAATAGTCGTCGGCCCCCATGTTCAGGCCCAGCACCCGGTCGGGCACGCTGGCACGCGCCGTCAAAATCAACACCGGCACCGTGTCGCCCCGCGCCCGCAAGGCCTGCAACACGCTCAGGCCGTCTTGCCCGGGCAGCTGCAAATCGAGCAAGACCGCATCAAAACCATGGCCCGCCTGCAGGCAGCGGTCGGCCTCATGGCCATCGGTGGCAAATTCGACCGCCATGCCCCCTTGACGCAAAGCCGTGCCCAGCCACAGGGCAATGTCGGGCGTGTCTTCCACCAACAAGATTCGGGGGGTCATGGGAGTTTCGAGGGTTTTCACTGAACGCAATTGACAGCTGTTTGACAGTTTCACCGCCAGCAGCACACCAAAATCAACGCATCTGCACAAGGCCTGCCCAAGGCTTGCACCCAGCAGAAACGACATTTCATTTTCACACAGGAGACCCGCATGACCCTTTCCAAACGCGACTTTCTGGCCCTCGGCGCTGCCGCTGGTGCATCCATGGCCTTGCCCGCTTGGGCGCAAGCCAAGCCCCTGATTGCCAGCATCAACATGTTCGTGCCCGCAGCCCCCGGTGGCGGCTGGGACGGCACAGCCCGCGCCATCGAACGCGCCGCCAAAGCCGCTGGCCTGGTGGGCACCATGCAGTTTGAAAATGTTGGCGGTGCAGGCGGCATGGTGGGTTTACCCCGTTACGTGAACCAGCGCAAAGGCCAGGGCAACAGCCTGATGGTCGGCGGCTCGGTCATGATCGGTGCGGGCATTGCCAACAAGAGCCCCGTGACCATCAAGAACGTGACCCCGATTGCCCGCCTGACCGAAGAAGCCGGCGTGATCGTGGTGCCCGCCAGTGGCAAGATCAAAACCTGGAAAGAACTCGAAGCCGCCATCAAGGCCAACCCCAAGGCCGTGTCGGTCGCGGGCGGCAGCGCGGGCGGCACCGACCACCTGATTTTGGGCATGCTGATCAAAGCCTTGGGCAAAAACCCCCGCGAAGCCGCTTATGTGGCGTTTGCAGGTGGCGGCCCCGCCAACGCGGCGATTTTGGGCGGCCAAGTGTCGGCCGGTATTTCGGGCTACTCTGAATTTGAAGAACAGATCAAGGCCGGCCGCATGATTCCGCTGGCGGTGTCCGGCAAGCGCCGCATTCCCGGCGTGAACGTGCCCACATTGAGCGAGTTGGGTGTGAACGTGACCGAGTCCAACTGGCGTGGCGTGTTTGCGCCTCCTGGCATCTCGGACGCCCAGCGCGAAGCCATGATCGATTTCGTGACCAAACTCAACGCGTCTGCGCAGTGGAAGCAAGAGTTGGAAACACGCAAGTGGACCGACGCCTTCATGACCGAGCGCCCGTTTGAGCGCGACCTGGCCAAGGACATCGCCGAGAAAGAAGTCCTGATGAAAGAACTGGGCTTGGCATGACGCCTTTTCGCGTGGCCCTTTTGCTGATCGCCCTGTGCGGGGTGGCTGCTTGGCAGGTCACGGTCATTCCTGAATCCATGATGCAGATGACCGTGGGGCCTGTGCTGGCACCCGGCGTGATCGTGGCGGCGCTGAGTGTTTTTGCCGTGTTGTACGGCGTGAGCGCTTGGCGCGGCCGCCAAACCGACGAAAGCCAAGCGCCGGACCAATCGGCCCTGCCCGGTGCCAACACCCGTGTGCTCAGCTTGCTGGGCGGTGGTGTGGCGTTCATTGCGCTGGTTATTCCCTTGGGTTTTGTCATTCCCGGCACGCTGTGCGGCATGGGCGTGGCCCGCTCGTTTGATGCACCTTTGGGCCTCAAATCGGCCCTGATCTGCGGAGCCATTGCCAGCACCTTCTGGTTTGTGTTTGCGCAGCTGTTGGGTGTGGGTTTGGGACCTGCTCTGCCTTGGTTGATTTGAGAGAGCGTTCCGCACGACAGGGGACTTCCCTTTGTAGGAGCCCCGCCCTCGGGGCGATGGGCAGTGGTCTGCGGAGGTTCATCGCGGCGAGGGCGCCGCTCCTACAGGGGCATTCCCCTTGTGGGAGCCCCGCCCTCGGGGCGATGGGCAGTGGCCTGCGGAGGTTCATCGCGGCGAGGGCGCCGATCCTACAGGGGACTTCCCCTTGTGGGAGCCCAGCCCTCGGGGCGATAGGGGGTGGTCTGCGAAGGTTCATCGCGGCGAGGGCGCCGCTCCTACAGGGGACTTCCCTTTGTAGGAGCCCCGCCCTCGGGGCGATGGGTGGTGATCTGCGAGGGTTCATCGCGGCGAGGGCGCCGCGCCTACAGGGGACATCAACGCCCAACACTCAACACACAACATATTTAGATCGGATTTGCCATGGAAGCTTTTGACGCCCTGATGGGTGGCTTTGCCATTGCCTTGCAACCCACCACCTTGATGTGGGGCTTTGTGGGCTGTTTTGTTGGCACGCTGGTCGGTGTGCTGCCTGGCATTGGCCCGGCGCTGACCATCGCCTTGCTGCTGCCCCTGACCTACCATGTGCCCGCCACCAGCATGTTCGTCATGTTTGCAGGCATTTATTACGGCGCAGCCTATGGGGGTTCGACCACCTCGATTTTGCTCAACACCCCGGGCGAATCGGCGGCCGTGGTCACCGCGCTGGAAGGCAACAAAATGGCCCGACGCGGCCGTGCGGGCCAAGCGCTGGCCACTGCGGCCATCGGCAGCTTTGTGGCCGGCACCATCGGCACGCTGGCCCTGACTTTTGTGGCCCCTTGGGTGGTCGAAGCGGCTTTGGCCTTTGGCCCGGCCGAATACTTCAGCCTCATGGTCTTGTCGGTGGTGGCCGTGTCGGCCGTGCTGGGCAACTCCATGTTGCGTGGCCTAGTGGCGCTCGGCCTGGGCTTGCTCTTGGGCATGGTGGGGGTGGACCTGCAAACCGGGCAACCCCGCTTCACCTTTGGCCGCCCCGAATTGCTCGACGGCATTGAAGTGACCGTGGCCGCAGTGGGACTGTTCGCGGTGGGCGAAGCGCTGTACTTGGCATGGCAAGGGCGCGAGTCCAAAGCAGGCGAGGTCATGAAGCTCTCGGGCAGCCTGTGGATGAGCAAACAAGACTGGGCGCGTTCGTGGAAGCCCTGGTTCCGTGGTGCGTTCTTTGGCTTTCCCATCGGCGCCATGCCGGCAGGCGGGGCCGAATTGCCCACGCTGCTGTCGTACTACACCGAGAAAAAACTCTCCAAACACCCCGAAGAATTTGGCCACGGCGCCATCGAAGGTGTGGCCGGGCCTGAAGCGGCCAACAACGCCGCTGCTGCAGGGGTGTTGATGCCGCTGCTCACCCTGGGCATTCCCACCTCGGCCACCGCCGCCATCATGCTGTCGGCCTTTGAAGGCTACGGCATCCAGACCGGCCCGCAACTCTTCAGCCAACAAGGCAGCCTGGTGTGGACGCTGATCGCCAGCCTCTACATCGGCAATGTGATCTTGCTGGTGCTCAACCTGCCGCTGGTCAGCCTGTGGGTCAAGCTGCTCAAAATCCCACCGCCTTGGTTGTACGCCGGCATCATCGTCATCTCGACTGCGGGCGTGTACGGCGCAGGCAACTCGGTGTTCAACGTGGGCTTGCTGTTTGTGTTTGGCTTGCTGGGTTACATCATGCGGCGCTTTGACTTTCCGGCTGCGCCCTTGATCGTCGGCTTGATTTTGGCCCCCCTGGGCGAACAATCGATGCGCCAAGCGCTCACCATCAGCCAAGGCGACTGGTCCACCTTCTTCACGCGGCCTTTGTCGGGCGGCTTGATGCTGGTGGCGGCTTTGTTGTTGGTGGCCCCGACACTTTGGCGACAGTTTCGCCGCCCAGCCAATGCGTGATGCGTGGTTTCCCTCTTTGAAACACAGCACCTTTTTGGTGTGATGCAGCACCCATGATATTTAGGGATACACAAGACATGAACGAGCAAAACACCCCCTCACTGCCACGCCGCGACTACCTCAAATGGATGGGCGCAGCCGGCTTGGCCGCCACCGGCATCAGCGGCCACGCCCAATCGGCTTGGCCCAACAAACCCATCCGCTGGATCGTGCCCTTTGCCCCTGGCGGCACCTCCAGCATCGTGGCCCGCACCATCGCGGCCGAGTTGACCAAACAAATGGGCGTGTCCTTCATCATCGACAACAAAGGCGGCGGCGGCGGCGTGCCCGCCATGCAAGAGATGATGCGCACCCCGGCGGATGGCTACACCATCGTCATGAGCCACATCGGCCTGATGGCGGTCAACCCCCTGATCTACCCCGACAGCGGCTACGACGTGAACAAAGACTTTGTGCCCGTGACCTTGTTGTCGCGCGTGCCCAGTTTGTTTGTGGTGCACAAAGACGTGCCGGTCACCGACCTCAAATCGCTGATTGCTTACGTCAAGGCCCGTCCCGGCCAGCTCAACTACGCCTCGGCCGGCAACGCCAGCGCCGGTCACCTGGCCATGGAAGCCCTCAAGCTGGCGACCGGCATGTTTGTCACCCACATCCCCTACCGAGGCACGGGCCCGGCACTCAATGATGTGCTCGCTGGCCGCATTCAGCTTTTCTCGGCCGGCACCCCCGCCTTGTTGCCCCACATCAAGAGCGGCGCTTTGCGCTGCCTGGCCACGGGCACGACCGAACGCATCCCGGTGTTGCCCGACGTGCCCACCGTGGCCGAGAGCGGGCTCAAAGATTTTGAAACTGTGCAGTGGTATGGCATCACGGCGCGTGCGGGCACACCAACTGAGATCATTCTCAAGCTGCAGCAAGAATGCGCCAAGGTCATGAAATCACCCGAAGTGATGGCCAAATACGCCGCCGAAAGCGCCATCCCCGGAGGCGGCCCGTCCAGCGAATACGCGGCCTTCATTGCCAAAGAACAGGCCCGCTGGAAAGACGTGGTCATCAAGGGTCAGATCAAACCCGGCTGACCCGCCTCGAGGGCGCGGGCCTGAGCAGCAGGCCATTCAAGACTTGGACGTGCGCCGGCTTTGCAGCATGGCCACGTTCATCTCGCCATCGAGCGCCGAGGCGTAAAAGCGCTCGATCATTTGCACCGAGGTACGGGCATTGCGGGCCAAGGTCAGCATGTCAATGCCTTGCCCATACAGCAGCCTGAACATGATGGACGTGTGCCGCAAACAGTACAGCGTGCGCAGGCGGCCCATCACGTCTTCCGAGGGCACACCCGCCTCGCGCATCACCCACTTGAACCAAAAGCCCAGCACCGCCAAAGCGTAATTGCGGTCGTTTTCTGCGGGCAAAAACACGTAGTCGTCGGGTTGACCAAAGCCGTCCAAACGCGCCTGGGCCAAAGCCGACTCGTAGACCTGCACCGCCGGGCGCAAGGTCACCATGGGGGCATCGTGCTTTTTGGTTTGGGGCAGGGTCATGCGCAAATACACACTGCTGCCCCGCACCACCTGCACATGCTTGTGCTTGAGTTGGCGCAAGTCGCCGGGGCGCACAAAGCTGTTGACCATGAAACGGATGGCCCAGGCCATGTCGGGTGGCAAGGTCAGGTGGCGCGGCTGCACCCAAAAGCGTTCGCGGTAGCCGGTGGACGCCTTGACCTCAGGGGCCTTGTCGCCTTTTCTGCTCAAGCGGTGGGCGGTACGCACCACCGCCGCGTACTCGCGCAGGCTCAGCATCGAACGGGGCCGGTTGGCCACCTTAATAGAGGGCAGCTCGGGGATCTCGCGCAAAAACCCATGGCGAATCGCCAACTTGAGCAGTTTGCGCACCACCACCAAGTACTGAGACACCGTGGTTGAGCTCAGATGGCTGTCGGTCAAGCGCTGCACAAAGGCGTCCATCATCATGGGCGTGACCTGCGAGGGCGGGATGTATTTGAAATACGGCAACACATGCGCATCGAGCCGGTTTTTCAAAATGCCCACCGAGGCGGCGCTCAGCTCGCCGCGTTTGACGCGCTGGTTTTCCAGGTCCATCAGCTGGTCGGCCAAAGCGTCAAAACGGTTGAACCGCATGGTCCCTTGGGTCAGCACCGAGCCGGCCACATCGGCAGACCTGTACCCGGTTTTTCGCGTTTTGCTCGCCGTTGTGGCTGCGCCCTGCCGGGCATGCTCTGCACGCCGAGGTTCGTCAACGCCATGGCCCGAGTTGTCTTCGTTTTCGTCGTTGTCGTCGTTGTCGTCTTCGTCTTCATCGCCCGGCTCTTCATCCAGGCCGTCTCCTTGCGCCTCAAACGCCAGATCTGACCTGGCCGCCGGTGCCGGGCGTCGGGGCTGGCCGGGTTTGCGCAGGCCTTTGACGGGTGCAACCTGGCCCAAATCGGTCATTTGCTGCCAAAACGCCGGACTGACCACATAAAACACCGGCTGGTTGGCATCCAGAATGGCCACGGCCGACGCCCCGGACACCGCCACGGTGTTCAGGGGTTGGGCCAAAAAGTCATCCAGACTGGCGCACAAAGAGGCAAGTAAAGGCCGTACGGTCATAGCTAGAGAAGTATAGAGTGACAAATTCGAAACTAACTCTTTATTCGCAAATAAATTAAACAATCTAACTGCTCTGGCTACATTGGCAGCTGCTACTGGCGCTTTCGCACAATCTTCCGTGACTCTGTTCGGCGTGGTTGACGCAGCCTATGCCAAAGGCACTGGCACTGTGAGCAGCAAAACCCAATTGAAGAACTCGGGTTACAACAGCAGCCGCATCGGTTTCCGCGGCGTGGAAGACTTGGGCGGTGGCTTGAAGGCTTCCTTCTGGCTCGAAGCTGGCGTGAACAACGACGACGGCTCTGGTGCTGGCACCAACAACAACAACCAAGCTGCAGGTGCAACCGACCCAGTGCTCAACGCACGCAACCAAGGTCTGACTTTCAACCGCCGCTCCACCGTCAGCGTGGAAGGCAACTTCGGTGAAGTGCGTTTGGGCCGTGACTACACGCCCCAGTTCTGGACTGAAACCGCTTACGATCCGTTTGGCACCAACGGCGTGGGCACCAACATTGCCTTCAACAAAGGTGGTGTGACGGGCGTTCGTGCTTCCAACAGCATTGGTTACCTGTCGCCTTCGTTCAGCGGCGTGAAAGTCTGGGCTCAGGCTTACATGGGCGAAAACGCTTCGACAGACGCTGCCAAGGCTGGCGACGGCAATGCCTTCCGTGTGTCTTATGACAACGGCCCATTGAGCGTGGCTTTGGCTTCGTCCAGCACCAAAACTGGTCTGAACGTCAAAAACAAGACCTCCAACATCGGCGGCTCTTATGACTTGGGCGTTGCCAAGTTGTTTGCTCAAACCAATAAAACCAAAATTGACGGTGCCAAAGACATCAAAGGTGGTTTGTTTGGTGCCACAGCCCCCGTGGGTGCTGGTACTGTCCGCGTGGCCATGTCCAGCACAGCACAGGGCGATGCCAAGAGCAACCAGTTTGCCCTCGGTTATGTTTACAGCCTGAGCAAGCGCACAGACCTGTACGCTACATACGCTTCGGTCAAGAACAAAGGCGGCGCTGCTGTCGCTTTGAACGGTTCTGTGACTGCTGCAAACGCCAAGTCCACTGGCTATGACTTCGGTGTCAAGCACTCCTTCTGATCGAACGCTGGCGCAAGCCAGATGACCGATTGAAGTCCAAAAACCCACCGTGGCAACACGGTGGTTTTTTTTTCTGGCCTGTCACATCTTCTGACTCCGTTAAATTCTGAAGTTGTAACCCCATTCTTGCAAAGAGATCGAAAGAAGCTCAGGCTTGTTTGCTCTGAGTTTCATGCACTTGGCTCAGCGCATCAAGGCTTCGCGCTGGCGAATCACTATATGGTGCATTTTTTGGCGTGTTGCTCGACGGATATCAAACGATTCGACAATCGAAGCCCACTGGTCTGTCACTGCCAGCATGGCGTCCAGCCTCTGCCCTGCCCACCTTGCGTCGATGCCGCCTTGCTGCGCCAACTTCATCACATGACTGCGGGTGATGTGCAGGCCTTCGCCACAAATGTCCATTTGGTGCTCACCGCCGGGGCCTTCGCTGTACGTCAGGTCAAAGCACGGGGCAAGCTTCCAGTGCCTTTGCGCATCCATGCGGTAAGCCAGGTTTTTCGCATGGTCATCCCGGTTGTGAAAAAGCACATTGAACACCGCTCGCTCAAATGCTTTTTGCACCTCACGTTCATCCCGAGTGATCATTCGAGTGGCGCGTAAAAAAGTCGTGTAGTCCACCGCAGAGGGAATTCTGAAGTCGGTGTGCAAGAAACCAGCCAAAGAATGGATCGGCACACGCTGGTCTTGCACCAGATCGAAGCGCTCAATGCCCAGTGCGGCCTGTTTGGCATTCAAATCAAACACATGTGTTTCGGGCATATCCAAACCACAAGCTCTGGCCAGTTGTGCATAAAACGCCTCAATGGCACAGACTTCTTTGTGTTCGCCCAAGGCCTGAAACTTGACCAACCAGCCCGACCCTGCGGGCATGGGTTTTGTGCTGATGCGGGCCATCGATGGATCGTAGAACACGAGCACTTTGGGCCGGGCACCCTGTGGAGAGCCTCCCAACAAGGCCAAGCCCTGCAGGGTTTCCGTGTCTGCGCCCTGCAAGACCAAAGCCGTTTCATGGGCCAGCGCCACCAGATCCACCGTACCCTGCAAGACATCACCCTGAGAATCAGGCTGGTAAGTGAGCGCACCCATGCCACGTTGGCCAATGAAACTCAATCGGTCCAGGGGTGACAACTGTTCTGGCCGAAGACCTTGCTTTCGAAATAACCTGTCCATGAGCAGCATGCCCCAGCCATCGGGCAAAGAGTCTGCAAACAATCCTGGAAGGCGCCATTGATGCGACGGGAAATGACCCATGGCCTGCTTTTGCAAAGGCAAATGCCGCGGGGACAAGGACACGCCTTCAGCCAAGGCTTGAGGTGAGTATTCAAACAGCAGTTGCTGACCGTTGTCAGCCAAGGTGCCCAGTGGCCAATTTTCCCCCCAGCCTTGGTAGCGAACCTGTACTGTTTTCATCGCTTGACCACGGGCCGAGTGCGATTTCGGGTGACGCGCCGACGGGCGGGTTGTTGTTGTTTCACCATGTCGGCGATGGAAGCCGTCACGGGTTTGAAAAGCGGCTGCAATTGCCCTTCTTGGCCCAAGCACTGCACCAGTTTGATCCAGGAGATCACCGAACCCTTACCGGTATTTTCGAGCGTGTTGAGCGTGCTGCGAGACACGCCCATGCGCTGCGCCAAGTCGGCTTGAGGAATTTCTTTTTGAACCCTCAGGCTTTTCAAGCGCTGCGCCAAAACCAGTGCGATTTCTTCAGACGTGGAGAATCCAAAGTCTAAAAATTCAGTCATTGACAGATTAAATTCATTGAATGACTGATATTTTAATCTTTAATGACCTTGTGCCTATCTCCAAATGATCACACTACCGCGTGACAAGCGATCTTGATGCCTTTGAAGTCGCGCAATGGCGGACGCTCAGAGCGGCAGATGTCGGTGGCTTGTGGGCAGCGAGGGTGGAAGGTGCAGCCGCTAGGCGGGTTGAGCGGGTTGGGCACCTCGCCTTGCACCGGGGTGCGGGCACGGCCGGTGTCGTGCATCTTCGGAATCGCGTCCAGCAGCATCTTGGTGTAAGGGTGCTGCGGGTTGCCAAACAGGGTGTGTTTGTCGGCCAGCTCCACCAGACGGCCCAAATACATGACGCCCACCTGGTCACTCACATGGCGCACCACGGCCAGGTTGTGGCTGATGAACAAATAGGTCAGGCCGCGCTCGCGCTGCAGGTCCTTCATGATGTTGAGCACCTGCGCCTGCACGCTCACGTCCAGGGCCGATGTTGGCTCGTCGCACACCAAAAACTCGGGGGCTGTGGCCAGAGCGCGGGCAATCGAGATGCGTTGACGCTGCCCGCCCGAGAACTGGTGCGGGTACTTGACCATGTCGAGCGGGGACAGGCCCACCGATTGGAGCAATTCGGCCACACGGGCTTTGAGCTCTTCGGCATCGCTGATCAGGCCGTGCTCTTTGAGCGGCTCGCCAATGATGTTGTCCACCGTCCAGCGAGGGTTCAGGCTGGCATAGGGGTCTTGGAAAATCATCTGGATGCGCTGGCGCATGGCCTTGGCATCGTTCGATTTGAAGGCGGCGTGGGCGTCTTGCCCGTCAAAGGTCAGACCGCCGCGTGTGGGCTCGTACAGGCCCACCAACAAACGGGCCACCGTGCTTTTGCCACAACCCGACTCACCCACCAAGGCGAGTGTTTTGCCGCGTTCGATCTCAAAACTCACGCCGTCCACGGCGTTGAGCAGTTGGCGCGGCTTGCGCTCGATCACACGGTTGAGCCAAGGGGCCGACACATCAAAGGTTTTGGCCAGGTCGTGTGCCACGACCAAAGCTTGTGTTTTTTTCTCGCTCATGACGCGCTCCCATCGTGCAGCCAGCAAGCGGCCTGGGTCACGCCCGCTTGGACCAAATTGGGTCGGTCTTGGCGGCAGCGGTCAAAGGCTTTGGGGCAGCGCGGGTTGAAGGCGCAGCCTTGCGGGATGGCGTTCAGGCGGGGCATGGCGCCGTCAATTTGGTTCAGGCGTTCGCGGTCACTGTCCATGTCGGGGATCGAGGCCATCAGGCCTGCGGTGTAAGGGTGGGCCGGGTGGTTGATGACCTGGTGCACCGGGCCGATTTCGGCCACGCGCCCGGCGTACAACACGGCCACGCGGTCGCAGGTCTCGGCGATCACGCCCATGTCGTGCGTGATCAGCATCACGGCTGCGCCCCGGTCTTTGCAGACCTTTTTGAGCAAGCTGATGATCTGCGCCTGAATGGACACATCGAGCGCCGTGGTCGGCTCGTCGGCCACAATCAGTTGCGGCTCGGCCGCCAGGGCCAAAGCAATCACCACGCGTTGGCGCATGCCGCCCGAGAATTGGTGCGGGTAATGGTCGATGCGCTCTTCGGCGGCCGAAATGCCGGTGTCCTTGAGCAGCTGGATGGCGCGTTGTCGCGCCTCTTGGGGCGTCACGGGCAGGTGGGCCAAAATGGTTTCGGTCAGCTGCCGCCCGATGGAATACAGCGGGTTGAGCGAGGTCAGCGGGTCCTGAAAAATCGCACCGATCTTGCGGCCCCGGATGTGGCGCATTTGGTCGTTGTTCAGGTGGTCGATGCGCTGGCCTTCGAGCAAAATCTGCCCCCCGGCCACACGGCCCGGCGGCTCCAGCAGGCCAATGATGGCCGCGCCCGTGAGCGACTTGCCCGCACCCGATTCACCCACCACCCCCAGAATTTCACCGGGGGCGATGTCGAAAGAAATATCGTCCAGCGCACGCAGCGTGCCGTGGCGGCTGGGGAATTCCACCACCAGGTTTTTGACTTGTAAAAGACTCATCGCAATCTCGGATTCAGCGCGTCGCGCAACCAGTCACCCAGCAAGTTGACCGACAAGGCGATCAGCACCAGCATCAGGCCCGGGAAAATCGTGATCCACCACTCGCCCGAGAACAAATAATCATTGCCCACGCGAATGAGCGTGCCCAGCGATGGCGAAGTGGGCGGAGCGCCCACACCCAGGAACGACAGCGTCGCCTCGGTGATGATGGCCGTGGCCACCTGGATGGTGGCCAGCACCATGACGGGGCCCATCACGTTGGGCAGCACATGCTTGACCATGATCCGCAGCGAGGGCACACCCGTCACACGCGCGGCCTGCACGTATTCCTTGTTGCGCTCGACCAGCGTGGTGCCACGCACCGTGCGGGCGTATTGCACCCAACCGGTGAGCGAGA
The DNA here is from genome assembly GCF_001269405.1 of Limnohabitans sp. 2KL-3. Taxonomy (NCBI): domain Bacteria; kingdom Pseudomonadati; phylum Pseudomonadota; class Betaproteobacteria; order Burkholderiales; family Comamonadaceae; genus Limnohabitans; species Limnohabitans sp. 2KL-3. Next base: position 488,867 of record NZ_CXON01000002.1, read on the forward strand.
TCGAGATGATCAGCACGCCAAAGGCCAGTGACTCGTTGGCGTTGGGGAACAGGGCACGCCCCACCCCGGCGATCAACAATGCCACCAAGATGGCTGGAAAGGACAGCATCACATCGCACAAACGCATCAACAAAGCGTCGATCCAGCCGCCTTTGAAGCCGGCCAACAAGCCCAAACCCACACCCACGGCCACCGACAAAATGACCGAGGCCAGGCCCACGATCAGCGAGATGCGCGAGCCGTAGATCAGGGCCGACAAAATGTCGCGCCCCTGATCGTCGGAGCCCAGCAGGAACTTGCTGGAGCCTCCCTCCATCCAAGCGGGCGGCAAGCGGGCGTCGCTCAACTCCAGCGTGGCCAGGTCAAAGGGGTTAGTGGGTGAGACCCAGCCAGCAAAAACCGAACAAAAAAGACAGACGAAGGCGATGGCAGCAGCCACCATCGCCGTGGGCGATTGGCGGAAGCTGTAACCCACGTCGCTTTGCAGCCAACGTTTCAGGGCGTTCATGGATTACTTCACTGTGATGAATTTCCAAGCCATGCCGTTGTCCGGAAACTGCACCAGCTCGATATTTTTCTTGGCCGCCCAGTTCAGCGCTTGCTGATGCAAAGGCAAATGGCCGATGTCGTCCTGGTGGATCTTCATGGCTTCGCGGATCATCTCATTACGCTTTTTCTGATCGGTTTCAGACGCCACTTTGTCCGTCAACTCGTCCACCTTGGGGTTGCTGTAAGAGCCCAGGTTGAACTGGCCACGTCCGCCGTCACCGGGGGTGGACAAGATGGGGTACATGACGTTGTGTGCGTCCACCGTGCTGGCGGTCCAGCCCAGCATGTAAAAGCTGGTGTTGCGGCTCAAGATCTTGGGGAAATAAGTGCCCTTGGTCTCGGCTTCCAGGTTGATCTTGACCCCGACCTTGGCCAAGTTGGCGGCCACGGCCTGGCAGATCTCGGCGTCGTTCACATAACGGTCATTCGGGCAGTTCATCTTGACTTCGAAACCGTTGGGGTAACCCGCTTCAGCCAGCAGTTTCTTGGAGGCTTCCACGTCATAAGGCAAACGTTTGGCCAGATCGGCGGGGAAGCCATTGACCTGTGGGGGGTACATCAGCGCCAAAGGCGTAGCCGCGCCGCGCATCACACGGCTCTTGATGGTCTCGATGTCGATGGCCTGGTAGAAGGCTTTGCGCACGCGGACGTCCTTGAAGGGGTTTTTGCCCTTCACGTTCGAGAACAGCAACTCGTCACGTTTTTGGTCCATGCCCAGGAAAATGGCACGCAGCTCAGGGCCTTGCAGCACCTTGAGTTTGTCATTGGCTTTCAGGCGTTCCACGTCCTGCACGGGCACGGGCTCCATCACATCGAGTTCGCCCGACATCATGGCCGCCACGCGGGTGGCGTCGTTGCCAATCACGCTGAAGATGACCTCGTCCACGTTGCCGGGAATCTTGCCCCAGTAGTTGCCGTTGCGTGTGAAGGTGGTGCGCACGCTGGGCTGACGCTCACGCACACGGAAAGGACCGGTGCCGTTGGCACGGAAAGAGGCGGCGTTTTCAATGCCTTTGCGGCGATCCACCGGCTTGGTGGCCTGGTTGTCTTCACACCACTTCTTGCTCATGATGGCCCAGTGCGTGATCAACTCGGGCACGATGGGGAAAGGCGCGTTGGTGATGATGTCGATGGTGTGGTCGTTGATCTTTTTGATCTCTTTGAACTGGCCCACATAGCTCTTCATGTCCGAGCCGTCGCCCTTGGCACGCTCGTAGCTGAAGATCACATCGTCAGCGGTAAAGGGTGTGCCGTCATGGAACTTGACGCCTTTGCGCAACTCAAAACGCCACACGGTGGGCGCGGTTTGCTTCCAGCTGGTGGCCAGCAAGGGCGTGAGTTTGTAGTTGGCGTCGCGTGAAACCAAAGTCTCGTAGACGTTTTCAACGACAGAAATTTGCAAAGACTCGTTGAGCGAATGCGGGTCCATGGACAAGGCGTCGCCTTGGTTGCCCACGCGCAGGGTCACGGCCGAGGCCGAAACCGCGGACAAGGCCAGCGCTGCGGCCAAAGTGGCCACGAAAGGATTGAGTTTGAAAGCCATGGAGTTTTCCTTTTGAAAGAATGTTGTCAATCACATCGAAGCATCATGCCGCCAAGGGCAGCGCCTGCTCCACCAAACTGGCGTGCAGGGCCGCACCCAGCGGCAAGATGTCGTCGTTGAAGTCGTAGCGGCTGTTGTGCAGCGGGTGCGGGCCGGGGCCGTGTGGCAGGCCCTGGCCGATGCGGATGTATGCACCGGGCTTGGCCTGGAGCATGAACGAGAAATCTTCGCCGCCCATGCTGGGCAGCATGTCTCGCCAGACCTTGTCTTCGCCCACCAGAGTCGCCGCCACGTCGCAGGCAAACTGTGCTTCGGGCACGGTGTTCACGGTGGCGGGGTAGACGCGTTCATAGGTCAATTCGGCCGAGGCCCCAAAGCCTTGCGCGACACCGTTGCACAAGGCGCGCAAACGGTCTTCGATCTGGTCTTGCACCCGCTCGCTGTAGGTGCGCACCGTGCCCACCAAAGTGGCCTCTCCCGGGATCACGCTCATGGCACCGGGGTGGCCCGCTTGCATCGAGCAGATGCTGATGACCGCTTGGTCAAACGCCGACAGGTTGCGCGAGACCACGCTTTGCGCGGCCGTGATGATGTGGCCAGCCACCAGCACCGGGTCCACACCCTGGTGCGGACGGGCACCGTGTCCACCTTTGCCGATGATGCGGATCTCGATGCGGTCCACCGCCGCCTGCATGGGGCCAGGGGTGATGCCGATCACACCCAAAGGCGTCTCGGGCGAGTTGTGCTGGGCATAGACCTGTTCACACGGAAATCTCTCAAACAAACCATCCTCGATCATGGCGCGGGCACCTGCGTAGCCCTCTTCGCCCGGCTGAAAAATCAGCACGGCTGTGCCGTCAAAGCGCCGGGTTTCGGCCAGATAACGCGCCGCGCCCATCAGCATGGCGGTGTGGCCGTCGTGGCCACAGCCATGCATCAAGCCGGGCGTGCCCGATTTCCAAGTGCATTCGTTGTGCTCGGTCAGTGGCAGCGCATCCATGTCGGCCCTGAGACCAATCATGCGGCCCGGGTTGGTGGCCGAGCGGCCTTGGCCGTGCACCAAAGCCACCACGCCGGTTTTGCCAATGCCCGTGTGGATGCTGTCCACGCCGCAGACCTTGAGCATGTCGGCCACACGGCCCGAGGTGTAGACCTCTTCAAAGCCCAACTCGGGGTGGGCGTGCAGGTCGCGCCTGAAGGCGGTGAGTTCGGGGTGGAACTGAGCGATGCGTGCAAACGCCGCGCCCCGCCCCAACACCGATTGCAAAGAAGCGCCCATGTTCAATGGCCTCCGGGCTTGCCCACGCGCAGGCGCGGGTCCACCACAAAGTAGAGCAAGTCCACGATCAGGTTGATCACCACAAAGATCAGCGCAATCAGGCACAAATAGGCGGCCATGACCGGAATATCAGCAAACGTCACCGCCTGGATGAACAGCAGGCCCATGCCGGGCCACTGGAACACCGTCTCGGTGATGATGGCGAATGCGATCAGGCCGCCCAGTTGCAAACCGGTGATGGTGAGCACGGGCACCAAGGTATTCTTGAGCGCATGGCCAAAATGGATGGCGCGGTTGGACAAGCCACGGGCGCGGGCGAACTTGATGTAGTCGGTGCGCAGCACCTCCAGCATCTCGGCCCGCACCAGGCGCATGATCAGCGTGAGCTGAAAGATCGCCAGCGTCACGGCCGGTAGCACGATGTGGTGCCAGCCCTTGGCCGTCATCAAGCCGCTCGACCACCAGCCCATTTGCACCACATCACCCCGACCAAAGCTGGGGAACCAGCCGAGCATCACCGCAAACACCAGGATCAACAAAATGCCGATCAGGAAGGTGGGCAGCGACACCCCCAGCAGCGACACCGTCATGATGAGCTGGCTGGCCCAGGTGCCCCGGCGCAAGGCCGCGTAGACCCCCATCGGAATGCCAATGACCAAGGCCAAAGAGGCAGCCACCATGGCCAGCTCCAACGTGGCGGGCAAACGCTCGGCGATCAGGCGCGAGACCTTGGCACCTTGGCGCAGGCTCAGTCCAAACTCACCTTGCACGGCGTTGTACAAAAAGTGGCCGAACTGCACAAAGAACGGCTGGTCCAGGCCCAGATCGGCCCGCAACAGGTCGATCTGCTCTTTGGTAGCGTCTTGCCCCAGCAAGAAGACCACCGGGTCACCCACGTACTGGAACAGCAAGAAGGCGATGAAAGCGACCGTGACCATCACGATCACGGCCTGAATCAGCCGTTGCAAGATGAAGGCGAGCATCAGTTGACCTTGATCAGTGTCCAGTCGAGGCGGTTATCGGGACGATGGACCACCTCCACGTTTTTCTTCATGGCCCAGGGGATGACCTGGTTGTGCAGCGGAATGTGAGAGACCGTGTCGTTGGACAACTGCAAAGCTTCGGTCAGCAGGCGGTCACGCACGGGCAAGTCGGTCTCGGTTTTTACGCGGTCCACGATGTAGTCCATGCGCGGGTTGCTGTAGCGGCCCACGTTGTAGTTGCCGTCGCCACCCGTGCCCACCGAGCGGGTGAGCGACTGCAGGCTGTACAGCGCGTCAAAGGTCGGCACGCCCCAGCCCAGCATGTAGATGCTGGCTTCGTAGCGCTGGATCATGGGGAAATAGGTCACCAGCGGCTGGGTGCGCAGCTTGGCTTTGATGCCCACCTTGGCCCACATGGCGGTGATGGCCTGGCAAATTTCTTCGTCGTTGATGTAGCGGTTGTTGGGGCAGGCAAAGTCCACCTCAAAGCCGTTGGGGTAACCGGCTTCGGTCAGCAGCTTTTTGGACGCGTCCAGCGAATAGGGGAAACGGGTGTCTACAGCCTTCGTCCAGCCATTGACCTGTGGGGCCACCAAAGCGCCCGTGTTTTGCGACAGGCCACGCATGGTCACGCGGTGGATGGTGTCCATGTCGATGGCCTGGTACAGCGCCTTGCGCACCTTCACGTCCTTGAGGGGGTTTTTGCCCTTGACGCTGGAGCCGGGCAGCTCATCGCGGTGCTGGTCCATGCCCAAAAAGATGGTGCGGTTTTCAATGCCGTCGACCACCTTGAGGTTGGCGTTGTTGCGCATGCGGCCCAAGTCTTGTGGGCTGGGGTCCAGCACAAAGTCGATCTCACCCGACAACAAGGCGGCAGCGCGTGTGGCTTCGTTCTTGATGGGGGTGTAGATGATTTCGGTCACGTTGGTGGCAGCTTCAGACCAGCCCCACCAGTTGGGGTTTTTCACCAGCGTCAACTTTTGGTCAGGCTGCCAGTCTTTGACCATGTAAGGGCCGCTGCCCATGGCGTTGCGGTGGGCAAAGTTTTCTTCCTTGGTCTTGGCGTCCTTGGGCTCCACCGATTTGTTCTTTTCGGCCCAGGCTTTGCTCATGATGCGCAGCTCGGTCATCTGGTTCAGGACCACTGGATTGGGGCCGCTCAAGATGATGTCCACCGTGTTGGCGTCGACCTTGACGATGCGGCTCATGCCCTGGGTGTAGACGTTGAAGTTGGAGGTTTTGGCGCGGGCACGGTCCAGCGAGAACACGACGTCATCCGCCGTCAGGGCCGAGCCGTCACTGAACTTCACGCCCTTGCGCAAGTTAAAACGGTATTGCGTGGGCGACACTTCGCGCCAAGAGGTGGCCAAGCGGGGCTCGATCTTGAAAGTTTTGCTGTTGTAGTAGACCAGCGAGTCAAAGATGGCGGCATGCACGCCGTTGCCCAAAGCGTTGTTTTGCGAATGGATGTCGAGCGTGGGAATGTCGCTGGCACTGGTCCATTTGAAAGGCTTGGCCTGCACCAGACCGGCGGTCATCACGCCGGCCAATACCAAAGAAGCGGTCAGGGCGCTGGGCAGCATGGCGACGGGGCTCATCTTGTTCATCAAAATACCTCGGTGACAAAAAGTTGGGTAACTGATGAGTATGCAACATTCAAGCCAGCTGACAGGGCAGGGAATTCCCCCAAATGTCCTGTCGCGCACAAGACTGGTGCATTCAATCCAAGCGAATCGCGCCATACCAAGCGCGGGCTGTGCTGCGGGTGTTGTCGGTGTCGGTCATGATGGCCAGCCCCAACAGAGCCCCGGGCGGCTCGCCAAAGGCCTTTTCAAAATCGGCCTTGACATCGCGCCGGTATGACCGCCACTGCCCCAAATGGGTCGGCCCCGACTCCACGGCCAGTTTGCGCACCCGGTCGGTGCGGGGATTGACGATGACCGACTCCGGCGGGCAGGCATTGCACCACACATACATCAAGGTGGCATAAGGCAAGGGCTCGCCCGTCAATCCGTGCGTCAACTCGCTGAGCAAGGCGTTTTTGGCTGAAAACCGGCTGCGGTCGCCCTCAAACACCAAAATCAGGCGCACGGGAGAGTCTTCGGTCTCGCGCTGGCTCATGTCGGCCCCGGCAATCAACTGCTCCACTTGCCACTCAAACTGCAAGCTGCCCAGCTTGTCTGGCGCGATGTTCAGCCGCTGGCGCAGCATGCTGGCCGACGCCTTGGCTTGCGCTTGCAGCGCCGCTTTGTCTCCGCGCCGCTCCAGTGTGAACATGGTCCTCAACTTGCCGGGCAGGGTCATGGCCTCCCAGCGCGACTTGTCTTGCGCCGAAAACTGCAAAGGCAAGTCTTGTGGCACCGCTTGTTGAGCCTGTGGCGCGGGGTCATCGGACGGCGGCCACAAAGCGCACCCCGTCAACTGTGTCATCCAGAGCAGCCACAATGAACACCCCTGCCAAAATGAGCTGCGCCCCATTCGAACCCTTTGCACCATGTTGAACCCGCCATTGATCAAATTGAAAGTTTCCCAGCCATGATTCACCGACGCCAGCTCTTGCAAGCCGCTTTGTGCGCCACGCCCTGGGTGGGGGTTTTAGCGCAAACGCCTTTTCCGTCAAAACCTGTGCGCATCATCGTGCCCTTTGGCCCAGGCGGTGTCGCCGATCTGACGGCCCGCACCGTGGGCCAAGCCCTGGCGCAGGCCTGGGGTCAGCCCGTGGTGGTGGACAACCGGCCCGGCGCAGGGGGCATGGTGGCGGGCGAACTGGTGGCCCGGGCCGAGCCCGATGGCCACACCTTGCTGCTCATGTCCAACGCCACCGCCGTGAGTGCCGGTTTGTTCAAAACCCAGCCCTTCAACCCCCGCACCGACTTTGCGCCGGTGTCGCTGCTGGGCTTGTTTGACATGGCGGTGGTGGTGCCCGACCACTCGCCCCACAAAACCCTGGCCGACCTGCTGGCCTTTGGCCGCGCCCACCCTGGCCAGCTCAACCTGGGCACGATTCAGACAGGCAGCACCCAGCACCTGGCCGCCGAGCTCTTTCGCAGCCAGGCCCAGTGGGCAGCGCAAACCATTCCCTACAACGGCACGCCTGCGGTGCTGAACGCCTTGCGCGGCGGTCAAATCGGCGCAGCGGTCGAAATTTTGGGGCCTTTGAAGCCCCACATTCAGGCCAAATCTCTGCGACTGCTGGCCGTCATGGGCGAGCAACGTGCGGCCGACTTTCCGGGCACCCCCGCTGTGCGCGAACTGGCGGGCCTGAGTGCATTTCAGGTGTCGTCCTGGAACGCCTTGGCCGCCCCCGCCAAACTCCCCAAAGCCCTGCTGGAGCGGCTGAACACCGACATCACCCGCGTGCTGAACACCCCCGAAGTGGCGGGCAAACTGGGCGCCCTGAACGTCCAAGCCAAAGCCAGCACCCCCGCACAACTGGCCCAACTGCTGGACAACGACATCCGCCGCTGGACCGACGTGATCCAGAAGGCGGGGATTGCGCTGCAGTAAAAGGGGGGAACTATTGCAGAGTCCTTCCGGGTGAGCGCTCCACACCATTGATCCGGCCCTGTGATGTTTGCGGTGAACGGCTTTTCTTGGGCACAGCGATCCCTGAGGGAGCCCCGCCCTCGGGGCGATGGGTGGTGGATGGTGGGTGGTTGTCTGCGAGGCTCTATCGCGGCGAGGGCACCGCTCCTACAAAAAATGCGTTCTTGTAAACCTCACAGGGCCGGATCAATCAAGTACAACAAAAAAACCCACCGCGTTGCCACGGTGGGTTTTTTATTTCTTCGAAATCTCAAGCTGTCTGACGACAGCAGGGGATTAGAAGGAGTGCTTGATACCGAAGTCGTAGCCTGTGGACGACTGGTCGGCACCGGTGGTGGCACCGTTCAAAGCAGCAGTGGCGCCACCTTTGTTGGCCACGCGAGCGTAAGTAGCGTACAAGTCAGTGCGCTTGCTCAGGCCGTACACATAACCGATGGCGGTCAGGTTGCTCTTGACGCCGGCTTTGTCGGTCTCAGACATTGCAAAGCGCAAGGTGCCCTTGCCCAAAGGTGCGGTGGCACCCACAACATAACCGTCGATGTCAGCAGAGCCGTCAACTTTGGTCTTGTTGGATTGAGCCATCAACTTGATCATGCCCAAATCGTAAGAAGCGCCAATGTTGGAGGTTTCGTTGTTCACACCAGCAGTTGAAGTTTTGGTGCTGGAGGTGGCGTAAGCCAAGCTCAATGGACCTGCGTCGTAAGTCAAGCGGATGGCATTGCCGTCGCCAGCCTTGGCACCGTCTGTGGATGCGTTTTCACCCATGTAAGTCTGGACCCAGACTTTCACGCCATTGAAAGAAGGAGACCAGTAGCCAATGCTGTTGGAAGCACGAACGCCAGTTGTACCACCTTTGTTGAAGGCAATGTTGGTGCCCACGCCGTTGGTGCCAAACGGATCAAAAGCCGTTTCAGTCCAGAACTGAGGCGTGTAGTCACGGCCCAGACGCAACTCACCAAAGCCGCCTTCCAAGCTCACAGTGGAACGACGGTTAAAAGTCAAACCTTGCGAACCAACAGTTGTTGAGCCTGCAATGGCACCAGAAGATTGGTTATTTGTGTTTGTACCTGAACCAGAGCCATCGTCATTGTTCACGCCAGCTTCCAGGTGGAAAGAAGCCTTCAAGCCACCGCCGAGGTCTTCAGTACCACGCACGCCAAAACGGCTGCTGTTGTAACCAGAGTTTTTCAACTGGGTTTTGTCAGTCAAAGAGCCAGTGCCTTTAGCGTAGGCCGCGTCAACTACGCCAAACATGGTGACCGAAGATTGAGCGAAAGAAATGCCAGAAGCTGTCAAAACAGCCAGAGCAATCAGAGATTTTTTCATTGCAAGTTTCTCCAAGGTTAAACAAGGGCCCCGAATCAGAAAGGTGTCCATCACCTGTTGAGACCCTGAGCCAACCTCCATATCTGGAAGGTTGCATCTATTGCACCAGAGCCTTCTCGCTTCTCCAAGAAAATTAACGAAGAAAAGGTCTTTTCGTTGCAACCCAACAACACACCACAGATTCGGCGAGTTTTGATTTTTTGAAATTGAACGCTTTATTGAACAAATTCAATCACTTTTAGTACATCTCGCAAGCTTCACATGAAAATCATCAACGTGCTCAGACCCTCGGCCCTGAGCGGCCGGATCTCGAGTGTGCGGACACAGGCGGCATTGATTACACTCATTGAATGCCTTTAACACCTTTGATTTTGGCCGCCGACAGCGCTTTGCGCACTTTGTGCTCGCCTGCACGGTCCAGCCGCCCCATGCCCCACCAAGGCATGGCCACCTTGGAGCTGAGCGAAAGCGAACGACGCGAGGCCGCCGCCCTGATGCGCATCAACCATGTGGGCGAGGTGTGCGCCCAAGCGCTGTACACCGGGCAATCCTTGGCCAGCCACGACCCGGCACTCCAAGCCAAACTGTCAGAAGCGAGCCGAGAAGAAACCGACCACTTGGCCTGGACCCGACAGCGGCTCGATGAGCTGAACGACCGCCCCTCACTCTTGAACCCACTTTGGTACGCGGGCTCGTTTGCCATTGGCTATGCAGCTGGCAAATTGGGCGGCGACAAGATCAGCCTGGGTTTTGTTGTTGAAACTGAACGTCAAGTCGAAGCCCATTTGCAAAGCCACATGAACAATCTGCCCGCTGCCGACACGGCATCACGCGCCGTTGTGGCTCAAATGAAGGCCGATGAAATAGCACACGCCCAGATGGCCATGAAGTCTGGCGCGGTGGAACTGCCCGCCCCCGTCAAATCAGCGATGAAAGTGGCCGCCAAACTGATGACCACTATCGCCTACCGGGTCTGACGCTGGGCATGAACAGAGCGTCCTTGATGAAGATTCGGCCCGATAAAGTTTGCAATAACGGTTTTTGTGGAAGCGGTGCCCTCGCTGCGATAGAGCCTCACGGACCACCACCCATCGCCCCGAGAGCGGGGCTCCCACAGGCATTGTGGGGCTGATCGCTGAGCCTTTTGATCCAGCCCGATGAAGTTTGCAAGAACGCTTTTTGTGGGAGCGGCACCCTCGCCGCGATAGAGCCTCACGGACCACCACCCATCGCCCCGAGGGCGGGGCTCCCACAGGGATTGGGGGGCTGATCGCTGAGCCTTTTGATCCAGCCCGATAAAGTTTGCAAGAACGCTTTTTGTGAGCGGCGCCCTCGCCGCGATAGAGCCTCACGGACCACCACCGATCGCCCCGAGGGCGGGACTCCCACAGGGATTGTGGGGCTGATCGCTGAGCCTTTTGATCCAGCCCGATGAAGTTTGCAAGAACGCTTTTTGTGGGAGCGGTGCCCTCGCCGCGATAGAGCCTCACGGACCATCACTCATCGCCCCGAGGGCGGGACTCCCACACAGATCACGGTGCTCAAGAAAAGTTGTTCACTTCAAACTTCACAGGTCCGGATCAACAGTGAGCAAGCTCGCTTGCAAGGCGAGGTTTGTGGAATGTGGGGGTTTCGCGACGAGGGCGTCGCTCCTACAAAAAGCCAAGGCCCTGCTCGCGGTGTTGGTCTGCGTCAATCGGCTTCGATCACTTCAAAACTGGTGGTGATTTCGGCTGTTTTGCCCAGCATGATGCTGGCCGAGCAATATTTGTCGTGGCTCATGGCAATGGCACGCTCCACGGCAAGCGCCGGCACGCCTTTGCCCGTGACGGTGAAATGCATGTTGATATGCGTGAACACCTTGGGGTCCACCTCGGCACGTTGGCTGCTGAGTTTGACGCTGCACCCTCGCACATCGTGACGGCCCCGCTTCAAAATCAGCACCACGTCGTAGGCGGTGCAGCCGCCGGTGCCCGCCAGCAAAGTTTCCATGGGGCGGGGTGCCAGATTTTGGCCCCCGTTCTCGGGTTTGACCGCATCGGGTGCGCCATCCATGGCGATCATGTGGCCGGAACCGGTTTCCGCCAAAAAACCCATGCCGGATCGGGTGCCGGCCGCGCCGATCCAGGTGACTGTGCATTCCATTTTTAATCCTTGGTGATGGGAACGGCCCCACAGGCCCGCTCCTGAAACAACAAGCAATGTTACCCAACAGTGGCCGTCGGGATTGTCGGGACGGGCCAAGATCCCGGCGGCCCCTCGGAATGTGGGGCCATGACAGTGTCAATCCTGCTTGTCAGTTTCCTCAAGCACATTCGCGTTTACAACTTTTTTCATTTTGCAGGGCCCAACTTGCTGCGTTGCAACAAAAGACCCGTACAATTGCGAACAAGCGTGCTTTTTTGCATGCACCGTTTGTCTCCTCCACCCTCTGAAAAGGTGGATTTGCCCCAAGCCGCAAGGTTTGGGGCATTTTTTTTGCCCGTTATCATCAAGGTCATTCTTTTTTCCGCGATGTGCGCCGCCTTTCATCGCTTAGGTCATGACGACAAAACACCTCACTCCTGCCGATTACCTCAAAAAAATCCTGAACGCCAAGGTCTACGATGTGGCCACCGAATCGGCTCTGGAGTCCGCCACTCACCTGTCTCGCCGCTTGGGCAACAAGGTTTATTTGAAGCGCGAAGACCAGCAGGCTGTGCACAGTTTCAAACTGCGTGGGGCGTACAACAAAATGGCGCAACTCACGCCTGAGCAACTTCATAACGGTGTGATTTGCGCCTCCGCGGGCAACCACGCTCAGGGCGTGGCCTTGAGTGCCAGCAAACTGGGCACCCGGGCCATCATCGTCATGCCCACCACCACCCCGCAAGTCAAGATCGACGCGGTCAAAGGTCTGGGGGGCAACGTGGTGTTGTTTGGCGAGAGCTATTCCGACGCCTACAACCATGCATTGACCTTGCAAAAAAAACAGGGCCTGACCTTTGTTCATCCTTTTGATGATCCAGATGTGATCGCCGGGCAAGGCACGATTGCCATGGAAATCCTGCGCCAGCAACAGGGGCCACTCGATGCGGTGTTTGTGGCCATTGGCGGGGGCGGTTTGATCTCTGGCGTGGCCAACTACATCAAAGCCGTGCGCCCCGGGATCAAGGTCATCGGCGTGCAAATGAACGACTCCAACGCGATGATGCAGTCGGTGGCGGCCAAAAAACGCGTCAACTTGACCGATGTGGGCCTGTTTTCGGACGGCACAGCGGTCAAATTGGTGGGCGAAGAGACCTTTCGCGTGGCACGGGGCTTGGTGGACGAATTCATGACCGTGGACACCGATGCGGTGTGCGCCGCCATCAAAGACATTTTTGTGGACACCCGCTCGATTGTGGAGCCTGCAGGTGCATTGGCGGTGGCCGCCATCAAGCAGTATGTGGCCACCCACAAAACCAAAGGCCAGACCTACGCCGCCATTTTGTGCGGGGCCAACATGAACTTTGACCGCCTGCGATTTGTGGCCGAACGGGCCGACGTGGGTGAAGAAAAAGAGGCCTTGTTTGCCGTCACGATTCCCGAAGAGCGCGGCAGTTTCAAGCGCTTTTTGGAATTGATTGGCAGCTTGCCGGGCGGCCCCCGCAACGTGACCGAATTCAACTACCGCATGAGCGACTCCGACCAGGCCCATGTGTTTTTGGGCCTGAGCACGCACGGCAAAGGCGAGAGCAGCAAGATCACGGCCAAGTTCAACAAGCAACAGTTCAAGGCAATTGACCTGACGCACGACGAACTGGCCAAAGAGCACATCCGCCACATGGTGGGTGGGCATTCGACCCTGTCACAAGACGAGCGCTTGCTGCGTTTTGAATTTCCAGAGCGCCCGGGGGCTTTGCTCAAATTTTTGAGCCTGATGCGCCCAGGTTGGAACATCAGTTTGTTCCATTACCGCAACCAAGGGGCCGACTACGGCCGCATCTTGGTCGGCCTGCAGGTGCCCCCCAAAGACAACAAAGCGTTTGACAAGTTCCTCAAAACGCTGGGGTATCCCTACAACGAAGAAACCGACAACCCGGTTTACCGTTTGTTTTTGCGCAGTTGATCGCTTGCAGAGCAAGGGCCCATAGGCGAAATGCAGAGCCCTGCCCTCGGGGTGATGGGGGCGGCCTCTTTGTGGGGGCCCTGCACTTGGGGCAATGGGGGCGGCCTCTTTGTGTTTGATAGGGGTAGGAAAGGCCAAGGCCTCCCCTCCCTCCGAACCGTGCGTGCAGTTTTCCCGCACACGGCTCTCCAGTCAGTGGTTTCCTCATCGGGATTGGCTCGCTTGCATTCGGGCCTGCGTCATGGTGAACAGCCCCAACTGCGCGAAGTACTCGTTTGGCCAGCGTTTGTGATCAACTTGGCTCTTCCCCATCCCCGGGCTCTTTTGCTGCTTGCGCAGCATCGCCCTCAACCTCCTGCGG